>JBGPYB010000225.1:0-5907 GCA_041493035.1 Vicinamibacteria bacterium | reverse complement strand
CTCTACCAGGAAATTCCCTGCCGGTTCCGCCAGCCCCTCGTCGCGCGCCTCAAGATCATGGCGAAGCTCGACATCACCGAGCGGCGCAAGCCCCAGGACGGCAAGATCAAGTTCTCGACGCAGACGGGCCAGATCGAGCTCCGCGTCGCCACGATCCCCACCTCGGGCGGAAACGAGGACGTCGTCATGCGTATCCTCGCGGCCTCCAAGCCCCTGCCCCTCGAGAAGATGGGTTTCTCGGAACGCAACATCACCGAGTTCAAGGCGATACTGCAAAAACCCTACGGCATTTGTCTCGTCGTGGGCCCCACCGGCTCAGGAAAGACGACGACCCTCCACTCGGGCCTCGGCTTCATCAACACCGTGGACATGAAGATCTGGACCGCCGAGGATCCCGTCGAAATCACCCAGGCAGGGCTTCGGCAGGTGCAGGTCCATCCCAAGATCGACTTCACCTTTGCCGTCGCCATGCGCGCGTTCCTCCGCGCCGACCCCGACGTCATCATGGTCGGCGAGATGCGCGACCACGAAACGGCCGCCACCGGCATCGAGGCGTCGCTGACGGGACATCTGGTCTTCTCGACCCTCCACACCAACTCCGCCCCCGAGACCATCACGCGACTCATGGACATGGACATCGACCCCTTCAACTTCGCCGATGCGCTCCTCGGGATCATGGCTCAGCGCCTGGTGCGGACACTCTGCAAGGCTTGCAAGGAGGAATACCATCCGACCCAGGAGGAGTTCGCCGAGCTGATGGAGGAGTACGGCCTCGAATCCTGGGACACGCTCGGGATCCGCTACTCTCCCGACTTCAAGCTGTACCGTCCCAGGGGATGCTCCAAGTGCGGGAACAGCGGCTACAAGGGGCGGATGGGAGTCCACGAGCTGCTGGTGGCCACCGACGAGATCAAGCGGAAGATCCAGAAGCGCGACACCATCGAGAATCTCCGCAAGCAGGCCATGGCCGACGGCATGACCACCCTCCTCCAGGACGGCATTCAGAAGGTCATCCTGGGGATCACTGATTTCAAGCAGGTGCGCGCCGTCTGTATCAAGTGACGCGCCGCCAGGCCGTCGCTTTGTCCTGAGGGCGCGGTTCCGCTTCGGTCGCGCCCGAAGGATCTGGCTCGAAGCGCTCACGCAACCAGAGACCAGATTCTTCGCGCTGCGACTCGGCTGACGCGCGCTCAGAATGACTGTGGCGCACCTTGACAGCGTTGCGCACCGGTCCTAGGCTTCCTCATCATGGGCCTCAAAGACGTCCTGGAAAAGATGAAGCTCGTCGAGGTGGGCGACGACGAGGCCGCGACGGCGGCGTCCCCGAACCCTCCGCCGCACCCTGGCGCCCCGGGAACGAGGCGCCCGACCGCACCGGCGCCCCCTCGCCCGTCGATCGGAGACATCGTCCAGAAGACGCCGCCACCGAGCCTCGACGAGAAGGTGCTGCCCAAGGCACCCGGTGATCCCATCCCCGACTTCCCCGCCATCTTTCAGGCCTCGGGGGTCAAGGATCCTCCCCACGGCTTCACCGCCTACAAGGTCCTCGAGATCCTCTCCTCGGCCGACTTCGCCTCGCTCGATGCGAAGGCCAAAGCCGCTGCCCTCTCGGGGTTCCTGCGGATGAACCCGTCGGGGCCCGTGGCCATAGCCGACGTCATCCAGGACGCCGTGGCGCGCGACCAGGCCCTCGACCACTTCGAGGGCTTCCTCCTGAAGAAGCTCGAGTCGCGCGGCGCCGAAATCGAGAAGGAGAACGCGGCCTTGCAGGCCGAGATCGACGAGCTGACGCGGCGTAACAAGGAGAAGATGGAGGCGAACCGCAAGACGATCGAATCGGAACGCCAGCGGATCGCCGAATGGCAGGCGCGGAAACGAATCGAGGAGCGGAAGCTCTTCGACGCTGTGGCCCCGTTCGTGGAGCACAACCCCGTCTCCCTCGGAAGCGCGCCCCCCGCCAAGGGGTAATCGACCGGCCCCCGTTGCGGGCCGAAGGAAAGGAAGCCGCACATGTTTGGTCGCCTCGGCAGGCTCATCAAGTCCTGGTTCGGGTTCTTCATCTCGTTCGCCGAAGACCCCGAGGTCATGCTCCAGGAGTCCATCGAGGAGATGCGCAACACGCTCCCCAAGCTGAACCAGATTCTCGTGACCACGCGGGCGACCGCGATTCGCCTGGAGCAGGAAAAGGAAGAGCTGGATCACAAGGAAAAGCAGCTCGTCGCCTCCATCCAGGCCGCCCTCAAGGAGGGAAGCCCCGAGGCCCGAAGGATCGCCGAGGACGATGCCAGCACGCTGCAACAAGTCCGCCAGGAGCTCACCGCCACCGCCGAACAGCTCTCCTCGGCCAACCACGCCTTCGAGAACGCTCAGCTCACGGTCGACGACATCAAGGCGAAGCTCAAGACGAAGATCGAGCAGTGCCGCAAGGCCATCGCCGAGTCCAAGAAAGCCGAGGTCCTGAAGAGCGCCTCAGCCGCCCTGGCCGAACTGGACACTTACGGCACAGCTTCCACCGCCGAGAAATACCTGGACGAGATCAAGCAAAAAGTGGCCGTGGCCAAGGCGTCCGTGGAGGTCGCGACCGGAGGCCTCGACGTGGACCGCATCAAGATGGAGCGGAAGGCGCGGCAGATCCAGGCGCAGGGCATCCTGAACGAGTTCGAGGTCGAGATGGGCCTCAAGAAGCCCGACGCCGTCAAGGAAGCCGCCCCTTTCCCCGACGCAGCCGCTCCGCAGGCCACACCGCAGAAGCTTCCCCAGGGAGGCAGCTAGGCTCCCCAGGTGCTCGATCAGTATCCCGTCCTCAAGCGCGCGATCGCCAACGAGTACCAGGTGATCCTGGCGGCGGCGGCGGCGGCGCTGTCGGTCGCGACACTCTCTCCGCTTCCCTTCGTGATGCTCCTGGGAGCGGAGTTCGTGGCCATGCCGCTTCTCTTCGACCGCCTGAAGCGGCGCCTCGAGATCGAAAAGAAGTTCGCCGCGCGCCAGGTCGAGACTCTTTCCCAGGCCGAACGCTACGACCAGCTCTCGCAAGAGGGAAAGTCCCGCTTCGACGCCTTGCGCCGCCTCTGCCGCCAGATCCAGGGGAACTACAAGGGGCTCTCCCCCGCGAGCCAAGGGATCATGGCGGAGTACGGCGACAAGTTCGACGCCATCCTCGCCACATGCCTCCGCCGTCTCTGGCTCGCCCAGAAATATGAGCAGCTCATCCGCGCTTTCGATTCAAATCGCGTGAGCGACGAGATCACCAAGCTCAAGGGTTCTCTCGCCGTGAAGGACATCGCCCCGCGCGTCAAGGAGGCCTGGGAGCAGAACCTGGCCATCAAGGAGAAGCTCCTCGCCGCCGTGGACAAGAACGTAGCCAATCGCACGGCGCTTCTCGCGGAGCTGGATTCCCTCGAGTCGCTCTTCCAGCTCCTGCTCCAGAAGTCTCTCGCCGCGACCGACGCACAGGCCTTCTCGGCCGAGATGGACGACATCCTGGAGCAGGCGGAGTCCGACGCCGCGAGCGTCCAGGAGATGGAGCAGCTTCTGGGCTCGATGCCTGAGCTGACGGGTGTCCCCTCGATTTCCGAGGCGATCACGGAGCCCATGGTCTCGGTCGCAACACCGCCGCCACTTCCCCGCGGCGTACGCCAGGGGGGCAAAGGACGCACATGACCAACATCGATTCACGCGCCTTTCTCGCGAGCCTGCCCTTGTGGGCGGCCGAGTTGGTGCGCGCCGTACAGGCCAAGCAGGCCAACGCCTTCCTGATCCACGGCGTGCCGACGGACCTCGTTCCCGTTCGGGGAACCTCGGGGCTCAGGTTCCTCACCCTCGACGCCTTCCTGAGCCAGGAGCTGTTCGCGGGCTGGCCCTCGGTCGTGACTTACAACCGCGCCGAAGGCCTCGGATTCTCGACACCCGAGGCCCGCGGCCATTTTCAGGAAAAGCTCAAGAGCTACGACTCCGTCCACGGTACGACCTGGTCGGAAGCCCTCCCCCGCGACCCCGCCAACGCCTTCGCGCTTCTCGATTCCTACTTCCGGAGCTGCGCCGCGTTGCAGCCTGCGCGGCCGGTGGTGATGCTGCTCCCCTTTGCCGAGACGGTGGTCCCCGCCGGCGACGCCTCGTACAGGACGCCCGAGGATCGCGCCGTCCTCGTCTACCTGCGGAAGTGGTCGCAGGATCCGTCGCTTCTCGCCAAGAACATCGTCGTCGTCCTGGTGACCGAGAGCCTCAGCGAGCTGGACCCCAAGCTGCTGCGCTCCAACGCCTCACGCGAGGTGGAAATCGTCAGGCCCGACGGCAAGGAGCGCCTCGAGTACCTGGAGGCGGTCCGAAGCACCGACTGGTACGCGAAGACGTCGGAGCTGCCGTCGGCGCGGCTCGCGGAGCTGACGGCCGGGATGACGCGAGTGCAGCTCGGCCAGCTCTTGGACGGCGCCGACGCCGCGGGCGAGAAGATCACACGCGAGATGGTCCGGCGCATCAAGAAGGAAGTGATCGAGACCGAGGGGCTGGGGCTCCTCGAGTACGTCGAGCCCAAGTACGACCTTTCGATGGTCGCAGGCATGCCCGCGGTGAAAGAGCGCCTGCGCCGCGCCGCGCGCGCCATCGCCCGGGGCAACCCGGCGGCCGTCCCGATGGGCTACCTCGTCTGCGGCCCCGTCGGCAGCGCAAAGACGTTCCTGGTCGAGTGCTTCGCCAACGAGATCGGCTTCCCCTGCGTCAAGCTCAAAAACTTCCGCTCGATGTGGGTGGGCTCCACCGAATCGAACCTGGAGCGGATCCTGAAGATCCTCGCTTCCCTGACGCCTGTGGGCGTGATCATCGACGAAGCCGACGCCGCTCTCGGGAATCGCGACGCCAGCGGCGACTCGGGGACACAGAACCGCGTCTTCGCACAGATCGCCGCCTTCATGGGGGACACCCGCAATCGCGGGCGCATCCTCTGGTTCCTCATCACCTGCCGCCCCGACCTCCTCCCCATCGACCTGAAACGCCAGGGGCGCGCCGAGGAGCACGTGCCCCTCTTCTACCCCGAGACCGCCGCGGAGTACGACGAGATCTACCGCGTCATGCTCAAGAAGCTGGGGATCAAGACCTCCGTCACCGAGGTTTCGACCGTCGCGCCCGAGAAGGCGCTCCTGGGCCTCTCGGGCTCCGACCTCGAATCGGTCCTCGTCCGGGCCACGCTGGAGGCCGAGGCCGCCGGCTCCGCCGACGTCGCCCGCGAGCACATGGAGAAGGCCTTCGCCGACTTCATCCCGCCGGCCAACTCCCGCGAGCGAGAGATGCAGATCCTCTGCGCCGTCCTCGAGTCGACGAGCCGCGAGCTGCTGCCAGCCCGCTTCCGCGACATGGACCGGGGTGACATCCAGGCCCGCGTCAGCGAGATCAAGTCCGAGCTGCGCATCGGCTAGCCGCTCGAGGGCTCTTGACAGCCACGCCCGGCCTCGTGCGTGCCATCGGACGCTGGAGCCTGGCCGCGCTGACGGTCAACTCGGTCCTCGGAAGTGGTGTCTTTGGGCTGCCCTCGGTGATCGCGGGCCTGGTCGGCAGCGCCAGCCCACTCGCAGTTTTGCTAGGCGCCGCTGCGATGGCCGTCGTCATGGGCTGCTATGCCGAGGTCGCGTCCCAGTTCGTTGAGACCGGCGGGACTTATCTCTACGTTCGCGTGGCCTTCGGCCGTTTTGCGGGAATCCAGGTGGGCTGGTTCTGGTTACTCGCTCGGCTCACGGCTTGCGCGGCCAACGCGAATCTCCTCGTCATCTATCTGGGCGAGCTCTGGCCACAAGCGGCTCACGCCGTCCCTAGCCCTACCTTCGCACCTAGCCAAGTAAGGTCACGCTGATGAGGGCTCGGGTCATGGGCGAAGTGGGCGAGCGGTCATACATGAAAGAAGAGTTGGAAACCAGCGAT
>JBGPYB010000211.1:0-6648 GCA_041493035.1 Vicinamibacteria bacterium | reverse complement strand
GCTTCCGTTCGGCAAAGGCGAGCTATGACTCCGCGGTGGAGAAGTACCGGATCGTCGAGGAGAGCGGCGTCCCCATTGCTCTGGCAGCGGCCGGCACCGCGCAGAGACTGAACGTCACGTCTCCGATGGACGGCGTCGTCATCCGCCGCCCGGTGGAGCTTGGCGACACCGTGACGTCGGGCGTGTCCTCGTTCAATGCCGGCACGATTCTCATGACGGTGGCCGATGTCGGGACGATGATCATCAAGGCCGGCGTCAACGAGGTCGACATCGGCAAGATCCGCCTCGACCAGCCGGTCAAGATCTCCCTCGACGCTTATCCGAAGGTGAAATTTGCCGGGATGATCAAGCGGATCGCGCCCGCCGCCCGCCTCGAGGAGAAGGTCAAGGTCTTCGACGTGGAGATCGCCGTCGACCGCCAGGGCGCCGAGCTGCGCACGGGCATGACCGCGAACATCGACGTCGTCGGAGAGAAGCGCGAAAAAGTACTCACGGTCCCCGTGGAGGCTCTCTTCCGCAAGGACGAGAAGGAGATGGTCTACCTCAAGAAGACGCCCGCTCCCCAGGCCTCCGAGTCTCCAAGCTTCATCTCCAAGGTTTTCGCCGCCAGCCCGAAGGACACGCCCGGGCCGAAGCTCGAGGACAAGGACAAGTGGAAAGAGAAGTTCGACGTGCGGGAGGTCGAGACCGGACTCGCCAGCGTCGACAAGGTCCAGGTGGTCGCAGGCCTGAAGGCGGGCGAGGAAGTGGCCGTCGAGGATCCGACGAGGCCCAAGGAGAAGAAGGACCGTGAGTGATTCCGCCACGGCGGGTCTCGTCCTGACTCTGGGGGCCGTGAGCGTTCGTTCCGACACGCCCGCCGCCCTTGCCGTGTCGCCGCTCATGCAGCTCGCCGGGATCACCAAGACGTACGACGCGGGGGAACTCGCCGTACAGGCGCTCGCCGGGATCGACCTGACTGTGGAGAAGGGGCAGATGGTCGCGATCATCGGCCCTTCGGGTTCGGGAAAGTCGACACTGATGCACATCCTGGGATGCCTCGACGCCCCGTCCTCGGGGACCTACTTCCTGGACGGCCAGGACGTCTCGGCCATGTCCAGCTTCCAGCTCGCTGGCGTTCGGAACCGGAAGGTCGGCTTCGTCTTCCAGACGTTCAACCTGCTGCCGAAAGCATCGCTTCTCCGCAACGTCGAGCTGCCGTTGCTCTACGCCGGCGTCGGCAGCGCCGAGCGTCGGGAGCGGGCCGGTGCTGCTTTGGCTCGCGTGGGCCTGGGGGATCGGGCCAAGCATCGACCGTCAGAGTTGTCGGGTGGACAACGGCAGAGGGCAGCCATCGCAAGGGCCATCGTCATGAGTCCATCCCTCATCCTGGCCGACGAGCCCACGGGCAACCTGGACTCGAAGACGGGCGCCGAGATCCTCTCGATGTTCCACGAGATGCACGAACGCGGCGAGACCATCGTGATCGTCACTCACGATCCGCGGATCGCGGAGCAGTGCCAGCGCGTGGTGCGGATCGTCGACGGCCGCGTCGAAGCCGACACCGTCAACGGCTGAGCCTTCGATGATGAAGAAGTACCTCGCCTCGCTCTGGGAGTCGGTCGTGGATGGGGTCGTGGACATCAACACCCACAGGAGCCGCAGCGTCCTCCAGCTCGTGGGGATCGTCCTCGGGGTGGGCTCTGTCGTGGCAACCCTCGGTCTCATCGACGGCGGCAGGCGGCAGGCCATGAAGTTCTTCGACGAGACCGGCGGCATCCGCAAGATGCGCATCGAGAACAAGGAGACCAAGAGCGTCACCCAGTCGGCCGCGGAGAAGCGATCGAAGGGCCTGACCTACGACGACGCCCAGGCCCTCCTGACACACGCCACGACGCTGGAGCTGGTGGAACCCACGATGGAGCGCCAGGAGATCGTGAAAGCCCCGGGCTTCGAAAAGGCGCTGGAGATCTCCGGGGCCACCATCGCCTACTCGCCCATGTACAACTTCTGGCCGGCCGAGGAGCGGTTCATCACTGCCGAGGACCTGTCACGGAGCGCCAAGGTCGTGGTTCTGGGATCGGAGCGGCGGGAACAGCTTTTCGGCGGCCGGCCGGCGCTGGGACAGACCATTTCCATCGGCGGGAGCAGCTACACCGTCGTCGGGGTCATGAAGAAGAAGGAGTTCTACTTCAACTCCGCCAACGACAACGCCCTCCAGTGGATGAACCGCCTCGTCTTCGTCCCCATCACCACGATGCTCAACCGGATGTCGGGGGACCGGCACGAACAGAAGATCGCCTACATGAACGTCCAGGTCAGGGACATCAAGGACATGGACAAGGCCATGGCCGAGGTCGGCACCTTGCTGCGCCGGAACCGGGCGGGTGTCGAGGACTTCGACATCTTCAACCGCGCCGACCGCATGAGACAGATGCAGGAGCAGAACAAGATCTACGACGTCACGTTCATGGTCTGCGGCACGATCTCCCTGCTCGTGGGAGGGATCGTCATCATGAACATCCTGCTGGCCTCGTTCAACGAGCGAGTGCGCGAGGTCGGAACGCGGAAGGCGCTCGGGGCGACGGGCCTCAACATCATGGCGCAGTTCCTCGTGGAGAGCGTGGTCGTCACGATCTTCGGCGGTGTCCTGGGGGTCGCCCTGGGGGGCGGCTTCGCCCGGGTCATGAGCAATCTCATCCAGCAGCCCGTCGTCCTCTCGCCGGGGATGATGCTCACGGGCCTCTCGTTCGCGGTGGTCGTAGGAATCGTCTTCGGCTTCTACCCCGCGGTGAAGGCGGCGCGCCTCAATCCCATCGAAGCCCTCCGGTACGAGTGACATGAACACCCTGGAGGCAGTCCGTAGCTCGATCACCGAGATCCTGAGCCACAAGCTGCGGTCGATGCTCACGCTGCTGGGGATCGTCCTCGGGACGACGTCCCTCGTGGTGATGGTCTCGGTGATCGGCGGCCTCGCCATCGCGGTGCAGAAGGGCCTCGGAGACCTGGGCTTCGACGGCGTGCTCTTCGTCGTCGCCCAGAACAGCACCGACGCCCTCGAGAAGAAGCGTCCCTACTCACGCGGCCTGCGCGCCGCCGACCTCGCGGAGATCGAGGCGGGCGCCGAGCTGATGGAGGGCGTCGCCCCGGTCATCGTCAGCGAGCGGGAGACGGCTCGGATGAACGGCCGCAACCTGACCGTGAAGGTGGAGGGGATCACGGGGGCCTTCAGCACGGTGCGGAACCGCACAGCCGAGGTCGGCCGGTTTATCCAGGAGCAGGACGTCGCCGACGTGGCGGCCGTGGCCGTGATCGGGAAGGCCCTGAAGGAAGAGGTGTACGGCAAGGAAGAAGCCATCGGACGGGAGATCCTGGTCCGCGGCCTGCGACTCCGGGTCGTCGGTGTGATGCGGTCCCTGGGCACCAACCAGGTGAACGACGACGAGATGAAGAAGGACAACAGCAAGGTCTACATTCCCCTCTCCACGATGAAGAAGCACATGACGGGTGTCGACCAGGTCGCGTACTACGCCTTCAAGGTGAAAGACACCGACAAGCTGACCGACGGGCAGAAGGAGGCCGAGGCCCTCCTCCGCCGCAGCCATCGCGGAATCTCCGACTTCAAGGTCATGAACATCGGCGAGGAGATCGTGCGCGTGAGGAGGGAGGTGGACAAGCTCATCTCCAACTGGACCGTGGTCCTCGCATCCATCGCCGGGATCTCGCTTCTAGTCGGAGGGATCGGGATCTTCTCGGTGATGCAGATCTCGATCTCGGAGCGCGTTTACGAGATCGGCCTCCGGAAGTCCATCGGCGCGACCGACGGGGCCATCTTCGGCCAGTTCCTCATCGAGTCGGTGTCACTGTCCCTCGTCGGCGGCTTCGCCGGTGCGGCCCTCGGCTACGGCGTGACGATGCTCGCGGGGCAAGCGTTCGAAGACGGCCTCGCGGTCTCGCCGCTGGGCCTTTTCCTGGCCGCTGCCTTCGCCATACTGATCGGGCTCTCCGCGGGCGTCTATCCGGCACTGCGCGCCTCGCAACTCGCGCCCGTCGACGCCATCCGCGCCCTGTAGACGGTCGATCCCGCGTTCCGCTTGTAGACTGCGGCCAGGCCGAACGTCACGCGGTAAAGCCCCCGCCGCTTCAAGCCTTCGTCCACGGCCAGCCCCCTCCCTTGCCGCCAAAGGCCGCGTAGAAATCGCGCAGGCCCGAGGCGAAGACACCGATCGACATCAAGGTCATCACCGCGACGAGGACGAGCGGCGCATCGACCGCGACCCAACCCGTGGGCGCGCTCCAATCCTGGACGAGACCGGGCGCCCAGCTTCCGAGGAAAGCGCCGTAGATGATCGCCATGATCGTGTGGGTGGTGCGCTCGCCCGGGAACGTGCCGCCGAAAGGCGCGCGCACGCTGTCCTCCACCCGGAAGTCGACAAGGGTGATCACGATCTCGAAGGCGACCAGCACCACGAGAAGGCCGGCCCAGGCGCCCTGCCCGCGGTACCGCGGCAGAAGGCCGAAGAGAAGCGCATAGACCATGTCGCGCACCGCGTGCAGAAGCAGCTCGGGCCGGGTCTGGGCGCCGCCCGCGGGGAGCCGCGCCCGCCACTCGTGGTAGTAGAGCGTGTCGAAAGCGCCGAAGGCGCCCTGGGCGGCGAGCAGGCAGAGTGCCGTGATCACGTCCGGGCCCCGTCGGCCTCCGGTCTCACGAGGCCGTGGTAGCGAAGGATCCGGCCGAACAGCGGGGCCGAGATCGACACGTCGAGACCCATCGCGCCCTCCTCGGCCCAGGTCGAGGCGCCGACGTGCGGCGCCAGGCTTCGCGGCAGCGGCAGGCGCAGGCCACCGAAGGCCAGGGCCGCGCCCACGAGATCGTAGTCGATGCCCCGCGCGGTCGGGCGCAAACGGAACACGCACTCGACCGAGCCGAAGCGCTCGGCCAACAGGTCTCCGGCTCGAAGCCGCTGACGGCTCGTCAGGGCGTGCTCTCCAAACTGACGGGACCAGACCTGCTCTTCGCCTCGTCGCTCGACCGCAAGGTGAGTTGCGACGTCGCTGCCCGCGGGAGGGAAGCCCAGGACTTTCGCCAGGAGCCGCGCCGGCCAGTGCCGGCCGCGTTCGATCGCGACGTGCCCTCGCGCGTGGCCTTCCTGATGAAGGCGTCGCACGACCGCCGGCAATCCGGCCCAGGCCGAGCCCAGAAGCGTCGCGTAGAGGTCGTCTTTCATGGCTGACGGTTCGCGCGTCGGCCGCGCGGCCAGTCCGACATCCAGGGTGCCCGAGGGAAGTGCACGCCCGGGAGCGGCGCAGGCCACGCGCGGCACGAGGCGCAGGCCCCACAGCGCGAGCCTCGGCGGCTGGGCGCATTATCTCGAAAGCCGAGACAATGCTCAAGGGTCTTCAGGCCCAAGGACCGGCCAGGGATCGGGGCAGCAAAAGCCCGATAGGGAGGCGCCCTGTAGACTATCGGCCATGGAGCCGATCCGCGTTGCCCCCGGCATCGTCGTCCCGACGGCCGCGATGTCGCTTCGCGTGGCCCGCTCCTCCGGACCCGGCGGTCAAAACGTCAACAAGGTCGCGTCCAAGGTGGACCTCCGGGTGAACCTCGATCGGATCGACGGGTTGCCGGCCCACGCCCGCGCCCGCCTCGACCAGGCGACGCGGCGGCGGCGCGACGCCGAAGGCCTCCTGGTGGTCGTGAGCCAGCGGACTCGCGACCAGTTCCGCAACCTCGAGGACGCCCGTCAGAGAGTGCGCGACCTCGTCTCCGCCTCCCTCGTCCGCCCGCGCGAGCGCCGCCCGACCCGCCCTTCGGCGTCGGCGAAACGGGCTCGCCTGGAAGCCAAGAGCCGCGACGCGGCCCGCAAGAAGGCCCGGCGCAGTCGTCCGGACGACGACTAGGGATCGCGACTCTTCAGCGCGCGCGTTGGGCGAGCAGTACGCGGTAGTACCAGTCCTCGCGGTCGCGGCGCGGGTTCACGGCGAGCGCTTCGCGCCGCGCGGACCAACCGAGTCCGGGATCGAGCCACTCGTCCCACGGTCGGCGCTCCGCGCGGTCTTCGGCTGGATGAAGGAGGACCTCGCCGATCGACCATGGCTCCGTGGAGGCATAGGGTGAGAGCCGGATCGCCGCGACGAGGCGGCCGCCCAACGGAACCGCGAGCAGGTCGTGGTCGAGAACGTATTGGGGATGGCCGCCCACCCATCGAAGGTCGTGGCGTTCTTCGCGGCGGCGACGCGAGGCGACGGTCTCGAAGGTCGATCCGTCAGCGCTGACCTCCACGTCGAGGCTTCGGGCCAGGGGTGCTCCGCCCAAGCCCGCGAGAACGGTGACGGCGTCGAGCCGACGCGCCGACGGAAAGACGAAGGTCGTCGGCTGCGAAGGCCTCGGGTCCATGTGGGTCGCAAGGTCGCCGTCCCCTGCGAGCCCGGCCGACGCCAACGGCTCCACGGTCGGCCCGAACGGCGGTTCGAAGGCGTCGTAGAGCGACGCAGCTCCTGCCCGCGTGCGTCTCCATCGGCCGCCGATGGCGTTCAGTGCGTCCTCGAAGGAGCGCGCCGTCGGAAGGTCGCCCGAAGTCTCCGGGACGAAGATCCACCCGACGTTCTTGGCGAAGCGCACCTCGTCCAGGTACGGCAACGGGTAGTGACGGAAGCGCTCGTTCCAGG
>JBGPYB010000162.1:0-10409 GCA_041493035.1 Vicinamibacteria bacterium | reverse complement strand
TCGTGCTGGTTCCCACGACCACGAAAGGGGCCAACGAGAACGTCCCCGACAAGCCGGTGGTGATCAACTGCGTGCGGGAAGCGCTGGCTGACGGTACCTTCCCGGCGTGCAGCGCGGCCGGAGCCGCTCGCGCCCCCGCCAAGCCGTCCGCGGCCCCCGTGGCGAAGCCCGTACCCCCGGTCGCCAAACCCCCCGCGGCAGCGCCTGCCGTGGCGGCTCCGGCGGCGAAGCCGTCTCCCCGACCTTCGCCCAACCCCTAGCGGGGTTCGAGGATGCGACTTCCCCGCCTGATCCTTGCCTCCGTTGTCAGCTTGGGCGTGGTTCAGGGGCTCCGCGACGACTTAAGCTCGACGGCTACCGCTGCCGTCAGCGCTTACCGAATCACTCTAGCCGCGGTCGAGCGTTCTCAGCCGAACGCCACGGTCTCGGAGGCGTTTCAACGGGTACTCGATGTCCGAAGGGCGCTACTGACCTCCGACGCCGGGCTTGAAGACCTGACGGAGGACGCCTACGAACGCCTTCGCAGAAGCGTTAAGGGAATCCTCATCGATCGCTTCGAGGCACTCTCTGCCAGCCCCGACCCGAAGTTCTTCCAGGAATTGGCTGAGCGATACGGCGACCCTGCCGACAGGGCGTTCTTCAGCGAATACGCAGCGACGTACACTCGACCGGACTGGCCGTCCTACATCGTCCAGCAAGGGGACTTTAGCGGTTGCATAGACTACGGGAATGGCGAGCTCGTCGCGCGCTACCGAGGCTGGGTGTCGTACCGAGGCGTTCACCCCCAGACGTACGCCGAGGAGGTTCGGCGTCGGATCGAGGAGATCGAGGGATACGCTTCCGCGGGCGGTTGCTCTTGTGGCCCATCGGGGCCCGTTCTGAAAGAGCTGGAGGCTTTCTCGCGCTTCTTCCCCGATAGCCCGGCGCACGAGCGCGTCCTCGAGCTACTGAAGGCCGTGCAAGAGAACCGGTCGCAGATGAGATTTAACTGTATCTCGGGCTAGCTTCGCGGACGCGAGGATGACGCCACCGCTCTCGGCCAATCGGCTTCGAGAGGCCGCCCAGACTCTTTCCCGTTTCATCGAAGCGCGGTACGCCGTTCCCATCGTCATCACCGACGTCCCGAACCCGTTCCGGGGAGACCTGGACGGAGCGCGCATTCTCGTAAAGCCCGATCTCGAGGCCGATGAGACCCTCTTCCTGATCGCCCACCTCTTCGGCCACACGGTGCAATGGAATCTCGATGCCCGCGCTCGAGAGATCGGGGCCTTCGTGCAGGCCAGTCCGAGCGAGGAGCGGCTCCAGGAGCTCGAGACGTACGAGCGGGACGCGTGTCGTTACAGCCTCTGGCTGCTCCACGAAGCAGGGATCCACGACCTCGACCAGTGGCTCGCCGACTTCGCGGCTTGCGACTTCGCCTTTCTGCGTCACTTCTACGCCACCGGGGAGCGGCGCCCGTTTCGATCGTTCTGGCGCGAGAGCCAGCCTCCGCTCTCGCCGCTCCCCGTCCCGCCGTTCCAGCCCACGCAGTGGAAGTCGCGGTACGAAGGGATCGTCGTCTGAGTCGGCCGGCTTAGCGTCCGATGAGCTTCATCGCGAAGTCCGGGTAGCGCTCTCCGGCGGCGGCGCCCCGAGGCACGATTTCTTCGATCCGGTGAAGGTCTTCGGCGGTCAGTTCGAGGGACGCCGCCCTGAGGTTCTCGGCCAGATACGTTCGCCGCTTTGTACCGAAGATCGGAACGATGTCCTCGCCCTGGGCCATCACCCACGCCAAGGCGAGCTGCGACGGCGTGCACCCCTTCTCGGAGGCGATCGCGCCGATCCGCGCCACGAGCGCCAGGTTCTTACCGAGGTTTTCCCCTTGGAAGCGAGGGGACATCCTGCGGTAGTCGTCCGCCGCCAGGTCTTCGAACCGGCGAATCTGCCCCGTCAGGAAACCGCGGCCCAGCGGGCTGTAGGCCACGAAACCAATCCCCAGCTTCCGGCAAGTGTCGAGGACGCCGTCCTCCACGTCGCGGCTCCAGAGAGAGTACTCGCTCTGGAGCGCGGTGATGGGATACGTCGCGAAAGCGCGGCGCAGCGTTTCAGGGGAGGCCTCGGAAAGCCCGAGATAGCGCACCTTCCCCGCCGTCACCAGCTCGGCCATGGCGCCCACCGTCTCTTCGATGGGAGTGTTTGGGTCGACGCGGTGCTGATAGTAGAGGTCGATCGTGTCGATGCCGAGGCGCTTCAAGCTGGCGTCGCAGGACGTACGCACGTACTCCGGGCGGCCGTTCACGCCGCGCACAGACGGATCAGGCCCCCGGGTGATGCCGAATTTCGTGGCCACGACGACTTTGTCCCGGCGCTCCCGGAGCGCCCGACCTACCAGCTCTTCGTTCAGGTAGGGACCGTACATGTCGGCGGTGTCGAGGAAGTTCACACCGGCGTCGAGGGCCGCGTGGATCGTCGCGATGGACTCCGCTTCGTCGCGAGGGCCGTAGAACTCCGACATCCCCATGCATCCGAGGCCGAGGCTCGAAACCTCGAGTGCATCCCTTCCGAGGGTTCGCCTGCTGAGAGTGCTCATGGGGACACGATAGCAGTTCAGCGGCGGCCCGGCGCGCGGGTTGGTCTCCCGGACGCGACTGGCGTACCCTTCCGGGGGCGACCTCCGATGAAATTCCCGACGGATCGAGCCTGGGCCATATTCTTCTGTCGAGCGGTGCTTGGGCTCATCTTCTTCATGGCCGGCGTCTACAAGTGCTTCGAGATGACACCCTTCGGGCATGCGCGACACTACTTCGTCGAGCCCTACGCGGACACGTTTCTCCCGCTGTGGTCGTTGTGGCTCATGGGGACCGTCGTCCCAGTGGTCGAGCTCGTGGCGGGCGGTCTCGTCATGGTGGGCCTCGCGACCCGACCCGCCCTGCTCGCGCTGGGTGGCGTCCTGGTTCTCGTCACGTTCGGGCACCTGCTGAAGGAGCCGCTCTACGAGTTCCACACCCATGTGATTCCGCGGCTGGCGCTGCTCACGATGGCGCTGCTGCTGCCCCGTGAAGAGGACACGATCTCTGTCGACGGGCTCCTGTGGTCCCGGCGGTCAGCGATCAGAGATCGGTGAACGCCTTGATCAGGTCTTCGGCCTTCGTCGAGTCGAGCTTCAGCACGGCGCCGTCATCGGGCCGGCGGGCGTAGGCGACACCGTCTTTCTTCCCGATGGCGAACCAGGTGGCGGGCTTTCCCGCGGCGTAGCGCACCGAAACCTTGAGGGCCGGGGCGTCCAAACCGTAGGTCGAATCGGCCGCAGGCGCGTCGAGGAATTCCTGCGTCTCGACGCCGCCCACCTTGAAGAGCGCGTCCTGAACCTTGTTGGTCTCGAGATCCTTCGTGTCCGGAGCGGTCCGCTTCCACTTCGACACCTCGATCCCGTCCTTGTCTTTCGAGGAGGTGCGCACGAAAATCCGCTTCGGCGAGCCCGACGTCTCCACTTCGAAAGCCTCCACGTCGTAGGCGGCCACGTCGAGGACACGCTTCTCGCGCAGTTCCTTCATCCCCTTCGCGAGGTCGTCGACCAGGGCATTGGGGATGACGGCCACGAGGCTCTTGGCCACGTCGCGCACGTTGTATTTCTTGTCGGCTGGGCTCGAACCGATCTCGATCTTCTGGGTGCTGCCGTCGACCAGGCCGAGGGCCACGGTCCGAGCCGGTTTGTCGAGGCCGAAGGGCTTCAGGTCCTTGGCTTCCTCGGCGGCCACAGATTCCATCTTCAGGTTCTCGAGGGTGCCCAGAAAACTGTCGATCGACCAGCGGCCCGCCTTCGTCGCGACGGGCTTGGTGAAGGCCCACTCCCCCTTGTCGCTGCGCGCCAGTGCGTAGGCACCGTCGGGACCCGTGATCTCGACGGTCTTCACCGCATCGCGCTTCATGTGGAAGAGGCTGCGGTCCCGCAAGTCGAAGGGCTTCTTCGTGAAAGAGCCCTCGGCGTACGAGGCAATCGTGAACACCTTCGCCTGGCTCGGCAGCTTCGCGTAGACCGCGGCGCTGTCGGGCGTCTTGTCACCGACGAGAAGGGTCAGGGGCTCCTTCGTTCCCTCCACGACGACGCTGATGCTGTTCCGCGGTTTTTCGAGGCCATAGTCGGAAAGCTTGGCCGGCTTCTCGTCGATCGTCTCGTCGGACTCGAGCCCCTCGAAGCTCATCACGAGGCTGTCGGCCTCGCTGCCATCGGCGGCGACGGAGGCAGGGGCGGTCATCTTCCAGGAGCCACCCTCCTTCACCAGGTGGAGGCCGTCGGCTCCTTTGGGTGCCAGGGTGATCTCCCGCGCCTTGGCCTTGTCGAAGGTAAAGAGCTTCTCCTTCTTCTTCTCCCCCTCGACAGTGGCCGGCTTCTTCGACTCGACGAAGTAGATGTAGGCCGCTAGGCCGCCCAGGAGGGCGACGGCCACGTACGTCTTGACGAAGGTCGCCTTCATGGTGCCCCTACCTCCGACGCCACCAGGTCGCGATCCCCAGCACCACGAAGAGGCCAGGGAGCAGGACCAGGGAGAGCCACGCCACGTTCCCCTGCTGCACAGGGGTCAGGAACAGCTTCTGGTCCTCGGGATCCTTCGGGCGGATGGAGATGAGGTCCACGTCCTGAGCGAGCCAGGCCACGGTGTTCAGGACGAAGTCCTGGTTCCCCTGGAAGCCCAGGAGGGCGTTGCTGGCGAAGTCGGTGTCGCCGATGGCGACCACCCGGCCTTCGGGCTTCGGAGGTTTCGGCTCGGCCGAATCCGCCGCAGGCGAGGGAGAGGGAGCGGGGCTCGCCTCGGGGATGCGAATGGTGGCGACGGCGCCCAGCGAGATCGGGCCCTTGCGGTCCTTCCCCTCGTTAAGCTCCACCGGTTCCTTCAGCGTGAGATCGGTCTCGGCCCAAGACTGTGCCGATGTCTCGACGAGGTTCTGTACCGTCACGCCCTCGACGGTGGCGGTCCCCGCCTGAACGCTGCGGGCCGTGTGGAACGCGGTGGCCAGACGGAAGTCCTTGGTGATCTCGTGGTAGGGGTACTGGAGGATCAGGGGCGTCAGTGGGCCCGTGCCGAAGAGCTGCCCCATCCCCGAGTCGTCCACCACGATGTCCTTCGCCGTCTGGATGTTCCACTCTTTCAGCAAACCCGTCAGGTTCGGATACGACTCCTTGCGCTCCGGCTCCACGAGGATGGCAGCTTTGCCCCCCTTCTTCACGAAGTCGCGGATGGCGTCGATGGCGGTGGGCAGGAGGTCCTTCTCGGGACCCGCCACGACGAACACGGTGCACGCCTCGGGAACGCTCTTCTCGCGGAGAAGGAGGACCTTCCGGGTCTCGTACTGGCTCTTCCCCAGTGCGCTCTTGAAGGCCGAGAAGCCCCGGTCGCCGCTGTCGTCGATGTCGCGCTCTCCCTCGCCTTCGGCGAAGCAGACGGTCTTCTTGGTGTCGCGTGTGATCTTGATGAAAGCGTTGGTGAGCTCCTGCTCTCCATCGCTCGTGATCCGTTCGCGCTTCGCCCCGCGCTCCACGATGAGAATCGGCCATGGGCCTTTGACGTCGTATTCCTGGGCCTTCGCGGGCTTCGCCAGCGGGTCCACGAATTCGACTTTGATCTTCGGCGAGAGAGCCACGAACTCCTTGAGGCGATCCTGCCCTCCGGCCATGCGGGCCGTCCGCTCGAAGTAGGTGATCTTGACGTCTTCCTTCAGGCCCTCGACGACTTTCTTCGTCTGGTCGGAGAGGCTGTACCGCTTGTTCTTGGTGAGGTCCCAACGCTTCGTGTGGCGGACCACAAGGTAGTTGAGGCCCCCCAGGATGCCCGCGGCGGCGAGTATCACGACGAGCGTGTTGGCCCCGTACTTCGTCTGTCGGCGGCCGAGGGTGCCGGCGATGTCGTCCCAGCGGAGAACGAAGTGGGCCAGGATTAGGACGGCTCCGGCGCCGAGGTAGTATTCGAACTTCCCCGGCAGCGTCTTGCCGGCGCGGATCCAGGCCTCCGCCCCGATGATGACCAGGAGCCCCAAAGGTGCGAGAGCGTCGATGATTTTGCGCATCAGGCCCTCCACCGCTGGCTCTCCACCGACTGCTCGGCGAGGAACAGGCCAAAGAGGATGAAGCTCAGATAGAAGACCACGTCCTTCAGATCCACGACTCCCTTCACGAGATCTTCCATGTGGGTCGTGACGCCGAGGTAGGCCACGACCTTCATGACAGGGCCGGCAGACGGGTCATCGCCCCAGCCGAGGGTCCAGATGCCGAGAAAGAGGCAGAACGAGAGGATGCCGGCCACGATCTGGTTCCGGGTCAGCGTCGAAACGAAGGTCCCGAGGGCGATGAAGCAGGAGCCGAACAGGAGCAGCGCCAGTGCGCCGGTGACCACGGGTTTCCACTCGGGCGGCGTCGTCGCGTACCGCCAGAGGACGAGAAGGTTCACGAGACCGGCCACGATCATGAGGGCGTAGAGGCTGACGGCCGCGAAGAACTTCCCGAGGACGATTTCCCAATCGGTGATCGGTGACGTCGCGAGCAACTCGAGAGTCCCCTGGCGCTTCTCTTCGGCGAAGAGTCTCATGGTCAGCATCGGCGCCAGGAAGAGGGCGACGACAGCCATGTTGTGGATGACGGGGCGGATCAGGTACTCGTTCAGGGAGAGCTTCGGCCCACCGCCTCCCATCTCCGCCTGCTGCATCATCATCATCGACTGGCGGAGGAAGAACGTGAAGGCGTAGTAGAAAAAGATGCCGAAAAGCAGCGTCCAGACGAAGAGGGCCACGTAGGCGATGGGGCTGCCGAAGTAGTGACGCCACTCCTTCTCGACGATGGCGGCGATGTTGCGGATCGCGGTCACGGGTGCACCTCCGGTGTCGCAGCGTTGGCGGCCGGCGCGGGGTTCTCCGCGGCGGCGTCGGTCGTGGTCAGGTGGAGGAAGATCTCCTCGAGGCTCATCCCGACCTGGCTGAGGCCGACGAGGTCGAAGCCCTTCTGGACGACGGCACGGGCCAGCTCGGCGCGAATGTCTTTCCCGGCCTCCGCCTCGATCTCGTAGGCCGTCGCGTCTCCGCCCGCGTCTC
The DNA here is from genome assembly GCA_041493035.1 of Vicinamibacteria bacterium. GTDB lineage: Bacteria > Acidobacteriota > Vicinamibacteria > Fen-336 > Fen-336 > JBGPYB01. The sequence goes on along the minus strand of JBGPYB010000162.1, from coordinate 3,350 downwards.
GCTGGCGGATGTTGAGCACTCCGGGGATCGTCCGGATGAGGTCGAAGACCGGTCCGGCCGCTGCGCGCACTTCGAGGCGCAGCGCTCCGGCTCCCTTCAAGCGATGGGTCAGGTTGTCGGGGGTGTCTTCGGCGACGACGCGGCCGTTGTTGATGATGACGACGCGCCCGCAGGTCATGGAGACCTCGGGAAGGATGTGGGTCGAGAGGATGATGGTGTGGTCGCCGCCGAGCCCCTTGATCAGCTCGCGGGTTTCGATGATCTGCTTGGGGTCGAGACCGGACGTCGGCTCGTCGAGGATGAGGACGTCGGGATTGTGAAGGATGGCTTGGGCGATGCCGACCCGCTGGCGGTACCCCTTGGAGAGCTTTCCGATGAGCTTGCCTCGAACGTCGCCGATGCGGCACTTCTCGATGGCGTCACCGATCTTACCCTTGCGATCCCTCGCCACCACTCCCTTGATCTTCGCGACGAAGTCGAGGAAGGTTTCGACCTCCATGTCGGGGTAGAGCGGCGGAGTCTCCGGAAGGTAGCCGACCCGCTTCTTCACCTGGAGCGGATCGTCGAAGACGTCGTAACCGGCGACCCGCGCCGTGCCGCTGGTCGGCGGCAGGAAGCAGGTCAGTATCCTCATCGTGGTGGTCTTCCCAGCCCCGTTGGGGCCCAGGAAGCCAAGGATCTCCCCCTTCTGCACTTTGAAGGAGATCCCGTCCACGGCCGTCTGCCGGCCGTAGCGTTTCGTCAGTCCTTCGACTTCGATCATGCTGGCTCCATTCCGTGCTTCCGGGAGGCGCCTCGCGTGACGCTCACGCCGGGTCCGGTTGAACCTCGGTTGCCTGTAGCGTCTGCTTGGAAGCCTCTCAGTCCAAATGAGTTGGACGAGGCACAGGGAGCCAGTATCATAGCGACAAGGATTTCGCCCTGTCAACTAGCGCCAAACGGACGCGCCCTTCGCCCCCCGCACGGCGGCTGAAGCGACTGGTCGACCAGCTTTTCGAGGCCCCTGACATCGAAGGGCTGACGCGTCTGCTCACCGACGCGCTCCCGGGCGCCGCGGGTGTCGAAGGCGCAAGCCTGCTGCTTTGGGATCGGAAGCTCGAGGCGTTCCAGGACCTTCCTCACCGCGGCCGGCGTGAGGAGCCGAAGGCGCGATACATGATCACCGACGGCGTGCTGCTCGAGACCCACGGCCAGGACGACGGCGTGCTCCTTCCGCTCATGGCTCGGAGCGGCCTGGTAGGAATGCTGGTGCTGGGCCGGCGGAGTAAACGACGGGACTCAGTCTATCGACCGGCACTGGTCAAGCAGCTCTCGATCCTCGCCGCCCGCGCCGCTCTGGCCCTGGAGAATCACCTCTACCAACGCGAGGTGATCGCCTCGGAGCGCATGGCCGCTCTTGGTACCATGGCGGGGATGTTGGCCCACGATTTCCGCGGACCGATGACGGTGATCCGTGGCTACGCCGAGACCCTGCTGGACGAAGGAGGGCTGTCTCTCGGCGAGGTCCGGGAGCGGGCCGACCTCATCATCAAGATGGTCGACCGCCTGGAGCGCATGACCGCCGAAACCCTGGACTACGCTCGCGATAGCGATCGACTCGTCCGGAGGAGCGTGAACCTGTCGTCGATGCTCCACGAGCTGGCCGAGGGCATTCCCCTGGAGCTGCCCGGTCTGTCGGTCGCGAGCGACATACGCGTCCCGAAGGACGCCCAGGCATCGCTCGATGTCGACAAGCTGCGCCGGGCCGTCGGCAACATCGCGGCCAACGCCCGCGATGCGATGGGCGGGTTCGGGCGACTGCACCTGGAGGCGGATCTCGAGGACGGCTCTCTCATCCTGCTCGTGAGCGATGGCGGTCCAGGTGTTCCCGAGGCGATTCGGGACAGGCTCTTCGAACCCTTCGTGACCCAGGGGAAGAAAGGTGGAACGGGGCTCGGCCTTGCGGTCACTCGGCGCTTCGTCGAAGACCACGGCGGCTCGGTCGAGTTGCTGCCCGAGGGCCCCGGCGCTCGCTTCCGGATCGTCCTGCCCCTCGCACCGTCGGTATAGAATTCCCTCCACGATGACGACGCGCGCACCCCGAGCGGCAGTGGTTCTGGCCGTGACGCTCACCTCCATCAACTGCAAGGCGCCGGAACCGAAGGTGGAACTCGACCTGACCGATGTCGAAACCTACTGGGCCATCGACTCGGCGGTGGGGACGACACAATACATCGCCCCGGCGATCCGATTTCACGTCAAGAACAAGGGCACTCGCGCGTGGAGCGGCATCCAGGCCACGGCCACGTTCCGCCGCAAGGGCGAGGAAGCGCAAACGTGGGGATCGGACTGGCAAACGGTGACGGCCGCGGGCAAGTCGCTCGCTCCGGGCCATGACCTCGTCGTGGTGCTCAAGTCCGACTGCCGCTACTTCTCAGCCGGCGCGCCGGAGACGATGTTCCGACACAGCTTGTTCAAGGACGCGAAGGCCGAAGTGTTCCTGAAAATCGGCGCGTCGGCATGGACGCGGTTCGTGGATGCCGACGTCGAGCGGCGCATCGGCTCCAAGACGCTCCAACCGGACGCCAACCCCTGAGGACCGCGCCCGCGTGACCCTCCCGCCCTCCGGCCTCCGGCGCGATCTCCTCCTCGCCCTCGTTTTCGTGGTGGCCGCCGCCGCTTTCCGTCTCCCCCGGCTGGGGTTTCCACCCGAAGAGATCTTCGACGAGGTCTATCACGCGAAGGCGGCGTGGTGCTATCTGAACAACGAGATGCCCATCGAGTGGGTGCATCCGCCGACCTCGAAGATCCTGATCGCCGTCGGTGTCTACTTCTTCGGCTACCACTCCTGGTCCTGGCGCCTCGCTCCGGCCCTCGCTGGGATCGCGATCGCGCCCGTCTTCTTCCTCTTCGCCCGCCGCGTCCTTGCGACGGAGCGCGCCGCGATTCTTGCGACCGCGCTGCTGCTCCTGGACGGCGTCTATCTGGTGCAGAGCCGCACCGCGATGACCAACATCTTCGCGGTCCTCTTCCAGTTGACGGCGGCGCTCTTCGTGGTCCGCGCGGTCCTCGAGGAGCGGCTGCGCATACTGACGATGACCACGGCCGGGATATTCCTGGGTCTTGCCATATCCACGCGATGGACCAGCCTTTGGGCCTTGAGCTTCCTCGGCCTGGTCGTCCTCGCCGTCCGCCAGAAGCGGATTTTGAGGTTTCGGGAGCTGGCGTTGACGTGCGTGGCTTTCGCGGTGCTGCCGCCGTGTCTGTATGCCGTCAGCTATTGGATCGTCCCGGTCCTCCGACCCAGAGACTGGCACCATCTCATCGACACCCAGAAGGCGATCTGGCACTACCACGCGACGCTGACGGCC
>JBGPYB010000208.1:0-6787 GCA_041493035.1 Vicinamibacteria bacterium | reverse complement strand
GGACGCCGTAGGGGCCGGGCAACACGAGCCGCACCCGAAGGACCGGCTCCAGCTCTTCGGGAGCAAAACCCGAATTCCACACCGCCGCCTCCTCGGCCATCCACAGAGAGACCGCTTCGACGGTGACCCGGCGCCGGTGGCGTTTCTCCATGAGGAACCGCCACAGCTCGAACTCGCCCAGAGGTACGAATCGAACCGCCGAGGCCAGCTCCGCTTCGGGACCGTCCAGCCGACAACGGACGAGGGCGATTCGCTCGCGCACACGCATTCCTACTCACCCTCTTGCAAACCGTGTGCCCGATGGTGACGATCGCCCAGAAAGCGCTCATTCCGCGCAGGATGCTCCTTCTTGCCTCAACGGGCAACGCCACACACGGGACGCCAGTCTGTTACGATTCGGAACGCGACGGGCCAGGACGGAAGCAGTGGCGGCAGCGGGCTTCGTACTCGTGGGCGCCCCCCACGACCACGCGGTCAGTGGCCGCCACGAGGCGCTGGCTTCGGTTCGCGGGGGCGCCGCAGCGCATACAGATGGCCAGCGTCTTGTCGACGTACTCGGCGACCGCCAGGAGCTGCGGCATCGGTTCGAAGGGGCGACCCATGTAGTCCTGGTCGAGGCCCGCAACGATCACGCGGATCCCTCGGTCCGCCAGGCTGTTGGCGACCTGCACGAGGGAGGCGTCGAAGAATTGGCCCTCGTCGATCCCCACGACTTCGGTGCTGGGCAAGGTCCGTTCGAGGATCTCACCGGCGGAGCCGACCGCGACCGACGGCAGCTTCATGTCCGAGTGGCTCACGATCTCCTCTGCACCGAAGCGGTCGTCCACGAGGGGCTTGAAGATCTGGACCTTCTGGCGCGCGATCTCGGCCCGGCGGATGCGGCGGATGAGCTCTTCGCTCTTCCCGCTGAACATGCTTCCGGTGATGACCTCGATCCAGCCGGTCCCCGACCGCGGCGCGGGATTCATGCGAGGACCCGCCTACTTCGCCCGCTCGATGTAGGAGCCCGAAGCGGTGTCGATGCGGATCACGTCCCCTTCAGCCACGAAGGCGGGCACCTGGATGATGAGACCCGTCTCCATCTTCGCGGGCTTTCCCACGTTCGAGACGGAGGCGCCCTTGATCGCGGGCTCGGTCTCCACCACGGTCATCTCGACGGTCAGGGGCAGGTCGATCCCCACGGGACGTTCCTCCCAGAGAGCGATCTTCAGCTTGATGTTGGGGATCAGATAGGAGACGGCGTCTCCGAGAACCTCATTCGACAGGCCCATCTGCTCGTAGGTCTCGTTGTTCATGAAGTGGTACATGTCACCGTCCTGGTAGAGAAACTCCATCTCGGTCTCGTCCAGGATCGCCCGTTCCACCATGTCGACGGAGCGGAACCGATGGTCGCTGATGGAGCTGGTCTTCAGGTTCCGGATCTTCGCCTGCACCATTCCCCGAAGGTTCCCGGGGGTCTTGTGCTGGGCTTCAACCACGCGGTAGAGGTCGCCCTCATGTTTGATCACCATTCCGCGTTTCAGTTGAGTCGCCTGGATCATTGGAGTCTCCCGTCTGGCTGAATCAAAACCCCAATTATATGACTTTCCCGGACGCCGCGCCGGCGGAGGTCCGGGCCAACCTGTTACCATCGAAGCCGTGAACTGCCCTCGTTGCGACGCCGCCGACGTCGTCGGCACCGCGTGCCCTCGCTGCGGCGTGGTGTTCGCGAAGCTACGGGAGAGACCCCGGCCCGCCGCGGCCCAACCGCCTTCCACAGCGCTGGCTACGTCGCCGACCGGCTCCTCGGCATCGCGGCCGCTACTTCTCCTGGCCCTGCTCGCGGCCACGGCCGCCGTCTCGTGGGAGCTGGAGCGGCGGATCGAGTCCCGAAGACCCCCGCCTCTTCCCGCGGGCACCGTCTCCGAGCAGCCGTTGCCGACCCTTCCTCCGCCGGTGGCGATCCCGGCGAAGCGCGAGCCCCTCGCGGATTTCAGGGCTACTTCGCTCCCGGACGTGGACCTCGCGGCGGCGCAGGATCTGGCCCGCCGACTGAGCGTTCATGCGCCGCTCGCCAGCGTCGATGTCGCGCTCGCGGAGGGCCTGCGCGCTCGCCATCCGTTGGAGGCCGAGATCAAGAACCTCCTGGTGTCCACTCTCGTCGTTTCGGCGGAGCAGGATCGCGGAGCCCGGCGGTTCGAAACCGCGGCCGGGGCCCTGCGTCGCGCCATCGCCGTCGATTCCTCGGCGGTCACCGTCCGCATCCAACTCATGAGCGTGCTCCTCGACGGCAGCGACTGGGCCGGCGCCGAGGCCGCGGTGAGGGATGCCTTGCCCCTGGCGCCACAGAATGGCGACCTGCTCGAAGGCCTGGCCTATTCGCTCTTCCGCCAGGACCGCAACCGCGAAGCAGCCGACGTCCTCCACCACGCCATCGACATCCGGCCGAACGACTCGGCCCGATCCCTTCTGGCTCGGATCGAGAAGGGGCTGGCCGACGAACGAGGAATGACCGAGCAACGCCTCTCCCACTTCAACGTCCGCTACGACGGGGAAGCTCACGAAGACGTCGGGCGAGAGATCCTGCGGGTCCTGGAGCACCACTACGCGACCCTCGTCGTAGCGTTCGACCATCAGCCCAAGGCTACCGTCGCGGTGATCCTCTTCACCACCCAGGGTTACTACGACGCGAGCGGTGCACCGGCGTGGTCCGGCGGCGAATTCGACAACTTCGACGGTCGCATCCGCATCCCCGTCGGCGGCCTCACGAGCAGCCTCAGCCCCGAGATGGACGGCACCCTCATCCACGAGTTGACCCACGCCTTCATCCACGACCTGAGCCGCGGCCTGGCGCCTCGCGAAGTCCACGAAGGGCTAGCCCAGTTCATGGAGGGGAAGAGGACCGCGACGATGCTGAGCCCGGCCCGTCTCACCGCACTCGCCGACGGACGGATGGGAGGCGTCGGCGGTTTCTACATCGCGGCGCTCTCGTACGTGGAGCACCTGGGTTCCCTCCGCGGGCAAGGAGGCCTGAACGACCTGCTTCGCGCCATGGGGCGCACGGGAAGCGTGGACGACGCCTTCCGGCAGGTTTACGGTCAGGACTACCTGGGGACGCGACGCGCCTGGGCCGACCGCCTGCGACTCCAGAACGGGAGCTGACGGTCGGGGCTCAGCGCACGATCAGGCGAAAGGGCAGGCGAGCCATCGGCCCTTCCGGCGCCATGGCCCTGACCCACCGGAGCAGCGCCTTGAGGTCGAGGGGCAGAGCACTCAGGGCGGAGTCCTCCTCCTGCCGCTGCCACACCATGTCGAGGAACCCCTTCCTCGGGGGCAGGGTTACGAGGGCCACGTCCTGCCCCTTCGCGATGTGAGCCTTCTCCTTGGCCGTCGCGACCGCGTCCTGGAGGCCACCGAGGCGGTCGACCAGACCGCGCTGCAGAGCGTCGATCCCAGTCCACACCCGGCCCTGGGCGATGGCGTCGATGTCCTTGTACGACTTCCCGCGACCCGCGGCGACCTTGCGGACGAAGTCCTCGTAGAAGGCCACGTTCTGGCCCCGCACCTTCGCCCGCTCCTCGGTCGTCCAGGGGCGGTATGAGGTGAAGAGGCTCGCGTTGGCGCCGCGGCTCACGATCTCCTTGGTCACGCCCAGCTTATCGTAGAGGCCACGCAGGCTGAACTTCCCGCTGAAGACGCCGATGGAACCGGTGATGGTCCCCGGCTCGGCGATGATGGCACTGCTCCCGATCGTGACGTAGTAGCCCCCTGACGCCGCCAAGTCCCCCATCGATACGACGACCGGCTTCACCTTCTGCGCGAGTTGGACCTCGCGACGGATGACGTCAGCCGCCGGACCGAAGCCCCCCGGACTGTCGACGCGGAGGACGATCGCCTTGATGTCGTCGTCGGTGCGTGCATCGCGGATCGCGCCGGACACCGTATCGGAACCCGCCGACTCGCCACCAAAGCCACTCGACTGGCTCTCCCCCGGCATGATCTCGCCCACGGCGTAGATCAGGGCCACCTTCGGGCGGCGATCAAATCCGAAGCCCCGGAAGGCGCGAACGTACCGCCCAGGAGTGAGCCGCGAGGCGCCTCCGAGCTTCGCTTGCAACTCGTCCTGGTAAATGAGGGCGTCCACGAGACCGGAACGGAGTGCCCCAGGCGCATCGTACGGGCCGCGATCGATGAGTCCCCGCACCTCCTCGGCCGACTTTCCCCGCCCCGTCGCGATGGCCGCCACGTATTGCTCGTAGAGGCTGTCGACGAGGGCGTTCATCTGTTCCCGGTGTGGCTCGGTGAACGAGCTTTCCGTGAAGGTGTTGGGCGCGTTCTTGTACTTCCCGACCCCTTCGAACTGCGCTTCGACGCCGAGCTTCTCGAGGCTCTTGCGGAAGAAGGTCACCTCGGCCGAGAGGCCTGCCACCTGGAGGATCGCCGTGGGAAGAGCGTAGACCTTCGAGCACGACGTGGCGAGGTAGTACTCCTTGTTGCCGCAGAACTCGATGTACGCGTACGCCGGCTTGCCGGACTTCCGGAAGCGAAGGATCGCGTCCCGCACCTCCTGGACCCTCCCCCACCCCGCGTCGAGGAAGCTCACGTGGACCAGCGCCGCGGTGACTTTGGAGTCGGCCGCCGCGCGGTCCAGGCTTTCGATCACGGTGCGCAGCGAGGTTGGACGACGCTCGAGGAACGAGCCAAAGTCCGCCGCCGGCGCCTCGGGAATTTCCCCCTCGAGACGAAGCTCCAGGTAGTTCCCCGTGCGGCTCCAGACCGGGCCGCCCGAAGACGGGCCGCGAAGCAGAAGGGCGATCCCGCCCACCGTCGCGGCTCCGAGGGCCACGGCCACGACACCCGCGGCAAGGACCCATTTGGTGCGGCGCTTCATCCCGGGTGACCTAGCTTTCCTTCGCCGTGGTGAGGAAGTCCGCTCGCCGCCGAGCGTCGGCGGCATAGACGCTCTCGGGGTACTCGTCGGCCAGCCTGCGGTAGGCCGCCCGCGCCTCTTCCAGCCGGCGCGCCTGCTCGAGGGTCGAGGCCAGATCCATCAGGGCGTGGTCCCGCGGCAGCGGGAACGAGGTATCGTCGGCCAGTTGCTTGTAGGCGTCCGCTGCCTTGTCGAGGGCTCCGCTGCGGCGCTGCAATCCCGCGAGCGCCAGACGGGCGAGGGCCGGCTCGAGTCCGTTGCCGCCCTTGATCGCAGCCACGTCCTTGAGGGCCTTCTCGGCCCCTTCCTTGTCGCCGAACTCGGCTCGCGCGAGGCCACCGTAATAGCGCGCCCGCTGCCCGACGGCCAGAGACGGGTAGGCTCGCTCCACGCCGTCGAAGGCCGCGGCGGCTTTCCGATACTTCTCTTCCGCGGTCGCGAAGACCCGCCCCGACGGCTTGGGCGCGTCCGGCGGCAGCTCGCTCACGACCGGCGCTTCGAACGTCTCGAGCGCGGCGGCGAAGGCGTCCTCGGCGGCCCGCGCCCGGTTCTTGGTGAAGGTGTAGCCGCCGAAGGCCGCTGCCCCCAGGACCACCAGCAGAATAGCCCCCACGCGCACCTGCGACTCGTGGCTTTTCACCCAGGACGCCGCGTGCTCGACGCCGGTGATCAGCTCGTCCTGCTTGATCTGTCTCTTCAGCTCTTTCTTCAACGGGCTCCCCAAAACAACAGGCTACCACCCCACTACGGGCCATACAAGGGTGGCCCGTAGGTTAAGGAACTGCAAAACTCCGTCAACCCCATTGACCTTCGCCTCAAGCCAGGTACGCTCTCAGGCGTGTCCACCATGAACAAGACGGCGCTCGGCCTGACCTTCCTGGCTTCGCTGCTCGGCGGCTGCGGCGGCTCGCCGACTCCCTCGGGAAGCACGACAAGCTCCGCGTCGGACTGCGGCGTCGCGGGGCAGAACACCCAGATCCTCTCGGTGATGCGCTCCTGGTACTACTGGTACACGACCCTTCCGGCCACGGTTGACCCCGCCAGCTACGCAAGCGCTGACGCGTTCCTGAACGCTCTCCGGGAGCAGCCCTTGGATCGCTTCACCTTCATCACGACCAAGTCCGCCGACCAGGCCTTCTACGGCGCGGGGCAGTACGTCGGCTTCGGTCTCGGCTTCAACCTGAGCAGCGGCAATGAACTTCAGGTGACGCAGGTCTTCCCCGGGAGCCCGGCGGACCAGGGCGGCATCGTCCGCGGGGATACGATAACGGAGCTCAACGGTACCCCGGTCCCGACTCTCGTGTCGGCCAACCAGCTCGGGAGCGTCCTGAGCGTCGGCGGCGTCGGGGTCACCGTCATCTTCACGTATACCGATCGCCGTTTGGAGTCCCACACCGCGCCGCTGACGTCCGCCATCGTCACTAAGCCCAGCGTCAGCCAGGTGGCCGTGCTGGAGGTCGGACGCCAGAAGGTCGGCTACTTCCTCTTCGACAGCTTCATCGACACGTCCAACGCCGCTCTGGACGCCGCCTTCAGCCGATTCGCGAGCGAGGGCGTGACGCAGCTCGTGATCGATGAGCGGTACAACGGCGGCGGCGAAGTCAGCGTGGCCCAGCACCTGGCGTCGCTGATCGCCGGCAACAGCTACTCGGGAAAGACCCTCGCGACCCTCACGTTCAACGACAAGCACGCCGACCAGAACGACACGATCGCGTTCCAGACCGTGACCCAGCCCCTCAACCTGACCCAGGTCTTCTTCATCACGAGCGATTCGACGGCTTCGGCGAGCGAATTCATCATCAATGCGCTCACCCCCTACATCCACGTCGTGACGGTGGGCCGCGCGACCTTCGGCAAGCCGGTGGGCGAGAACGGCTT
>JBGPYB010000040.1:0-31021 GCA_041493035.1 Vicinamibacteria bacterium | reverse complement strand
CTGGGTTAGAATCGCTCTTCCCTTGTCACTCGCATCCGGCAGCAAGCTTGGACCCTACGAGATCGTCGAGCCGCTGGGCGCTGGAGGCATGGGCGAGGTGTACCGCGCTCGCGACGCGAAGCTCGACCGCGACGTGGCGGTCAAGGTGCTCCCCGCGCACCTGGACGAGAGCCCCGACGCCCTCGCTCGCTTCGAGCGGGAGGCCAAGGCCGTGGCGGCCCTCTCTCATCCGAACATCCTCGCGATCCATGACTTCGGCTTCCACGAAGCAAGAGCCTATGCGGTGATGGAGCTTCTCGAGGGGGAGACCCTGCGGGAGCGGCTGCGAGGCGGAGCGTTGCCGGTGCGGAAGGCCGTCGACTGCGGCGTCCAGATCGCGAGGGGCCTCGCGGCGGCCCACGAGAAGGGCATCGTCCACCGGGACCTCAAGCCCGAGAACGTCTTCCTGACGACCGACGGGCACGTGAAGATCCTGGACTTCGGCCTCGCTCGCGGGGGAGTGGCTGCCGGAGGCGGTGACACCAGCTCGCCGACGGTGTCGCGCCAGACCGATCCCGGGACGGTGCTGGGGACCGTGGGCTACATGTCGCCGGAGCAGGTGCGGGGACAGGAGGCCGACCCACGGTCGGACCTCTTCTCCCTGGGCTGCGTCCTTCACGAGATGCTCACCGGGAAGCGCGCGTTCGCGCGGGACACCGCGGCCGAGACGATGACCGCGATCCTCAAGGAGGACCCGCCCGAGATCACCGAGTCCGGCGTGGCGGCTCCACCCTCCCTCGGGCGTCTCGTCCACCATTGCCTCGAAAAGCGCCCGGAAGAGCGCTTCCAATCCGCGCGAGATGTGGCCTTCGACCTCGAGACGGTTCTGACGCCGAGCGACCGAGGCGCGGCGGCGCCAGCGGTCGGACCGCGCATCGCTCGGCTCCCGAAGAGCGCCCGGATCGGCATCGCGGGCGCAGCTCTCGCCATCGCCGCGGCGGGCGGCTTCTGGCTCGGCCATCACGCGGGCATCGCTGGTGTCGTCAAGCCCGGTGCTGAGCCGGCGTTCACGCGTCTCACCTACGGCCAAGGGACGATCTGGGCCGCCCGCTTCACTCTGGACGGCAAGACCGTCGTCTATTCGGCCGCCTGGGACGATCAGCCCATCCGGCTCTTCAGCACCCGCACCGACAACACCGAGTCCACTCCCCTGAGCCTGCCCGACGCACACCTCCTTTCCGTGTCCTCCTCCGGCGAGCTGGCCGTCTCTCTCGGTCACCGCTTCGAGGGCTGGATGGGCGCCGGCACGCTGGCCCGGACGCCGCTCCTGGGGGGCGGAGCGCGGCCGATCCTGGAGAACGTGCGGGAAGGCGACTGGGCGCCCGACGGCTCGGGCCTGGCGGTCGTGCGGCGGGTGGGCGGCCGCGAGCGTCTCGAGTTCCCGGCGGGAAAGGTCCTGTACGAGACCGGGGGCTACGTGAGCCACATCCGCTTCTCACCGAAGGGCGACCGCATCGCGTTCGCGGATCATCCTCTGTTCGCCGACGACATCGGGTGGGTCAGCGTCGTCGACGTCGCCGGACGCAAGACCGTTCTGACCAAGGCTGCCCAGTCCTTCCGCGGCGTCGCCTGGTCTCCCGCCGGCGACGAGATCTGGTTCACCGCGGCGCGGGAGAGCGACGATGCCTCGCTGCGGGCCGTCGACATGTCCGGTCACGAGCGGCTCCTGCTCGGCGGGCTGACCGACATGGTTCTCTTCGACGTCTCGCGCGAGGGGCGGCTGCTTCTGGGACGGGAAACGTCCCTGCGCCACGTGGAGGCCCTCGTCCCCGGCAGCGCCCGACCGCGCGATTTCTCCCAGCGGCAGAATTCGATGGCGCGGAACATCTCGGCGGACGCAAGGGCCGTCGTCGTGACGGACCAGTCCGCTACTGGCTATGCGGTCTACCTCCATCCTCTCGACGGATCCCCTCCGATTCGCCTGGGCGAGGGGGACGACTTTGGGCTCTCACCCGATGGGCGCTGGGTCCTGGCGCTGACGCAGCAGCTACCCCGCCGGATGCTGCTCCATCCGACGGGGCCGGGCCAATCGCGGGAGTTGCCGAACCCCGAGGGCCTCCGCCTCATCAGCATGCGCTGGCTTCCCGACGGCCGGGTCGTCACGTTCGGGGCAGCGCCCGGTCGCGGGCAACGTGGCTACGTTCTCGATCCCCGTGCCGGCGCGCCACGTGCATTCACGGAAGAGGGTGTCGAGCCCGTGCGCTACTGGGCCGTTCCTGTCTCACCCGACAGCACGCGGGTCGTGGCTCGCGACCCGCAGGGCCGTTTGAACGCCTATCGTGTCGACGGTGGAACGCCGGAGCCGATCCAAGGCATCTCGCCCCTGGACATCCCCATCGAATGGTCAGCCGACGGCCACGCCCTCTTCGTCGCGCGCCCCGGCGAAGTGCCCTGGAGGGTCCGCCGACACGAGCTGCTGAGCGGCCGTGAGACGCCCGTGACGGAAATCATGCCCGGCCACGTTGCAGGCCTCCGGCTGAGCCAGATCTTCCTCACCCCCGACGGTCGGTTCTGGGAGCACAGCTATTCACAACTGCTGATGGACCTCTACGTGGCGGACGGCGTGCGTTAGCCGCGCCGGGGCCATGGGCGCAGAGCCCCACGCCGGGTAGCGGGCAACGGGCGTCTACGACACGTCACTTCTCGGCCAGGGCTCGGACGGCCTCGAGGGCTTTGCCGCCTGCGCCACCTCGCTGTACGTCCCGATCAGAACTTGTTCGACTTCACATCGGGTTGCCCCGACTCGTTGTCTCCGTAACCTCCGACGAACCCGCGGTGAGCCCTCGTGAAGTCGCTGGCAAGGCTGTCGTAGTCCCCCATGTAGTCGGTGGCCAGGAAGAGGTCCTGGTTCGTGACCGACATGAAGGATTGAGCGTTGAACCTGAAGTTGAGGCTCTGCCAACTCGTGCCCCCGTTGAACGAACGCGCGCAGCGCCGGTCGATCAGGAAGTTAGTCGGGTCGGAACGCCGATCGTAGTAGCAGATGCCGACGGCTCCGTAGCTGTCAACGGCGATGCCCGGCATGAACTGGTCGGTGCCACGGCCCGCGACGGATGGGCTGGTGAGCGGCTCCACGTTCCCGTTGACACGCACGGGCGACGACCAGGTGCCTCCCGCATCGCTCGAATGTGTCGCCAAGATGTCGGTAAAGCCGTAGTCGAGCCCAAAGACGCCGTCGAAGCCGACGATGTTGCCGTCGTTCCAAGCGAGATACAGCGTGCCGTCCCGGCTGCCGCCGGACCTGTCCACCGCCAGGGTGGGGAACTCGTTGATGCGGATCGACCCCTGGAGGTCGCCCAGCTCACCGGCTTCGTTAACGTCGTTGACCTTGACCGAAGCCCCGAAGCTGACGCCGCCGCTCGTGGACGTCGCGATTCGGATCTCGATGCCCGTCAGGGTGAACTGCTCCCACGCGACGTAAACGCTGCCGTTACCTCCGACGACCACCTGCGAGCCTTGGGTCGCGCCCGTCGTCGTGCAGCTCTCCGCCGCGCTGCTCACCTGAACGGGTGCGCTCCACGTGGTGCCTCCGTCCGTGGACCTCACGAGCTCGATGCCTTCGCGAAAGATCGGAAAGGCCGATCCATCGAAGCCGCAGACGTCGCCGCTGAAGTCGAAATCGGTGTAGGTGACGTACAGGTTGTTGCTGTTCGTCGGGTCCGCGGTCATCCAGTCCTTGTCGATGAAGTGGGTGTCGAAGCTCTTTTCCACGGCCTTCACGGGATCACCGAAGCTCAGCCCCCCGTCGGTTGACTTGGACACCGACACGGCACCCGTGAAGGGTCCGAAGTCGGCCGCGATGTTCGAATAGTAGAAAGTCCCCGGATCGGTGCAGGCGACCACCGGATCGCCATTGAGCTGCACGTCCACGTTGCTCCCGGGATTGAGGAACCCCAGGTCGGCGAACGTGCGACCACGGTCGGTCGAGCGCGCGACACCGCTGAACGAGATGCCGATGCCGGGGATGCTCAACGTCTCGAAGAGGCTGCCGGAGTCGTTGTAGCCAACCAAGGCGACGTTGCCGCACCAGGCGGTCGACGTCTCGTTCTGAGTGAAGCCGGCCAGCCGCGAGAACGCCAGGTCGGTACTCGAGTCGGAGATGGCGCCGAAGACGCGGCCGGCGCCCAACGCGGGTGCGGTGGTTGTCGCGGGAACCGAGGGACGCGGCACGGCTCCGGCGTCGCCTTCCTCCGCCGAGTCGTGTTCGATCGCGCCTGGCCGGCTCGGCAGTTCGCTAGTGCCGTTGACCCGAGCCAGGAGATTGCGGCTCGCGCCGGAGAGGCGCTCGCGATACTTCTCGGGGATCCGATTCAGCACGGCCTTCAGTCTGTCGTTCTGTGTCTTGTATGTGATGGCCTTGTCGGCCGCTCCGACCTGCCTCGGGGCGCCTGCGGCCGCGAGGATCAGGACCATCGTCAATGTCAATCGACGATTGCTCATCTCTTCCTCCTCGCTCAGTGCCGGTCGGTGGGTTTGGAGCCGCCCGAAGCCCAATCGGGTGGCCTATTGGACCTGACGTCTTGGCTGCCCAGGCCGTTGTCGGCGTAGGCCCCGAGGAGCCCGCGGAAACGCCTCAGGAAGTCTCCGGCCAGAGTGTCGTAGTCGCCCTGATACCCATAGGCGACCTCGAAGTCCTGGAACTCCGTGCTCGGGAAGCTGCGTTCGTTGACCCTTTGCGACGCCCAGTGGTCGCCGCCGTCAGCCGATCGCGAGCAGCGACGGTCGGTCAGGAAGTTGGAGGGGTCGCGGCGGCGGTCGTAGTAGCAGACCCCGATGTCCCCGTTCTTGTCGACGGCCACGGCCGGCATGTATTGATCGGTAAAGTCGGTGGTGGCGCCCCTGTTGACCCGCGTCGGCGTCCCGAAGCTGGCCCCACCGTCGGTAGACTTGACCAGCAGGGCGTCCGAGAAGCTGTAGACACCTCCAAGGGCGATCGGGTCGGGTATGGTCGCGAAGCTGCCGTCGTTCCACGCCACGTAGAGCGTGCCATGGCTCGGCCCGGGCGACCGGTCCAGAGCCAGGCTCGGAAATTCGACGATGCGGATGATTCCTTGCAAGAACTGTCGGCCCTGATTGCCGCCGACCGGGATCGTGTTGGCCACCAGGACGGTCGGACCGAAACTGGCGCCGCCGTCCGACGACTTGCGCAGCCGGATCTCGTTGTTGGGGACCGCCGCCGGGAAATGCTCCCAGGCGACGTACAGCGTTCCGTCGTCGCCGACCACGATCTGCGAACCCGTTGCGCCGTCGGGATCGCAGGCGCTCTCGACGACCACGGGAGCGCTCCACGTCTGGCCACCGTCGAGCGATCTCACCAGCTCGACGCCGGTGCGGAAGACGGCTCCGAAAGCGTCGAAGCCGCACACATCCCCGCTGCCGTCGAAATCGGTGTAGGTGACGTAGAGCCTGTCCGGGTGGCCGGGGTCGACGGCCATCCATTCCTTGTCGATGAAATGAGAGTCGAGACCCTTCGCGACGGCCTTGACTGGCTCCGCGAAGGACGCACCGCCGTCAGCCGATGTGGACACCCCGACGCCTGTGGTCAAGGCTCCGACGTCCACGAGCAGGTTGGCATAGTGGAAGTCCTTCTGGCTGCCGCAGGCCATGACCGGGTCGCCGAGCAGCTCGAAGTCGGGGTTCGATGCGGGAACGAAACCCATGTCGGTGAAGCTCCGGCCGCGGTCGGTCGACCGGGAGTAGCCGGAGAACACGAGCCCGCCCACGGCGAGGCTGGGCAGCACGCTTCCCGAGTCATTGAACCCGACGAGGGCCACGTCCCCGCACCAGGCCGTCGAGGTCTCGCTCTGGACGAAGCCAGACAGGAAGTTATTGGCTGCGTCGGCGAGAGGGTCCGAGACCCGGCCGTGGGTCAGCGAGCCCGTTCCCAGACCGGAGCTGAACCCCGAAACCTGCCGGCTTCCCCCCATTCGCACGGCCGACGGCCGGGGCCGACCGGGAGCGCCAGGGGTCCCTTTGAGGCTGTTCAGCTTTTCCTGCGTTTCGCTCCAGACGCGAGCTCGATGAAGGAAGTTCCGGGCCCCGGCGGAGAACAGTGCCTGGTGACGCCCCGGAATCTTTTCGATCTTGGCCCGCACCTGCCCGGATTGAACGCGGATCCGCTCGAACTGGTCAGGCTGTTCGCTCCGCGCGGACGCCGTAGGCAGTAGGCAAAGTCCCGCCACAGCGGCTGTCAGACAACAGCGATTCATCATAGGGTACCTCCGGCCAAGGCTCGGATAAGAGCCGCGGCCCATCGCCGAAAGAGACCAAGATCAGATCCGTCACTTGGGGGGCTTGAGAACCGCCACGAACTCTGACACGGCTGTTGGAACAGAGTCAAGAAGGGATCTGGGGAGGCTCTTGACCGTACTATTTTTCACTTCTCGGCCAGGGCCCGGAAAGCCTCGAGGGCCTTGGCCGACTCGTCGTGGACCTTCTTCGCGGTCTCGTCGGCGCTCGGCTGGTCGTCGGTATAGCGGTCCCAATAGTCGAACGACGTGCCTGTGCCGGCGGCCGCGATGATGATGCGCTTGGCGCAGAGGTAGCTGGCGTTGGCCGGCTCCCACGTGACTCGCAGTTCCTTGCCCGGGGTCAGGCTTGTGACCACGAGGCGTCCCGTGTCGCCCCAGATCGAGGCGCCGATGCTGTCGCCGAGCTTCGTGAAGGAGCGGGCCTTGTCGGCGGCGTCGGGCTTGAATCCCGTGAGCGCATAGAAGCCTTCGGCCGACGCCGCAGCCGCCCAGACCTTGGCGGGCGCCGCCTTCAGGTCGAGGTGGGCGGCGATGGTGATGAGCGCCCCCTTCTTGACCGGTTGCACGGCGGCTCGCGCCGCCGGAGCGACCGCCATGGCCGAACCGAGGATCAGCAGCGCCCGGACAGTGACGCGGTTTGTCATAGGACAGGACCTCCGAAGCGGGATGTTACTCGGTCCAAAGAGAAAGAGGGAGACCGAGAAGGGGGAAGCGCTCCTTGAGGGCCTGCACGTGGGCCGCGTATTCCTTGAGCGGAATTTCCCCCGCGACCTGGCGCGCCTTGAGGCCCCGGACCTCCTCGAGATAGAGGTCGTTCAGCCGATCGCGGAGGGACTCGGGCGTGTCGCCGTCGCCAGCCTCGATGCCATGGCGCTCGAGATCGTTCACGACGGTCGGGCGCAGCGTCACCAGCGGTCTTCGGGGGCTCCGCTCGTCTGGTTCGCGTGTCGTGCGAGGACGAAGAGGAGATCCGAAAGGCGGTTCAGATAGACGGTGAAGACAGGCTCGACCTTCTGCTCGTGGGAGAGGGAGATGACGGTGCGCTCGGCGCGCCGGCACACGGTCCGGGCCAGATGGAGGAACGAGCCGAGGGGAGATCCTCCAGGCAGGATGAACGCCGTCAGCGGTGGCAGCACGACGTCGCGCTGGTCGATGGCGCGCTCCAGCTTCTTGACCTGCGCCTCTGGAAACGCCGCCTTCGCTTTCCTCGTTCCGATCTTGGCCTTCGGATCCGCGAGCTGCGCTCCCAGGGCGAGGAGGTCGCGCTGGATCTGGTGAATGAGGTCGCTCAGGAACTTGTCCTGGGAGTGCGCTTTCACGACGCCAAGCACCGCGTTCAGCTCGTCCACGTCACCGTAGGCGGCCACGCGCAGGTTGTCCTTGGAGACGCGTGAACCGTCGATGAGCCCCGTTTTCCCCTCGTCCCCAGTGCGTGTATAGATCTTCATGTCAGCACATCGGGAGGGGCACGACGGTGGCCGGCGCGCCGCCGACCTCGACGACCGTGCCGGGCTCGCTGTGGCCGCGCCCGACGTAGGCAAGGGCGATCGGTCCGAGGCGCGGCGACGTTGCGGCCGTCGTCACACGCCCGACCTCGCGCCCGTCGGAAAGGACCGGGGCTCCGGCGGTGGCGGCGGTTCCAAGACGCAAGCCTCGAAGCCTCTTGTTCACGTTGGCGCCGCGGGCCTCCAGACGAGCCACTACCTCCTGGCCCACGTAGCAGCCTTTGGTGGGGGAGTGATATTCGCCTACCAGGCCCGTCTCATGGAGCAGGTTCTCCTCGGTCACGTCGGGGCCGTACCAGGGACGACCGTCCTCGATGCGCAGCGCGTCGAGGGTCGTGGCGTCGAGGATCGCGACGCCCACGGCCTTCAGGGCGTCGACCACGGCTGCGGCGCCCTCGGGTGCCACGTGAACGACGAGGCCGCGTGCCGGCAGGTCCGAGGCCCGGGCCACGAGCACTTCGTGGCCGGCGATGCGGCCGGTGACGTGGGATTCGGCCTGAGCCTCCGGGACGGCGCCGCCCGCCGAGGCGATCGCATCGGCCGCTTTCGGACCGACGACGCCGATCACGGTTGTGGGCCGGACGGTGAAGCGCACGGGCGCCGCAACCTTGTAATGGTTGAAGACCGACTCCACGCGGCTCAAACGATCGGCCGGCATCTCCAGGAGCACGGCGTCTTTCGCCACGAGGACACGCATGAGCGCCACCAAATGCCCCTTCACGTCCATCAAGGCCGCGAGGCTGCCCTGTCCGGGCACGCGCCCGGACACGTCGTTGCTCAGGACGTTGTGGAGGAACTTCTGGCGGTCGGGCCCCGTCGCCGCCAGCACGCCCCTTTCGTCGAGACGCGCCAAGGCCGCGCCCTCACGTGCCGCGACGTACGTCATCCCTTCTTCGTCGGGTCGAGTGTCGCCAGGAGGTTGGCCAGATCGTCGGCGTGCTCCTCTTCCATCGCCAGGATCCCCTCGAGCATCCGGCGGGTCGTGGGGTCGTCGTCGCCGATGTACCGGATCATATCGCCGTAGGAGTCGATCGCCACGCGCTCGGCCACCAGGTCCTCCTTGATCATCTCGACAAGGGTCTCTCCCTCGACGTACTCCGAGTGGCTGCGGGTCGTGAGGCCTTCGGGGGAGAAGTCCGGCGCGCCCCCCAGTTGCGTGATGCGTTGGGCGATCTGGTCGGCGTGCATCTGCTCTTCGTTCGCGTGCTGGAGGAACTCCGCCGCCACGGCCTGGGCGTGGATCCCCGTGGCCATGTAGTGGTGACGCTTGTACCGCAGGATGCAGACGATCTCGGTCGCGAGGGCCTCGTTCAGGAGCTTGATGACCGTCTTCCGGTCTCCCTTGTATCCCTCGGTGACGGCCCCTTCCTCGATGTGCCTCCGAGCCCGCTTCCGCAGGGCCTCGATGTCCGTCAGGAACTCTTTCGCCATGGTCACCCCCCTCCGGCTAGTTCACCACAAAGGCCGCGACATCACAAAGGCCGGAGGCCTTCCTGTAGAATGCCTCCATGTCTGACTTCAAGGTGATCGTCAGGAACAACGGCCCGCTTCGCCTCGAGGGAAACATCACCCTCGTGGACCAGGACGGCCAGCCCTTCGGTTTGAGCGGACGGACCGCGATCGGCCTCTGCCGATGCGGCCACTCAGCCAACAAGCCCTTCTGCGACGGAAGCCACGGTAGGGTCGGCTTCGAATCGGCTTGCCCGGCCCGCGACCTTCCGCCGCCGGCCCCCAAGGCTTGAGCGACCTTTTGACCATCCGACCCGGAGGTTCCATGCCCCTCGCCCGCCTGCCCTGGGCGCTTCTCTGTCTCGCAGCTCTCGCAGCCCTGTCTGCCTGCGGGAGCAGCTCACCGACGACTCCGAGTACGGGCTTGCGGTCGATCATCACCCTGACCGTCGCTCCCAACCCCATTGTTTCAACCATCACCAACCCCCTGGGCCCGGTCTACACTGCGACCTGGATCGTCACGCTGACCGAAAGCGGCACGGTCGGCGGTGTGGTGCAATCGGTCAAGGCGACCGTGTTCGACAACGCCAGCGGCCATCTCGTGGCCTCGACCGCTTATGACGACAAGGACCTGATCGTCTTCGTCGGCAAGAACCGCATCGAGGCCAGCGGGACCCTCGCGGTGCCCTTGCAGGTGAGCTACGTTCTCAGCACCGTGGACCGGGCCGCGAGCCTCACCGTCACCACCGTGGTGAAGGACGACAAAGGGAACCTGGTCGAAAGCTCGATTCTCGTGAAGATCCAGTAGCGCGCCGATGGGCTCGAGGTCCAGCGGCCTGCTCCTCCACCCCACATCGCTCCCCGGGCGCTTTGGAATCGGAGAGCTGGGAGCGGAGGCGCGCTCGTTCGTGGACTTCCTCCAGGCGGCGGGACAGGGCCTGTGGCAGGTGCTTCCCCTCGGGCCGACGGGGTACGGGGATTCGCCCTACCAATGCTTCTCGGCGTTCGCCGGGAATCCGCTGCTGATCAGCCTCGACCGCCTGGCGCAGGACGGATGGCTGAGCGCCAGCGACCTCAGGAAGGCCCCGGAGTTTCCCGTCGACCACGTCGATTACGGCGCGGTGATCGAATCCAGGCGCCCGCTGCTGGTAAAGGCCTTCGACCGGTTCGAGAAGAAGGCCGGGCCGTCGCAGCGTGACGACTTCGAGGCCTTTCGGCAGGCTGAGGTCGGCTGGCTCGACGATTTCGCTCTGTTCATGGCGCTCAAGAGCGCCAAGGGTGGGGGCTCCTGGCACACCTGGGACGCGGCCCTCGTCACCCGCCAGCCCGACGCCTTGTCGCACGCTCGGGAGGAACACGCCCGCGACGTCCGCGCGATCGAGTTCGCTCAGTACCTCTTCTTCCGGCAATGGGGCGAAATCCGCACCTATTGCCACGAGCGCGGCATTCGCATCGTTGGCGACATCCCGATCTTCGTGGCCCACGACAGCGCCGACGTGTGGGCGCATCCCGAGCTGTTCTTCCTGGCCGCCGACGGATCGCCGGCTTTCATGGCCGGAGTCCCGCCCGACTACTTCAGCGCCACCGGCCAGCTCTGGGGGAACCCGCTCTACCGGTGGGACGTCCTCGCCAAGACGGGGTACCGCTGGTGGATCGATCGCTTCCGGGCCACGCTCTCCATGGTCGACGTCGTCCGTCTCGACCACTTCCGCGGCTTCGAGGCCTACTGGGAGGTGTCGGGGAAGGCCACCACGGCGGTCGATGGCCGCTGGGTGCAAGGCCCCGGTGCGGCCTTCTTCGAGGCGCTGCAAAGCGCTCTCGGGCTCCTTCCGATCATCGCGGAAGATCTGGGCGTCATCACGGCCGAAGTCGAGGCGCTGCGCGAGCGCTTCGGCTGGCCGGGGATGGCCATCCTCCAGTTTGCCTTCGGCAGCGACAGCGCCGCGGACAGCTTCAAGCCCCACAACTACCCGCGCAACCACGCCGTCTACACGGGCACCCACGACAACGACACGATCCTCGGATGGTGGAACGCCGGCGTCGGGGATTCCACGCGGACCCAGGCCGCCGTCGACGTGGAAAAGGACTTCTGCAAGAAGTACCTCGGCACCGACGGGAGCGAGATCCACTGGGACTTCATCCGCGCCGTCCTCATGTCCGTGGCCGACACCGCCATCGTCCCGCTTCAAGACGTTTTGGGCGTGGGTGCCGAGGGGCGTATGAACCTCCCCGGGCGACCGTCAGGGAACTGGCTCTGGCGCTATCGCGAGGAGGCGCTCACCGACGCGGTGCGAGATCGCCTGGGCGACATGGCGAGGATGTACGGCCGCTCCCTGAGCAACCCGGCCGAGGCGGAAGGGAGACGTCCTTGAAAGAGACCGAGGTTGTCCCATCCCCGGTCGAGAAGCCTGACCTGACGCTGCTCCAGATCTTCAACATGAGCGTCGGCTTCTTCGGCATCCAGCACGGGTTCGAGATCCAGTTCGCCCGTATGAGCTCGATCTACGAGAAGCTGGGCGCCAGCCCCGATCAGATCCCGCTCCTGTGGCTCGCGGCGCCGGCCACCGGTCTCATTCTCCAGCCGATCATCGGCTACCTGAGCGACAAGACGTGGATTCCCGCCTGGCGCATGCGGCGCCGGCCCTACTTCTTCGCGGGCGCGGTCCTCGGGACCCTCGCGCTCTTTCTCATGCCCAGCTCCTCCTCCTTGTGGATGGCCGCCGGGCTTCTCTGGGTGCTCGACGCCTCGCTCAACATCACGATGGAGCCGTTCCGCGCCTTCGTGGCCGACAAGCAGAACTCGAGGCAACGTCCTACCGGGTATGCCTTCCAGAGCGTGATGATCGGGCTCGGCACGATCCTCGGGAACTACATCGCCTCCCTGGACCTCCTCAGGCTCTTCCCCTCGCTGGCCACGGGAGGCAGGACCTCGATGCACTACGCCTTCTACGTCTGCGCGTCGATCTTCCTCGTCTCGGTCCTGTACACCGTGGCCACGACCCCCGAGTACCCGCCCGATGAGATTGCCTCGGCGGACACGGCGGGCGGAGCCGCAAAGGCCGTCGGGAAATGGTGGCGCGAGACGAAGACCTGCTACCTCCAGATGCCGTCGGTCATGAAGCGGCTGGCGGTGGTCCAGTTCTTCACCTGGATGGGCCTCTTCTGCATGTGGATGTTCTACGCCGTGGCGGTCCCTCACAACGTCTTCGGAGCGTCCGATCCGCACTCCGAGGCCTACGAGACGGGTGTGCGGTTCGCCGCGCTCACCACCATGGTGCGCGGCATGGCGACACCTTTGTTCGCCCTCTCGATACCCTTCCTGGTGAAGCGCCTGGGCCGCGCGCGAACCCACGCCTTCGCCCTGGTCTGCGCCGGCCTCGGTCTCGTCTCGGTGGCGTTCATCCATCAGCCGGCGATGTTGTTCCTTCCGATGATCGGGGCGGGCATCGGCTGGGCCTCGGTCGTCTCGATGCCCTACGTCATCCTTGTCGAGCATCTCCCCAAGAGCCAGTACGGGATCTTCATGGGCATCTTCAACATGTTCATCGTGATCCCGGAGATCTGCGTCTCGCTGGGACTCGGCGGCGTGATCATGAGCCTGCTCGATCACAATCGGGCCTACGGCGTCGCCTTCGGAGGCGCGCTCATCCTGATCGCCGCCGTCCTGACCGTGGCGCTACTCGGCAAATACGAGAGGCCGGCGCCGGCGTGATCCTCAAGCACTCCGTGGTCCTCGCTCTCGTCTTTGCCTCTGTTTCCGTCGCGACCGATGCCGGGACCGGTGCAGCCTCGGGAGGCCCGGAAGTGCTGAAGGTCGAGCCGCCGTCCTGGTGGCCCGCGCACTCGATCGATCCGGTGCGGCTCCTGGTCCGCGGAAGGAACCTTGGCGGAGCGCGCGTCGATTCGGTCGGTGAGGGCCTCGCCGCTGGCCCGCTCCGCGTCAGCGCCGCGGGGACGTACCTCTTTCTCGACATCCACGTCGACCCGAAGGCGGCTCCGGGTGTCCGCCGGATCAAGGTGCGGACCGCCACGGGCGTTGTCGAACTTCCGTTCGAGCTGCTGGCCCCGCTGCCGCGCGACGGGCGCTTTCAGGGCTTCTCGCCCGACGACGTGATCTACCTCATCATGCCCGACCGCTTCGCCAACGGCGACGTTTCCAACGACGACCCCGCCGCGTCGCGCGGACTCACCGACCGCAAGCGCGTCCGCTACTACCACGGCGGCGACCTGAAGGGGATCACCGATCACCTGCCCTACCTCAAGGACCTGGGCGTGACCGCGCTCTGGCTGAATCCCTGGTACGACAACGTGAACCATCTGAACGACAAGGAGACCTACGACGACGGGCCGATCACCGACTACCACGGGTACGGAGCCGTTGATTTCTACGGTGTCGAGGAGCACCTCGGGACTCTCACCACGCTGCGGGAGCTGGTCGACGCCGCTCACGCCCTGGGCATCAAGATCATTCAGGACCAGGTCGCCAATCACACCGGTCCCTATCATCCCTGGGTCGCCGACGCGCCGACGCCGACCTGGTTCAACGGCACCGCCAAGGCGCACCTGGCGAACAAGTGGCAGACGTGGACGATCCCGGACCCCCACGCGGATCTCGAAAGTCGCCGGCAGACGCTCGACGGCTGGTTCATCGACATCCTCCCCGACCTCAACCAGGGCGACGAAGAGACGTCTCGCTACCTCATCCAGAACACGCTCTGGTGGATCGGCGTGACCGGCCTCGACGGCATTCGCCAGGACACCTGGCAGTACGTTCCCCGGCCCTTCTGGCGGACGTGGATGGCCGCCATCAAACGCGAGTACGAGCACCTCAAGGTCGTCGGCGAGGTGCTCGACGCCGATCCCGCGCTCGTGTCGTTTCACCAGGGAGGGACGACCGGCTTCGACGGCGTCGACTCCGGCCTCGATTCGCTCTTCGACTTCCCGCTCTTCTATCCGCTCCGGCGCGCCTTTGCCGAGGGGAGGCCGCTGCGTGAAGTCGCGCTGATGCTCGGGCGCGACCGTCTCTACCCGCGCCCGACCGAGCTCGTCACGCTCCTGGGTCTCCACGACGTGTCGCGCTTCATGTCGGAGCCCGGGGCGTCCGTCGCCGGGCTGAAGCTCGCGTTCACTTTCCTGGCCACGGCCCGTGGGATCCCGATGGTGTATTATGGAGACGAGATCGCCATGCCCGGCGGGAACGACCCCGACAACCGCCGCGACTTTCCCGGTGGGTGGCGGGACGACCCCCGAAGCGCCTTTGTTCCTTCAGGCCGCGCCGCGGACGAGCAATCGACCTTCGACCATCTTCGCCTCTTGCTGCACCTGCGGGCCGAGCTTCCCGCGCTGCGGCGAGGAGCCATGGTGAACCTCGGCGTTGACGAGCAGGCGTGGGCCTACGCCCGGAGGACCGAGGGCCAGTCTGTCGTCGTGCTCCTCAACAACGGTACGGAGCCTGCGCCCTTCGACTGCAACGCCGGGCAGGCGGGCCTCACCGACAGCCAAGTCGTGATCGACCGGCTGGGGGGTTTGGGCGAGGTGCGCGTCGACGGAGGCCGCCTCAAGGCCACCGTTCCGCCCCGATCCGCCGCCGTTCTCACGGCGCGATAGCGCGCTCCTCAGGGCTCACCAGGACCCGCGTCCGATTCATTGTTATGATCTGTAGCATTAGGGCCTTCGATCGGTTGTCATGGAAATCTCCCAGCTACGCACCTTCCACACGGTTGCCGAGACGCTCAACTTCACCCGCGCCGCCGAGCGTCTGCACCTGACGCAGTCGGCGGTCAGCCATCAGATCAAGGCCCTCGAGACCGAGTTGGGCGAGCCCCTCTTCATTCGCGCCAAAGGGGGAGTTCGTTTGTCCGAGGCCGGGAAGACGGCGCTGCGCCACGCCGACCGCGTCCTGGACGCCGCGGACGCACTTCGCGATCAGGTTTCGGGCTCGGAGCGCCCTCCGTCGGGGCGGGTCCGCGCGGCCGCCGCCACGCAGGCATTCGTCCACCTCTTCGTCCCGCTCTTCGAGGCCTTCATGCGCCAGTATCCGGGTGTCGAGGTCTCGTTCCGCACGACCGTGAGCACCGACCAGACCGTGGCGGATATCCTGAACGGCGCCGCTGACGTGGGGTTCGCGTCGCTGCCGGTCTACTCACCGAGCCTCCAGGTGACCGAGCTCTTCGAAGACGAGTTGGTTGTCGTCGTGGGCCACGCCCATCCTCTCGCGGGGCGCACCGAAGTCGACCTCGACGACATCCGTGAGCAACGCCTCGTCCTTTTCGAGCGGGGCGCGTCGATCCGCCGCGCCACCGATCAATTCTTCAATAGCGTCGGCATCATGCCGGAGCTGGCGCTCGAATCCAATGACACCTACTTCATCAAGCTCATGGTCGAGCGGGGGATCGGCATCTCCCTGCTGCCGGCCTGGGCGGTGCGTGACGAGGTGGCGTGGGGTTGGCTGGCCCGCATGAAGATCGCGGGGCATCGCCTCCGCCGGTCGGTCGGCATCGTGTCGCTCGGCCGCTTCCAGGCCACGGCGACCCGCGCGTTCCTCGACTTCGTCCTCGCGCGCAAGGAGGACCTCCAGCGGATGGCCCTTGGCGAGCCCGAGTGACGCCGCGCGGCCCGACCGTAGGCCCTACGGAGAATGGGTCATAAGCGTGATGGGATGGCGAGGAGGCGCTGTTGCGCAGTCGAGGGATTCCCGTCGCCAAGTACATGCCGCCTCAGCGATTCCGACGGTCAGGACGGGTACCAGCCCCGTTGGAATCGTGCTTGCAGTGCTTACACCTCTTGGACTGTTCCCGGGCGGAGAGATTGAGAGGCCGCTCCGGTGAAGGCTCGCCCCTGGCCCGCCGGGTGGCTGACCGCGATCGCTGCTGCGGCAGTGGTGGGCGTGAACGCCGCCGGACTCTGGGGGATCGCCGTGGCCTACCGCGGGGCCCGCGAGGAGGAAGCTCGATTGTTCGCCGCTGATACCGCCGCCCGCGCGCGCTCCCTCGAGAGCGTTCTCTCGACCATGCGGGCGGAGATGGCCTTCCTGGCCGGCTCCTCGGCGATCTCCGGGCTTGGCGTCAGCCCGGCCCCTCGCGATCGCGGGAAGGATTGGCAACGCCTCGCCGCCGAGGCGGCGCTCCTCGTTTTCCACCGCGGCCACCCCGAGGTCAAGCGCCTCGTCGTCAAGTCGGGGAAGGACGACGCGATCGTGGAGACCGCTCGCCGAGGGGGCGTGCCCGTCCTGTGGATGCCCCAGGATCGCGCGAGCGGCGAGGCCCAGGTCCCCGAAGGCGGCGGCCGTCCAGCGGTCCGGGCCGTCTTCGCTTTCGACCCCGCCGCTGAGGCCGGACGCGAAGTCGTGCGCGTCGTGGCCGAGATCGATCCGAACGCGCTCCTCGGTTTGGGCGCCTCAGCGCCTGAGGGGACCGTCTGTGCCCTCCGCGATGGGAGCGGCCGACAGCTCACCAGTGCGGGAGCCCCCGCGGGTGGAGGCGATCGTCCCGTTGCCGAGGTGCAGCTCCGAGCCGACGGCTGGTCGGTGCCGTCACCCTGGATTCTGTCCTGCGGGCGCGAGAGGGCGGGCGCTTCGATTGCCGAGCCCGTGGCGGCCCGGAGCCGCACCCTGCTCGTCCTCAATATCGCGGTCATGGCGCTCGCGGGGCTCCTGGGCTCCTTCGCCATCCGCGAGGTCCGCCGGCGGGAGCGGCTCGAGGCCGAGGCCCGCGAGGAAGCCCGAGTGCGGGATCTGGAACGCCAGCTCTTCCACGCCGAGCGCCTGGGGACCGTGGGCCGCCTCGCCGCAGGCATCGCCCACGAGATCAACAATCCCCTCGAGGGGATCGCCAACTATCTGGCCCTTGCCCGGGATCACGTCAAGAATGGCGCTGACGGCGCCTTGGCGCAGGATCTGGACGGAATTCGCCAGGGGCTGGACCGTGCCGCCGGAATCGTGCATCGCGTGCTGGCCCATGCCGAACCCGCCTCGGCGCCGCATGCCCCCGTGGACCTGGCGGCCTCGGTTCGAGAGACCCTGGATTTCGTTCGCTCGCGCCGCGAGTTTAGCGATATCGCCTTCGTCGCCGAGCTTCCCGAGGGGCCCCTCGTCGCTCCGGGCAGCGGTGTGATGCTCGGCCAGGTGCTCTTGAACCTCGCAATCAATGCCTGCGAAGCTCAGCCGCAAGGAGGCGAGGTGAAGGCGAGCGCCGCCCGCGAGGGCGACGACGTCGTGGTCCGCATCGCCGACCGGGGCCCGGGGGTTCCGGAGGCGGAGCGCAACCGGATCTTCGAGCCCTTCTTCACCACGAAGCAGTCCACGGGTCTCGGCCTGTCGGTCTGTCACTCGATCGTGACGCAGCACCGCGGGCAGCTCTCCGTGGAAGAGCGCTCCGAGGGTGGGGCTGTCTTCGTCCTTCGCCTTCCTGCGTCAGACTCTGGAGCCTCCAACCATGGTTGCTGATCCGCGTCCCAAGGGCCGTCTCGTGGTCGTCGAAGATGAAGCGTACGTGCGCGAGTCCCTGGGGGCGCTGCTCCGAGGTCGCGGATACGACGTGACGCTTGCGGACGGCGTCGAGGCCGCGGCGCAACTGCTGCGCCAGGGTCCCGTGGATCTGGTACTCACGGACCTGAACATGCCAGGCGGGGGAGGCCTCGAGGTCGTGAAGCGTACTCACGCCCTGGCGCCGGATACGCCGGTGGTGGTCCTCACGGGCTTCGGCACCGTTTCCTCGGCTGTCGAGTGCTTGAAGGCGGGCGCGACCGACTACATCCTGAAGCCCGCGGATCCCGATGCCCTCGAAGTGGCCTTCGCGCGGGCGATGCGTCAACGCTCCCTCGAGATGGAAGTCAGCTACCTGCGGGGTCCCGCGGGAGCCGACGAGAACCTGCCCATCGGGGACAGCCCGGCGTGGCAGCGCGTCGTTCAGATGGTTAGGGCCGCCGCTCCGACCGACTCCACTGTCCTGCTCCTCGGGGAGTCGGGGACGGGCAAGGAGCTTCTCGCGCGCCTCGTCCACCGGCTGAGCCGACGAGCCTCGGGGCCGTTCGTCGAGGTCAACTGCGCGGCGGTGCCTGTGGACGTCTGGGAGAGCGAATTCTTCGGGCATCGTCGCGGCGCCTTCACGGGAGCCGTGGCCGATCGACACGGGCGGTTCCGACTCGCCGACAAGGGGACGCTGTTCATCGACGAGATCGGCGCGATGCCCCACGAGGCCCAGGCCAAGCTCCTTAGGGCGATCCAGGAGGGGGAGTTCCACCGCCTGGGGGACGAGCGCCCGACCCGGGTCGACGTGCGTATCGTCGCCGCGACGAACAGCAACCTGGAAGCAGACATCGCCGGCGGGCGCTTTCGCCAGGACCTCTACTATCGCCTCAACGTGCTGCGGATCGGCGTCCCGCCTCTCCGGGACCGTCCGTCGGACATCGCCCTCCTCGGCCGACACTTCGTGGTCGAGATCGCGCAGCGCCTCGGGCGGCAACCCACGCCCATCCCTGACGAGACGCTCGCCGACATGCAGGCCTACCACTGGCCCGGAAACGTGAGGGAGCTCCGGAGCGTGATCGAGCGCTCGATGATCCTCGATCCAGCAGGAGGGCTCGGGTCCCTCGACCTGTCGCCGGTGGGAGCGGCGCCACACGCCACGAGTCTCGCCGACGGAGGTGACGACCTGACCCTCCGTGTCGCTCTGGGGCGCACCGAGAAGGCGATGGTCATCGAGGCCCTCAGGCGCTCGGGATCGGTGCGCAAGGAGGCCGCGCGGCTCCTCGGGATCGATCAGAGGAACATGGGGTACTACCTGCGCAAACACGGGATCGACCCTGACAGGCTGGAGCCAGCCTGATGCGACTGTTCAAGCCGATCGTCGAGAGCCCGAGGCCCTCCGTCCTCCTGGTGGGTTTCTTCGCCCTGCTGGTCAACAGCGCCTACCTCGTGACCCGTGCCGACCCGACGCTCTTCTACTTCGCGAACGTCGTCGTGCACCTGTTCCTGGGTCTCCTCGTCTGGGCGGGTTTCGGGTTTCACCTCCGCAAGGCGTGGTCACGCTCTTCGATGCTGTTGCGGACGGCGGCCGTTCCCCTGCTGCTGAGCGCTGCTCTGGGTGCTGTCCTGATGATTTCGGGGGCGACTCGTCCCTATCGGCCGATCCTTTACGCCCACATCGCTTTCGCCACCCTTGGTGCGATCCTGCTCCTCGTCTACCTCGTGGGTATGGCGCGCGGCCGCATGGGGACGACCGCAGGGCCAAGCCTCCGTTGGCTTTCGGGCGCGGGGCTCCTTCTCGTGGCGGTTGCGGCCGCCGGCGTCATCGGGGCCGAGCGCCGCGCCCCGGCCCGGCACCGCATCGTGAATCCCGACACGGCTCCCGTCAGCATGGACGGCGAGGGCTCAGGGCCCGCGAGCCCCTTCTTCCCCTCCTCCGCGGGAACGAACGTGGGCGGGACCATTCCGTCGACGCTCTTCATGACCAGCCAGCACTGCGGTCGCTGCCACAAAGACATCTTCGATCAGTGGAGCTCTTCGGCGCATCACTTCTCCTCGTTCAACAACCAGTGGTACAGGAAGTCCATCGAGTACATGCAGGACGTCGTGGGGACGAAGCCCTCGAAATGGTGCGCCGGATGCCACGATCACGCCGTCTTCTTCAACGGCCGCTTCGATCGTCCGATCAAGGAGCAGATCGACACCCCCGAGGCCCAGGCCGGCCTCGCGTGCACCTCGTGCCATTCCATCGTGCACGTGAACAGCACCATGGGCCAGGGAGACTTCACCATCGAGTACCCGCCGCTTCACGACCTGGCGGTGAGCGACAACAAGATCCTCTCCTGGACGCACGACTATCTCCTCCGCCTGGCGCCCAAACCCCACCGGGTCACGTTCCTCAAGAACTTTCACGAGAAGCAGACGCCTGAGTTTTGCTCCTCCTGCCACAAGGTCCACCTCGACGTTCCGGTCAACGGCTACCGATGGTTCCGGGGCTTCAACGAGTACGACAACTGGCAGGCCTCGGGCGTCTCGGGGGAAGGGGCGCGGTCGTTCTACTACCCGACAAAGCCGCAGCGGTGCGCCGACTGTCACATGCCTCTGGTCGTCTCACAGGACCCGGGAGGGCGCGACGGCAAGATCCACTCGCATCGCTTTCCGGGAGCGAACACAGCCCTCCCCTTCGTCAACCAGGACCATGAGCAGTTGAAGATCACCCAGGACTTCCTGAAGGACGGAGCGGTTTCCGTCGATGTCTTCGGAATCGTTCGCGGCGGTGAGACGAAGGGCAGCACCTCCCGGGCACTTTCCGCCGGCGAGTCGGCGACGGCCAGCACCTTCGGCCAAGGGGAGGAGTCACTGAACCTCGGCGTGCAGCAGGCATTCCTCGCGACACCCGCGGAGGTAATGGCGCCCTTGGGTCGCGTCACGCCCGCCGTGCGCCGCGGAGAGTCGCTCCGCGTCGAGGTCGTGGTGCGCACGCGCAAGGTGGGCCACTTCTTTCCGGGCGGGACCGTCGACGCCTTCGACGTCTGGGTGGAATTGGAGGCCCGCGACGACAAGGGGCACCTGCTGTTCCACAGCGGCGCCGTAGAGGACGACGGCAAGGGACCCGTGGAACCCGGCGCCCACTTCTACAGGAGCCGCCAGCTCGACGACCATGGCAACGTCATCAACAAGCGGAACGCGTGGATGACGCGGTCGGTGGCCTACGTTCGCCTCGTGCCGCCGGGTGCCGCCGATACGATCCACTACCGCCTCGAGATCCCCGAGGACTGCGGCGACAAGATCACCCTGAAGGCCAGGGTGAACTACCGGAAGTTCTCCTGGTGGAACACCCAGTGGGCCTTCGCCGGAATCCGGGATCCCGAGCAGAAGAACTACGACCTCTCGGCTTCCCACGACGACGGGCAGTGGGTCTTCGAGGGCTCAACGGCCCAAGTCTCGGGTAAGACCAAGGAGATTCCCCTCATTCCCATCACCGTGATGGCTGAAAGCGAGGCCGGCCTCAGGGTGCTGCCCAAGGGCGCCGCGACTCCCGATGACAAGCCGCTCCTCGATGCGTCGGTGCGCGAACGCTGGAACGACTACGGCATCGGCCTGCTCCTCCAGGGGGACCTGAAGGGCGCTGAGGCCGCGTTTCTGAAGGTGACCGTCATGGAGCCGGGCTACGCCGACGGCTGGGTCAACGTCGCGCGCGCCCGCATTCAGGAGGGTAGCGTGGACGCGGCCGAGGACATCCTCAAGAAGGCCCTCGAGGTAGATCCCAAGCTGGCCAAGAGCCACTTCTTCATGGCCATGGCGGTGAAGCCGAGCGGCCGCTATGACGAGGCTCTCCAGCATCTCCAGACGGCGGCCGAGCAGTACCCTCGCGACCGAGTGGTTCAGAATCAGACCGGGCGCATCCTGTTTCTGAAGCGCGACTACGACGCGGCCATCGCGGCCTTCGCGCGGGTCCTGGCCATCGACCCCGAGGACCTCCAGGCTCACTACAATCTGATGCTCTGCTGGCGGGGCAAGGGCGACGCCGCTCGAGCCGAGCGCGAGCAGAAGCTCTACGAGAGGTTCAAAGTGGACGAGACGGCGCAGTTCATCACCGGCCCGTACCGGCAGCTGCACCCCGAGGACAACAACGAGCGACAGCAGGTCCACGAGCACGTGTCGGTCCCTCTCGGACCTTCGAAGCCTCCGAAGGCTTACGGGGTCGCGGTGACAAAAACGGTCGATGCGGGGATCCGGTGAAGGGTCTCACGGCGTCCGCAACTGTCTTTGCCCTTCTGGCTCCCCTGGCCCTCGCGGCTCAAAGCAAAGCGTCGCCTGCCGGCATCGTCACCTTCACCGACGTGACCGGCCCGGCGGGCATCCGCTTCAAGCACACGAGCGGCGCCTTCGGGAAGAAGTACCTCCCCGAGACGATCGGTGCGGGATGCGCGTTCCTCGACTTCGACGGCGACGGTTGGGTCGACATCCTGCTCGTGAACGGGGCGGACTGGCCCGGCCATGCGACGGGGAAGTCGTACCCGGGGCTCTACCGGAACAACCACGACGGCACGTTCACCGATGTGACGAGCGCCGCAGGGCTCGCCGTCCAGATGTACGGGATCGGCGTGGCGGTGGCCGATTTCGACAACGACGGCTGGCCTGACGTCTATCTGACGGGCCTCGGCAGCAACCGCCTGTTCCGCAACCTGGGGAACGGCACGTTCGCCGACGTCACCGCCAAGGCGGGTGTCGGCGCTGGCGGCTTTTCGACGAGCGCTCTCTTCTTCGACTACGACAAGGACGGGAAGCTGGACCTTTTCGTTGCCCGCTACGTCGAATGGTCTCTGGAGAAGGACCTGTTCTGCACCCTCGACGGGACCCACAAGTCCTACTGCACCCCCGAGTCCTACAAGGGGCAGACGGCGCTTCTCTTCCACAACAAGGGAGACGGTACCTTCGAGGACGTCACCCAGCGGGCGGGTCTCCTGAACCCGGCCTCGAAGGCCCTTGGCGTGGCGATGCTGGACTACGACGGCGACGGCTGGCCCGACCTTTTCGTCGCCAACGACACGCAGCCCAACAAGCTCTACCGCAACAACGGCAACGGGACCTTCACCGACGTCGCGGTCTCGGCAGGCGTCGCCTTCAGCGAGGCTGGGGCCGCCCGTGCCGGAATGGGCGTGGACGCCGCCGATTACGACCGCTCCGGTCGGCCGAGCCTGGTGATCGGCAACTTCTCCAACGAGATGATGTCCCTCTACCACAACGAAGGGACCGGCCTCTTCATCGACGACGCCCCCGCCACGACCATAGGGCAGGCGTCTCTCCTGACCCTGGCGTTCGCCTGCTTCTTCTTCGACTACGACCTCGACGGCCTCCCCGACATCTTCGCCGCCAACGGTCACGTGGCCGACGACATCACGTCGGTGCAGCCCAAGGTCAAGTACGCCCAGCCTCCCCACGTCTTCCGCAACCTGGGAGGTCGCAAGTTCGAGGACGTCGGCGGCAAGCTCGGCGCCGCCCTTCAAAAGGCCATCGTCGGACGCGGAGCGGCCTATGCCGACATCGACAACGACGGAGACCTCGACCTTCTCGTGACGAGCAACAACGGTCCCGCGATGCTGCTCCGCAACGACGGCGGGAACAAGAACGGTTGGCTGCGCGTGCGCACCGTGGGCGGG
Source organism: Vicinamibacteria bacterium (assembly GCA_041493035.1). Classification (GTDB taxonomy): domain Bacteria; phylum Acidobacteriota; class Vicinamibacteria; order Fen-336; family Fen-336; genus JBGPYB01. The sequence continues at coordinate 7,650 of JBGPYB010000040.1, read as the reverse complement.
CCGTCCAACCGCGACGGCATCGGAGCCAAGGTGACGGTGACTCAGGGCGGCGGCGCCAAGGCCTGGGGCGTCGTCCACACCGGCTCGAGCTTCGCCTCCCAGAGCGAGCTGCCCCTGACCTTCGGCCTCGGCTCGGCCTCGAAGGTGGCCAAGGTGGAGGTGGCCTGGCCCAGCGGCAAGGTCGACTCCCTCGTGGCCGTGACCGCCAACCAGACGATCACCATCCAGGAAGGAAAAGGGATCGTTCCTGCGCCGAAGTCGGCGCACTAACCGGAAGGGGGAGCGGCTCGCGCAGCCACGACCGCTGCCGCCTGTGGCAGTATTGCCGATGTCATGAATAGAAACCGCCTTCTCCCTCTTTGTTGTCTCGTTGCGGTGCTCGGCGCATCGTCGGACCCGAAATCGGTGGCCGCCCGCGAAGAGGCGTACAAGGCCAACAACGTCGGCATCGGGCTTCTGGAGCAGTACCGGTACGACGACGCCGTCGCCGCTTTTCGAATGGCTCTCTCTTCTGACCCGGACCTGGCCCTGGCGCGCACCAACCTGGCCATCGCTCTGTTCTACGCGCCCGACCTGGAAGGCGCGCGCCGCGAAGCCGAGGCCGCCGCGGGGCTCGATCCCGCAGCCCCCCAACCCCAGTACATCCTGGGTCTTGTCGCGAAGGCGCAGAATCGCCCCGACGACGCCGTGGCCGCGTTCCGGAAGGTCCTCGCCTTCGACCCGACCGACGTCGGCGCCAACGTGAATCTCGGACAGGTTCACCTCGCTCAGAAGCGCTACGCCGAGGCGGTGGCGGCGCTCAAGGCCGCGGTGGCGAGCGATCCCTTCAACAGCACCGCCCTCTACAACCTTGGGATCGCATTCACTCGCGCGGGGCGGGCGGAGGAGGGGCAGAAATCCCTCGAGCGCTTCGAAGCCTTGCGCAAGAGCGGAACGGGGATCGTCTTCAGTCAGAGCTACCCCGAGCAGGGCGGTTACGCCGAAGCGGCCGTCTCGACCGGCGCGGAACCGAACCTCGTCGACGCGAGCGCTCCCGAGGCCCATTTCGCCGACATCACCGCCAAGCTTCTCCCAGGCGAGGAGAAGCTCCCTCCTCTTCCGCTGCGCGCGGGGCGCGTCGCCCTCGCGGACGTCGACGGCGACGGCGACCTGGACCTCTTCGAGATCGGGGCTCGTGGGGAGCGACTGCTGCGGAACGACGACGGGAACCTCGCGAAGGCGGCGAAGGGCTTCGGGCTCGATCCTTCCGCGGGAGGGCTCGGCGGCGTGTTCGGGGACGTGGACGGCGACGGGAGGCCGGACCTTCTCGTCCTGCGCGAGAAGGGGATTGCGCTCTACCACAATGACCCCGAGAAGGGCTTCGTCGACGTGACGGCGGCGGCGGGCCTGTCGACGGCGCCGCCGGCTGTCACCGCTGCCCTGGTCGACGCCGACCACGATGGGGATCTGGACATCGTTCTCGCGGGGGCGCCTGGCTCCAACCGCCTCCTTCGCAACGACGGCAAGGGCGTCTTCACCGACGTCACCGACGCCGCGGGCCTCGGCGGCGCGCGCCCGGAATCGAAGGCCATCGTTCCGACGGACTTCGACAACCACCGCGACGTCGACCTTCTGTTCCTGAACGCCGAAGGGCCGCCGGCCCTCTTCAAGAACATGCGCGACGGGTCGTTCAAGGACGTGGCGGCCGAGACGGGCCTCTCGAAGGCCGACGGACACTTCCTCTCCGTCGCCGCCGCCGACGTCAACAAGGACGGGTATACGGATTTCTTTCTCGGCCGCGCGGAGGGGGACCTGCTGGCCCTTTCCGACGGCAAGCGCGGTTTCTCGATCGCCCCTGGACCCGGCACCAAGGGGTCGATCTCGGCGCTCTTCCTCGACTACGACAACGACGGTCTTCTCGATCTCCTCACCACCTCTCCGAAAGGAGGCGTGCAGCTCTTCCGTAACGTGGGCGGCGGACGCTGGTCCGACGTGAGCGACAAGGCCCTGCCCAAGGCGGTCGTCGCGGAGAGCGTCACCGCCGGCGATCTTGACGGAGACGGAGCCACCGACCTCGTCCTACGCTTCCCTTCGGGGGCCTTGCGAATACTGCACAACGAAGGCGGGGCGAAGAACCATTCACTGCGTGTGCGACTCGCGGGGAAGGTCAGCAATCGGAACGGCGTGGGGGCCAAGGTCGACCTCCGGGCGGGGAGCCTCCGTCAGAAGCTCGAGACCTACGCGGCCACGCCGCAGCCCGCGCCCGCGGATGTGGTCTTCGGGCTTGGCCCTCGTGAGGCGGCCGACGCCGTGCGGGTTCTTTGGCCGTCGGGAATCCTCCAGACGGAGACCGAGGCGTCCAAGATCGCCGTGCGCACGGCGTCTCTCGAGGAGTTGGACCGGAAGCCCTCGTCGTGCCCCTATCTCTACGCGTGGAACGGCCAGCGCTTCGAGTTCGTGACCGACTTCATGGGCGGCGGCGAGATGGGGAACCAGGTGGTTCCGGGTACCTTCAATACGCCCATCCCGGAGGAGTACGTGCGCCTCGGCGCGGACCAACTGAAGCCCAGGGAAGGACGCTACCTGATCCGCGTCACCAACGAACTGGAGGAAGCGCTCTTCGTCGACCGGCTGCGTCTCGTGGCGGTGGCGCATCCGGCTGACGTGACCGTCTTCCCGAACGAAGGGCTGGGCGCCGCGCCGCGACAGCCCCTCCGTCTCTTCGCCGCGCGCGACCTGCGACCGCCGGCGAGCGCCGTCGACGATCAGGGGCGCGACGTGCTGGACCGGGTGACACGCCTCGATCGCCGGTGCGTCGACGGGTTTCCTCTCGAAAGCATCCGCGGGTACGCCAAGGAGCATTCCCTCGACGTCGACTTGGGCGACGTGCCAAGCGACCGAGCGCTCCTGCTTCTGACCGGTTGGACCGACTACGCCTTCTCGAGCGACAACATCGCCGCGCATCAACGGGATATCGAGTTGCACCCGCCGTCGCTCCAGCTCCAGGACAACGAGGGGCGCTGGGTCACGGTCGGCAGCATCGGCATACCCGTCGGACGCCCCCAGACCGTGGTGGTCGATCTCGCCCGCCTGTGGCCGGGGAAGAGCCGGCGGGTGCGAATCGTCACGAACATGAGGATCTATTGGGATCAGGTCCTCGTGGGGACGGCGGCCGACGTCTCCCCCAAGATCGCCTTCCTCGAGCCGTCCACGGCCGACCTTCGCGATCGCGGCTTCTCCGCTGAGCTGTCCCTCGACGGTCGTGAACCGTACCGGTTCGACTACGCCCGCACCACCCGCGTCTCCCCGTGGAAGGCGTTCCCGGGACGGTACACGCGCTTCGGCGACGTGCGGGAGCTTCTCTCGGCCTCCGACGACCTCTTCGTCTTCTCCCGCCCCGGCGATGAGATCGCCCTCTCCTTCGACGCGGCTTCGCTACCGGCGCTTCCCGCGGGCTGGACGCGTACCTTTCTGCTCCACGCCGACGGTTTCAGCAAGGAGATGAACATCCACTCGGCGACCCCGGATTCCCTCGGGCCCTTGCCCTATCACGGGATGACGCGCTATCCCTACGCCGCGCCCGAGTCGTATCCCATGACCGCCGCCAGGCTGGCGGTGATGGAGCACTACAACACGAGGCAGGTGGTGGCGCCTGTGGCTCCCATCGAGGTCGCCCTGACGGAGAAGGCCGCGGCGCAGGCGCACTGACGGTGCAGCCCATCCGATACTCGGCGGCGGCCTGCCAGACCGATCTGCCGAACCCGATCGACCGCAAGCAGATGCGCGCGAACACCGACCGCATCGTGTCGATGATCGACTCGGCGGTCGCCGGGTCGGCGCCCTTTCTGCCCGTTCGCCTCGTGGTCTTCCCTGAGTTCGCCCACTCGGCGCCGGTCTTCGCCACCGTCGGGGAGCTGGCCGAGAAGCTCGCGGTTCCCGTCCCCAACGAGCACACCGACCGGATTCACGCCAAGGCCAGGGAGCACGGGATCTACGTCCAGACCGGCTCGATGATCGAAGCCGATCCCAGGTGGCCCGGAGTGGTTTTCAACGCGACCTGCCTCATCGGTCCCGAAGGCATCCTGTACAAGTACCGCAAGGTCAACCCGTGGATCCCGTACGAGGTTCACGCGAGCCCTCACGATCTTCCAGGCTACGACGAGCCGCTCTTTCCGGTGGCGGACACGCCCATCGGCAAGATCGGCTGCGCCATCTGCTACGACTGGCTCTTTCCGGAGGCGCTCAGGCAGCTCGCCGCCAACGGCGCCGAGGTCCTCGTTCGCGTGTCCGCCTACATGGATCCGTGGGGGGCGACGGCGCCCATGGACTGGTGGACCGTCGTGAACCGTTGTCGCGCCCTGGAGAACACGGCCTACGTGGTGGCCGCGAACCAGGGCGCCAGCCTCCGCCACTACCCTCCCTATTCGTGGCCGGGCGGCAGCATGGTGGTCGACTTCGACGGCCGCATCCTCGCCGAGGCTTCCGCGGGACCTGGAGAACGGATCGTCGTCGCTCCCCTCGACATCACTGCGCTGCGTCACGAGCGCCAGGTTCGACGGGGCCACGCGATGCTGCCTCACCTCCGCACGGAGGCCTACCCGGTCTACGGCCGCCATCGCTACCCGCCTCAGTCGGCGGGAGGCGAGATTCCAGCGCTCTCGTACGAAGGCAACAACGCCCTCATCGACGAAGCGAAGAGGCGGTCCTAAGCATCGCCCTCGCCTCTGGCCTGAAGCACGCCGCGCGCATGGTATCTTGCTCCGATTCATGCGCTGGGCGACGACGAGCTGGACGCAGGTTCTGGCGGCGCGGGACGCGCCCTCGGCCGAGTCGCGCCAGGCCCTCGAGGCGCTGTGCGAGGCCTATTGGTATCCCATTTACGCCTTCGTGCGCGGGCAGGGGATTGACCCGGAAGCGTCACGAGACCTGACCCAGGCCTACTTCGCGCAGCTCATCGAGAAGGGTTACTTGGAGGACTTCGACCCGTCCCTGGGGCGTTTCCGCGTGTTCCTGAGGGCTTCGGTCAAGCACTTCTTGTCCAAGGAGCGGGAGAAGGCGCGCGCCTGGAAGCGCGGCGGTCACACGCAGATCATCTCCCTGGATGCCGAGGAGGTCGAGGGGCGCTATCGCCTGGAGCCGGTGGACCGCCTGACGCCCGAGGAGATCTACGAGAGACGTTGGGCTCTGACGCTCCTGGAACGGGTGCTTGGGGAGCTGCGACAGGAGTTCGAGGGCGAGGGTCGAGCGCGTGATTTCGAGCAGCTCAAGGGCTTCCTGACCGGCGAGGAACCCCGCCTGCCGTACCGTGAGGTGGCGGCGGCGCTTTCGACGTCGGAAGCGGCGGTCAAGACCTCGGTCCATCGCTTGCGGCAGCGCTTCGGGCACCTGCTGCGCCAGGAGATTGCCGAGACCGTGGCGGGCCCCGACGAAGTGGATGACGAGGTTCGCCACCTCCTGGGCGTCATAGCGCCGTGGGGACCCAAGGGCCCGTAACGTTTCACCTTCGTTCGGTCATCCCTCAAGAGTGAAAGGCGGTATGGCTGCCTGTTGTCCCGACTGTGGGATGGAGTTGTCGTCGGGCGGAGCCATCGAGGGCCTGTGCCCGCAGTGTCTCCTGAGCCTGGCCCTACAGGACTCCGACCTGGGCCGCGACCTCGACGAGTCACCGACCTTGGACGGGCAAGCTCCAGGCCGCATCCTGGGCGAGCGCTACCAGATGCGGGAGCTTCTGGGCCGGGGCGGGATGGGGGAGGTGTGGCGGGCCTTCGATCTGAAGCTTCGCGTGGACGTGGCGTTGAAGGCGATCCGGCCTGAGCGAATGGAGAGCGAGCGGGCGCGGGACATGCTCCGGCAGGAGGTGCGCTCGGCCCGGGAGGTGGTGTCTCCGAACGTCTGCCGGATCTTCGACCTGGTGGTGGAAGAGGGCCAGGAGCTGGTGTCGATGGAGTACATCGACGGGACCACGCTGGCCGAGACGCTGCGCGTGCGCGGACCGCTCCAGCTTCAGGAGGCCCGGGAGATCGCATCTCAGTTCCTGTCGGGTCTGGAGGCCATCCACCAGGCGGGTCTGGTGCACCGCGACTTCAAGCCCGAGAACGTGATGCTCACCCGCGCGGGGCGCGTGGTGGTGATGGACTTCGGCCTGGCCAAGGGTCGGGCCGAGGTCGGGACGGGAACGATCTCGGGCACTCCCGCCTACATGTCGCCGGAGCAGGCGCGTGGGGAATCAGTGGATGCCCGAGCCGACGTGTTCTCCGCGGCTGTGGTGTTGACCGAGATGTTGACCGTGGGGGGCGAAGGGATCCGGGCGCGGCAAGCGCTGTGGCATGCAGTGAGGGAATCGCCGCCGCAGGTCCTGGAGGGTCCCTGGGCGCCGGTGCTGCGTCAAGCCCTCGACCCCCGGGCCGAGCGACGCCAGGCGTCGGCGCGTGCTCTCGCCCATGCCCTCGAAGAGGTGACACTGCGTCTGCCCGGGTTCGAAGAGAAGCGTCCGTATCCGGGACTGGCCAGCTTCAGCGCCGAGGACGCGGAGTACTTCTTCGGACGCGAGGTCGAGGTCGAAGCGATCTGGAAGAAGCTGAAGCGGCCGCGGCTCCTGGGCCTGATCGGGCCGTCGGGTGCCGGCAAGAGCTCGTTCCTGCGGGCCGGCCTGCTGCCGACGCTGCCGAAGACCTGGACGGCAGTGCTCTCGACTCCAGGAACGCGGCCTCTCCAGTTCCTGGCCCAGGCCCTGGCGCCGGCCCTGGCCGGAGACACCCAGGCGGTGCAATCCCTGCTGCGCTTCGAGGATCCGGAGATCGCGGTCCCCCTCGTGGCGCGCTGGCGCCGGCACCACGAGCAGGCGCTCATCGTCGTGGACCAGTTCGAGGAGCTGTTCACGCTGAATCCTCCCGAAGTGAAGGAGGCTTTCGCCAGGTTCCTGGGGCGGCTCGTCCTCGAGGCCGACGTCCACGTGCTGCTCGCGATGCGGGACGACTTCCTGTTCCACTGCCATGCCCACGAGGCACTGGCGCCGATCCTGAGCGACCTGACGCTCTTGGGGCCGCTCAGCGAGAGCGGGCTCCGGCGGGCGCTGGTCCAACCGGCACTCGCTTGCGGGTACCGGTTCGAGGACGAGGCATTCGTGGACGAGATGGTGCGAGAGGTGGGCCGCGAGCGGGGTGCGCTGCCCCTGCTGGCATTCGCGGCCTCACGCCTCTGGGAGAAGCGGGACCGGGAGCGAGGCCTCCTGACGCGGGAGGCGTACCAGGAAATCGGCGGCGTGGCGGGGGCGTTGGCCCAGCACGCGGAGGCCACGCTGGAGAGCATCGGTACCCACCGGACCTCCCTGGTCCGGGAAGTGTTCCGGGACCTGGTCACGGCCCAGGGGACGCGGGCCGCGCGGGAGCGAGAGGATCTGCTCTCGGTCTTCGATGCGACACCTCGGCCGCGCGGACCGGAGGCGGGCTCGACGCCCTCTCCGGCGGGTGCGGAAACGCCAACGTGGAGTCGCAAGGACGCGGCGGAGGTGCTCGATGCGCTGATCGACGCTCGGCTGCTGACCTCGTACGAGCGGCCGGGGGAGGAGGACGCCAAGGGCCGTCAGCAGATCGAGATCATTCACGAGTCCCTGCTCGGCAACTGGCCGCGACTGGTGCGCTGGCAGGCCCAGGACGAAGACGGCGCCCTGCT
>JBGPYB010000163.1:0-10330 GCA_041493035.1 Vicinamibacteria bacterium | reverse complement strand
GGTGATGGTGCATGCGACCGGCGAGGCTCTGGTCCAGGTAGCCGGCCGTCGTGTGGAGCGAGCAGTAGAGCGTCCGTTCGTAGCGCCGGAGCAGGTCTCCCGCCTGGGCGTTGATCCGCTCGTTGACGTCGATCGCCTCGAAGCGGCGGCTCGGGTTCAGCGTGAGGCGGATTTCAGCGGGAGTGGAGGCCATTCGAGCAGTGGCCAATTCTGCCACGCCCCGGCCCCCACCACCAACATGCGCCGTACCAGCCTATCCGTCGGGGGACGCTCCGCGTCAACATCAACGGTAAAGAGGAAGAGCAGTATGCGACCTGGGCGGAGAATCACGCCTCTCCCACGGCCGGCGTCGAATCCAGGACCTACGGGCGGCTCATGGAGATTCAGGCGTTTCAGGCTGGGGCCTGAAGACGGGCCCTGGGTCAGCTACTCTGCGGTCGTCGGGTCGATGATGGCCTTGACCTCGGACACCCGATTGGCGGGAAAGCCGCCTTGCTTGGCGTGCTCCCGAACCATCGCTTCGTCCGGAGCGATGTACACACAATAGATCTTGTCCCCGGTGACGTAGCTTTCTACCCACTGGATCTGCGGACCCATGTTGCGAAGGACCCCGCACGATTTCTGCGAAATACCCTTGAGCTGCTCCGCCGAAAGTGCACCTGCTCCGGGAATCTCGCGTTCGATCACGTACTTTGGCATGGCATCTCCCCCCAACTGTCGATGATGGACGGCCGATCCTACACCCGACAGCCTTTGACGCATTGACTTCGCTTTTTCTTCGCCATACACTTCCGGGCCTGGAGCGACCATGACCAGCGACCCCCAGTCGACGCCTCGATTCACCTTTACGACCGCACAAGGGATGGTCGTTCGAAGGCTGATTATCGAGGTTCGCCGCTCCCGAGAGCTGCTGGGCATGGCGCTCCCGCTTGACCCGCGGCCTTCGACCGACGACGAGATGGCCGAGGTCGAGCGCCTGGTGTCCGACGAGAGGAGGGAATGATGCTTCGCGAAGACGAGGTGAGGGAGATACGCGCCGGCATCAAGGAAGGCTTGCGCGGCCCCATCGTCCTGACGTGGGTCGAGCGCCTGATGAAAGACCGAGACGAGCGCGTGAGGCGGGATCGCGAGATCGCGGCCCGGTTGCTCGCGGAGCATCGGGCGGACGAAGGGCCATAGGACTCCCCCATCCGGGAGCGCTTACCGGCTGGGGACCAAGGCCACGTCCAGGTGTTGAACGATGGCGGTGCCGCAGTCGCACCCCGACGGCTTGTTGCCTGGGACTATGACCGTGCGCCGTGCGGTCTGGAATCCGGGGGCCCCCACCTCCAGGCGGTACGTCCCGGCGCCACCGTCCACGAGACACGTCGAGGAGCACGGGGTGGTTTCGGTCATCACGCCCGACACCGAGACGGAGACGGATGCGCCGGTCACTGGGCCGCCGGTGGAGCCTACTTCCACAGAGATGCCCTCAGAACGCCACCGACACCGACCAGCCGAGTCCGCGACCGCGCGTCGGCCCGAGGCTCAGGCGGACGTGATCGAGGGGGACGTTCTTCTCCCATCGGCTGCCCGGCGCGACGATCGCGCCTAGAACCGCCCCACTCAACACACCGAGGATCGCGCCCGCGGGCTTGCCAATCTCGTCCAGCGAGCAAAGCGCGGCGAAACCGGTCTCGCCACCCTGGCAACCTGGGCCACTGGTGGCAGCGCCGATCGCGTAACCGATGGCGCCCCCGGCGAGGAGGCCGATCCCGGCGCCGATCCCCTTCTTCGACTCCCGCTTTCGCACGTCGACGCTCCTGATGGCGGCGCGGGACACGACAATCGCAGCATCGCCCTCTCGCTGAAGCGTCAGGGTATTCGTGTCGATCGTCTGCAAGATCCCCTCGATCGTTACTCCCGGCTTGGCCACCCTCACGGGTTGCCCCTTGACCTCGAAGGTCGTTGTCCGCTTGTCGTGCGCCAGGGGCCTCACCGTCGTTCCATCCGCTGTCGGCTCGAGGGTGCCACTCCCGACTTCGGTGCCTGTCGAGACGCGAACATAGGTGCCGGGAACGATGGTCGAAGCGTCTCCCGCGAGCAGAGCGACCGGTAGAGCCAGGGACACAATGCTGGCAGCGATGCGGAACAGCGGCATGGATGTAGTCGGAATGAGGATCGGACGTCTCATGGCTCACCTCTGTCGTTAGCTCAACCGTCACGGCCAGCATGCGTCGCGCCGCGGTTCCATTTCAAAGAATAGGTATGTAGCAGTGTTCAGGCCTGCCGCCGAGCGCACGGACCAGGACTCTGCCCGACTCGACCTGCGGTCCAAGGTTGAGGACGTAGACGATGTAGGAAACCCTCGGTGCTAGAGAAGGGTACGTATAAGCGCTACCCGCTTGGCCCGTGACGGCGCCTGGGGAGCACGCCCCCGCTTTCACTTGCTCGAGCGGGCAGGGATGGTCGCTCACCACCAAGAGCGTGGAATTGTCCTGAGGAGTCCACTGTACGGAAGTTTCCGCGCCGCCCGGTGAATCCAGATCTGCCGGAACCCGAAAGGAGAAGGGAGCGACTGCGTTCACGCCGAGCTCCGTGAAGACGGACTGCAAGAGCACTTGCGAGGGACGCTCGACGCACTCCTGCGATGTGCCGCAGCCGAGGGCCGAGACGAGGGTCGCAATCAACGTCACTCGACAGCTCAGCCCCAGCGCAGCGACAGGGATCAGATCCTTCATGCTTTACCTCCCCGGTCAGGCTCCACGCCACGAGGACTGTGCACAGCCTGTGCCGCACGGCCTGCCGGGGACCAAAGCGTTGCTACGGCGATGTTTCTGGCTTCGCTGCCGTCGAAGCCTTCACCCTCGGACCAGAGCCCGTCGCCAACCGGTTGGGCGCTTCGCGCAATGGCTTGGCGGACGAAATGACGTCGGTGTGCGCGCCGTGCTTGAGCCCGGTCAGCGCCGGTCTACGGCGATCTTCCCGCCCTTCATTACAAGGACCGGGTGTGTCACGGTCGAGATGTCCGCGAGGGGATCCGCCGAGAGCGCCACCAGGTCAGCGGCGGCGCCGGGGCGGATCACGCCGATGCTGTCCCCGAGGCCGAGCAGCTCGGCTGCCCGCGAGGTCGAGGCCCGCAAGGCGTCCAGGGGGCTCATCCCGTTTCGCACCATGGCCGCGATCTCCTGCGCGTTGCTACCCGGCAGTTCGAAGGTGTCCGAGCCCATGACGATGCTCACCGGTGTGGCCAGAGCCCGCCGGAAGCTGGCCGCGTGCTCGTCGACGGTCCTCGCCAGCTTCACGCGGGTCTCGGGCGAGGACGTGGGGAAGATCTTCCCGTCCCGCCACAGCTCGTAGACGAGCAGGGTCGGCACGTAGGCAACCTTCCGCCGCGCCATGGCCCTGAAGGTCTCCTGGCTCAGGTACAGGCCGTGCTCGATGGAGTCCACCCCCGCTTCCACCGCCCGCCGCGCGGAGTCGTCGGCGTAGGTGTGGGCAGCGACCTTGAGCCCGGCCGCGTGGGCCTCGTCCACCAGGGCCCGCAGCTCCTCGTCGGAGAAGACACGCGCCCCCGAGAGCACGTCGTTCTGCACCTGGCGCTTCTCGTAGCTCTCCATGTAGACCTTCACCACGTCAGCGCCCTGGTGGATCAGCTCCCGGACCCGGCGTCGCACCTCGGTCGGCCCGTCGGCTTCATAAGCGATCGTGGGCAACTTCAGATACGGGGAGAAGCCCACGAGGCCGTAGGAGCCGGAGGCGCTCACGGGCTGGATCGCGGCCAGAATGCGGGGGCCTGGCACCAGCCCCCGGGTGATCGCGTCGCGGAGCGCGATGTCGGCGAAGCCGGCCCCCTCGTTGCCCAGGTCGCGGATGCTGGTGATCCCCGCCTCCAACGTCGCGCGGGCGTTCAGGGTGGCGTGGATGGCCCGAAGCTCCGGAGTCTCGCGGAGGATCTGCTCCTCGTAGCCGCCCGGATGCAGGGCAATGTGGGTGTGGGCGTCGATCAGCCCGGGGACGACCGTGAAGCCCCGCAGGTCCACGACCGTGGCACCCTCGGGGACCGCCAGGCCTGGCCCCACGGCGGCGATCGTCCCGCCGACCACGAGGATGCCCACGTTCTGCACCAGGCTCCCCGAGACCCCGTCGAAGACCCGTCCGCACTGGAGGAGGCTGACGGGTTCCCCGCTTCGGGCTGTCCCCGCGACGGCCGCGAGGGCCGCCGCCAGTGCCACGCTCCGCAAGAACGCGTTCTGCATCTCGGATCCTTTCCATCGAGGGCCGTATGCGGCCGCGAGCGACCGAGAGAGTAGCATGCGGCACCTGGCGGCTGACCCGCCGCCTGGGGCCATTGAGCTGTTCAGAGTGCTACCCTCTCGGGCAAGTCACCCCTGGGAGGTGCCTATGAACTCGCTCCTCGGTCCCATTCAAGGTGCCGAACATCGAGAGGTCGGCGGCGTGCAGGTCGATGTCGTCAGGACAGGCACTGTCCGAGTCGGACGGTTCGTATACCCGCCCGGCTTCCGTTGGTCGACCCACATGAAGCCCCTGGTCGGCTCGGACCTCTGCCGCCACGCCCACGTCGGCTTCCTGGCGCAGGGCCGGATCCAGGGGGTCTACGAAGACGGCTGCTCCTTCGAGTTCGCCGCACCCGCGGTTGTCGCGCTGGAGGCAGGGCACGACGCATGGGTCGTCGGTGACGAAGCGGCCGTGCTCGTGCATTTCGACGCCGAGGCGGACACCGCCCGCCGCTTCGGTTTGGCAGACGAGCATCGACATCCCTGACCGCACGCGAGGTCGCTTTGGCCGATTGGAGGAGACAAGGCATGTCCACGAGCCGCTCCGAGTTCCGGTCACTCGGTTTCGTCGTGCTGGTGCTGGCCAGTGGAGCCGCAGCGAGCGGTGCGCTTTCTGCTACCGCCGGGCCTCCGCCGCAGCGACATCGCTCGAAGCATCATCGCCGCACTCCAGGCTCACCATGCTCCTCCGACGTACGGCTTCCTGAATGCGAAGGGCCTGGCCGAGGGGCCCGACAACGCGGAGGTCCTGAGACTCTGGCGCGCAGCCGGCCATCCCCTGGCCAACCACGCCTTCTCGCACATGGACCTCAATGCCAACACGGCCGAGGCATTCGAGCAGGACGTGATCGCGAACGAGGCGACCCTGCGAACGTACATGGGAGACGGCGATTGGCACTGGCTGCGGTACCCGTATCTGCGTGAAGGCGACACGCCGCAGAAACGGCAGGCCGTGGCGGCCTTCCTGAAGGACCACGGCTACCGGGTGGCCGAGGCGACACTGAACTTCGACGACTGGGCGTACAACGATCAGTACGCGCGTTGCCTGTCGAAGGACGACTTCGAAGCGATCGAATGGATGAGAGAGAGCTACTTCCGGCGAGCGTCCGACTCCCTCACGGCCGGCCAGGAAGGAGCGAAGCTCGCCTACGGCCGCGACATCGCCCACGTCATGCTGCTGCACATCGGCGGGTTTGAGACCGTGATGCTGCCGGAGCTCCTCGATCTGCTCGAGCAGCGCGGGTTCCGTCTCGTGACGCTGCAAGAGGCGGACAGCGACCCCGCGTACGCGGTCGACCAGGGTGTGGCGCCCGGTGCCGGGGCCACGCCGCTCGAGCGAATGGGGGCGGCGAGGCAGGCCACGCCGCCCGGGACGGCGGACGACGCGCTGGCCGGGCTCGGGGGGCTCTGTCGCTGACTGCCTGCCGCTCATGACGCCCGATGGTTCAGGAGCCCGTGCCCTCATCCAGCACGGCACGGACTCGCCAGAGCAGGGTGTCGCCGCTGAATGGCTTCTGGAGGAAATGGCTCGCCGCCGGAAGCTGGCCTCGGTCCGCGATGGCGCGATCCGTGTACCCGGACATGTAGAGCACCCGTACTCCTGGGAACTGGGCTTGGACCTCGGCAGCGGTCCACGGGCCACTCCGGCTCGGAAGGACCATATCCGTGACGACGAGCTGCACCGGCGATCGAGCACCGCGGGCCGCCAATAGCGCGGCATCCGCGTCCCCCGCTTCCAGGACCTGATAGCCCTTCGACCGGAGCACTTCGGTGATCACGGCACGCAGCGCCTCCTCATCCTCGACCACGAGGACCACTTCGCTCCCACCGGGCGGGGCGCCCGCCGGAGCGTCCTCCTCGCCAGTCGCCTCTTCCTCGCCTCGGACGCTCGGAAAGTAGACCTTGAACGTGGAGCCGCGACCGAGCTCGCTGTAGACCGCCACGTGTCCGCCGAAGCGCTTCACGATCCCGTAGACCGTCGCGAGCCCCAGACCCGTCCCCTTCCCGCTAGCCTTGGTGGTGAAGAACGGCTCGAAAATTCGGGAGACCGTCACGGCGTCCATGCCCTGGCCGCTGTCACTCACGGCCAGCACCACGTGAGGGCCGGCTCGGGCTTCGGGGTGACTGCGGACGTAGGTTGCGTCCAATTCCACCTGGTCCGTCTCGATGATGAGCTTCCCGCCGGCGGGCGTGGCGTCGCGGGCATTGACGGCCAGGTTGACGATCACCTGTTCGAGCTGGCCGACGTCGGCTCGTATCTGGCCGATGTCATGGTGCAGGGCGACCACGAGCCTGACGTCCTCGCCGAGCAGCCGACGGAGCATGCTCTCGATACCCTCCACAGCCTTGTTGAGGTCGCAGATCCTGGCCTCCACCGGCTGGTGACGGCTAAACGTGAGGAGCTGGCGCGTAAGGCCCGCGGCGCGATCCACGGCTTCCTGGATCATGCGGATTCGTCGCTCCGCGGGATGACCCTGCCCGAGGTCACGGAGCAGCAAGTCGGCGTACCCGACCATCACGCCCAGCAGGTTGTTGAAATCGTGGGCGATTCCGCCAGCGAGCTGTCCGACGGCTTCCATCTTCTGGGCCCTCTGGAGCTGCATCTCGACGCGCCGCTGCTCGGTGACGTCCTGGACATAGTCGCAGATCTCGACGAGATCCCCCGAATCGTCGAACTCCCCCACCACGTCGGCGAGGAGCGATACAGGCTGCCCGTCTCGCCGGCGCGCTTCCAGCGCGAGGCCCCGCACGTGCCGCTCCTCGCGGAGCCTGCCCGCGAGAGCCGTCCTTTGCGTCGGGTCAGGGTAGAGCGAGGCGATGTCGATGCCGGCGGCCTCGGCGGCCGAGTCGAAGCCGAAGATGCGGACGAACGCGGGATTGCACTCGACGATCTTTCCGTCGGGGCGGCTGATGCAGGCGCCGGCGAGATTCTGCTCGAAGAAGCGCTTGCGGCGTTCGTCGCTGAGTATCTGCTGGCGCTGAGCCGCTCGGCGGTCGGCGTCCGCGCGGTTCAGCCAGCGCGCACCCTCCCAGACCAGCGCGCTGAAGACGACGACGTTCGCTGTCGCGAAGAGGGCGACGCCGAACTCAGACCCGAAGAGGCCGGCCCTCTCTCCGAGAACCCGGAGTAGCCCGAGAAGAGCCGAGGCCGCGATCGCCCCAGGGAGGAGCCGTCGCGAAAGGGCGCCTCCCGGGGCAAGGGAGGTGATCTCCGACATGAAGCCGCTCGACGAGCGGGCCGCGAGGACGCCCGCCCAAAGCAGGCCGAGGGCGATGGCCGTGTGCAGGGCGACTGACGCAAAGGGAGCGAAGCGGTGGGACGGCGGCGTCGAGTACAGGTAGCCAAGGAGGGTCACGAGGCAGAACGAGCCGCCCAGGAGGGCCAGGTATTGCGCGGGCCGTTGGCGCCTGCGGGTCTCCCACTCCAGGGCGACGAGAGCGATGCAAAGCAACAGGAAGTTGATCGCCGTCACTGGGGCCATGCGTCCGGGCGCGGCGCTGTCGAGATCCCGGGGCTGCTCGTGGTAGAAGAGCTGGTCGATGCCGAGATCGCGACCGGTGGCATAGGCCGCGAGCGTCAGGCCGGAGAGCACGCCCACCGCCGTGGCTAAGACAAGCCCTGTTGCCCTTCGCGATGGCGTCGGGCTCACCGAGGAGAGGGTGGCGAGGCTCGCCCCCGCCATGACCAACCCGAGCGCAGTATTCGGCTTCATGCTCGGCCACGCCGCAAGCAGGCGTTTCAGAAAGTCGACATCGAGCACCCAGCCCACGAGCGCCAGGCCGCCGAAGAGCGCCGCGATCAGGCCGGCCCACCAAGCGAAGCGCTCCGATGCGCCCATATCAGCGCGCGGAGCCATATCACGTCCACTCGCGAAGGCGGTGCGCACGGCCTTAGACCCGAATACTGGGCATCGATCTATCACCAATGAGCCGTGGGCGCAAATCGGCCCTGACTCGAGGTGTCATGGCCCGATGCGGCTTAGCCCAGTACTCCTCGCCGGGCTGCGTGTACAATCCCACGCGAACGAAATGACCGAGGTCCGCCGGAGCTACATGTGCCACGAATGCGGGCTCAAGTTCGTGGTGGTTTTCGACGCGAACGACCACCTGGTGGACGCCACCGTTCGTGTCGGCTGTCCACGCGACGTCGATGGCGCGCCGAACGACTCCGAGCCGGAGCGCCCGAGGTGCAGCGGCTTCACGCTGACGCAGCTACCCGAAAAGTACTCGGTCACCCCGGCCGACTGACTTCAGCCGGGCGGATCAGTGCCGCCGAGGTTGCGGCTCACTTGGCCGGCTGGACGACGAGGATCTTCCCTTCGGGTCCGTCCGCTACGTAGGCCACGCCTTCGCTCGTGACCACTGCGTTGCGCGCGCCCTTGGCGGTGGCTCTGGAGCCGGTCTGCTTGAGGACGCCCTTCGCGTCCAGGTGTGCGATGGTGATCGTCGCCGCACGGGCCGCCGCGACGTACACCGAGCGGGCTGACGCGAGGTAGTCGACGTTGTCCACGCCGTCACCCGTGTCGAGCTTCGAGAGAATCTTCCCGTCCTTCCCCGCGTCCATCACTTCAACATGGTCGGAGCAAGCGACGATGAGCAACTGCTCGACCGGTTCGATGGCGAGCCCCTTCGGGCCGTCCTCCCCGCACGCAGGCATCCAGGTCGACGTCACTTTGCGGGTCTTGATGTCGATGCGCAGCGTCCGGTCCTTGTCCTCGAGGTTCGTGTAGAAGACGCCATGAGCACCGTCGACCGCATAGCCCTCGGGCTCCCCCTCGAGCGTGAAGCTGCCCGCGAGCTTGGGCGTGGCCGGTGTCGAGACATCGAGGACAAAGATGGACTTGTCGCGAGGTGTCGTCACCCACACCTCGTGCGTGAGGGCGACATACGCAACGCCGTCAGGGCTGGACGGGAGCTTCACGCAGCCGCCGCGCTCGAGCGTGCTCGCGTTCAATGCGCAGATGTTCGAGTCCGCGCGGTTGCCCACGTAGACGAAGCCGTCGCCGACGGTGGCCGAAGTCGGCCCGACCACTCGTTTCCTTCCTCCGCGCTCGACTTCGGCGGTCGGGAATTTGTCGATGGGCCGGACTTCATGCGTCTTCGTGTCGATCACGTCCACGTTCCCCGTTCCGCCCGCGGGCACCCAGACGCGGCCCCGGGCACGGTCGACCGCCAGGTAATCGAGGAACACTCCGTCGGGCGGAGCGCCCGGGAGGGCAAGGGGCGTGAGAGTGAAGTTGGTCGCCGCTGGATCGGCTGGAGCCGCAACTGCGGCGCCGCCGTGCGCCAAGGACAAGGGAAGAATGAAGAGCACCGAGAGTGCCACCGTTTCAACGCGCATGACCAGCCTCCAGTCTTCCGGCAACCTCAACACCGCGGTGGAATCGGGCTCGCGAGTGTGGCGCCCTTCTCATTGTACGCAGGTGCGGACCGCCGGTGCGACCCTCCGCGCTCGAGAAGGGTACGCATATGCGCTGCCCCCTTGGCCCGTGAAAGCGGCTGGGAAGCACGCTGCCGCCTTTCGGCTCCTCGACCGAGCAGGGATGGTCGCTGACCACCAGGAGCACGGAGTTGTCCTGAGGACTCCATTGTACGAACGCTTCGAATCCCCGAACCTGGGGCGGCCCAAGGCCAGGAGATCGTCGACGTCGTGCGGATTGCGCCCTGAACGCGACGCCCCGGGCCTCTGCTAAGATCGCCGCACATTGGCGCTCACGGTCGGCACGAAGGTCGGGCCCTACGACGTCATTGCGCCCCTCGGCGCCGGGGGGATGGGCGAGGTCTATCGGGCACGCGACACGCGCCTCTCGCGCGACGTCGCGATCAAGGTCCTGCCGCCGTCGCTCGCTGACGACAGCGACCGCCTGCGCCGCTTCGAGCAGGAAGCGCGGGCCACCGGCACGCTGAACCATCCGAACATCCTCCAGGTCCACGACATCGGCACCCATGAGGGTGCTCCCTACGTGGTCTCCGAGCTGCTCGAGGGTGAGACGCTGCGCGATCGCATCGGCGGCACGCCGCTGCCCACGCGGAAGGCGATCGACTTCGCGACG
>JBGPYB010000168.1:0-9902 GCA_041493035.1 Vicinamibacteria bacterium | reverse complement strand
TCGGCCGGTTGCATCGTCCTCGACGACTCCCGCAGCATGGTGGCCCTGGCGCGGAACCTGACCTACTTCTACAAGCACGAGTCCTGCGGTAAATGTTCGCCGTGCCGCGAGGGGACGGGCTGGCTCCTGCGACTCCTCATGCGCATCGAGGCGGGGCAGGGGACCGAGAAGGACCTCCAGACGATCTTGACGGTCTGCGACTCGATCGCCGGCAAGACCCTCTGCCCCTTCGGCGATGCGGCGATCGCGCCGGCGCTCTCCACCATCGCGAAGTTCCGTGAGGAGTACGAGTACTACATCCGCGAGAAGGGCTCGTGGAAGCGGACGGCGGCGACCTTCGCCGAAGCCCTGGCCGCCCAGGCGGTGAGCCGATGAGCCCCCTGTACCAGGAGTTGCTGATCGCCGTCGTCAAGGTCGCGGTGCTGATCAACGTGCTCCTGGTCGTCTTCTCCGGGATGACCTACCTCGAGCGGCGCGTCCTGGCGTTCATGCAGTTCCGCCTGGGGCCCAACCGCACGGGTCCCTTTGGGCTGCTCCAGCCCATCGCCGACGGCATCAAGCTCTTCTTCAAGGAAGAGGCGATGCCCGAGGGGGCCAGCCGCTGGGCTTTCGTCGCGGCGCCGATCGTCTCGATCGCGACGGCGTTTACGGCGATCGCCGTCATTCCCTACGGTCCGCCCCAGCGCGTGCCGTCCTGGGACCTGCTCCCCGAATGGCTCCGGGGGCGTGAGATCTCGTTTCAAGTCGCCGATCTGAACGTGGGCCTGCTGTTCATCTTCGCGATCACGGCCCTGGGCGTCTACGGCATCGTGATGGCGGGGTGGGCGGCCAACAACAAGTACACGCTCCTGGGCGGCCTCCGCTCCTCGGCCCAGATGTTCTCCTACGAGCTGTCCCTCGGCCTCTCGTGGGTGGGGATCATCATGCTCGCCGGGTCGTTCAAGGTCGCGGACATCGTGAATTCCCAGGCGGGCGGCTTCTGGAACTGGAACGCGTCCCCAAGCCGACAGTTCCTCGCATTCATCGTCTACCTGATCGCGGGGACCGCCGAGGTCAGCCGCACGCCTTTCGACCTCCCCGAGGGGGAGACGGAGTTGGTGGCGGGGTTCCACACCGAGTACTCGTCCATGAAGTTCGCCCTCATCCAGATGGCCGAGTACATCAACATGATCACCGTGGCGGTCCTCGTCTCGAACCTGTTCCTGGGCGGGTGGCATTCGGGGATTCCAGGGGTCGGCCCCTCGTTCTTCTGGTTCGTCGGCAAGGTCGCCGCGATGCTTTTCTTCTTCGTCTGGCTGCGCGGCACGCTGCCCCGCTTCCGGTACGACCAGCTCATGCACTTCGGCTGGAAGGTCCTCATCCCCGTGGCGGCGGTCAACGTCCTCGCGACCGCGACGTGGGTCGCCTTGGTCCACTGATGCTCGAAGCCATCCTCTTCTACTCGTTCGCTGGACTGGCGCTGGCCTCGGCCGTCGGCGTTGTGGCCCAGAGAAATCCCATCCTGAGCGCCCTCTCGTTGATCGTGACCCTCTGCTCCCTGTCGGCGATCTTCGGTCTGCTGGGCTCGCCGTTCATCGCGGCGCTGCAGGTCATTGTGTACGCAGGTGCGATCATGGTCCTGTTCCTCTTCGTCTTGATGCTTCTGAACGTTCCGCGACGAGAGGAAGGAGACGGGCCGCGCGGTGTGCTGAAGGGGGTTGCGATCCTCCTGGGTCTTCTCTTCGTCGTGCAGGTCGGGGCGGTGATCGCAGCCCACGGTCACGCGGCGGCTCCGGCGGGCTATGAGGCCACGACCCAGAGTGTCGCCCAACTCCTGTTCTCGTCCCGCTTCCTCTACGTCTTCGAAGCGACATCGGTCCTGATTCTCTCGGCGCTCGTCGGCGCCGTGGCCCTGGCCAAGAAGGATCTGTGACCTTCCCCGTCCAGCACGCGATCTACCTGAGCCTGGGGCTCTTCACCTTGGGCGTCGTCGGCGTCTTCCTCCGGCGAAACATCATCACCGTCTTCATGTGCATCGAGCTGATGCTGAACGCCGTCAACCTCGCGTTTGTGGCTTTCAGCCGCGCCCAGGGCGCTCTCGACGGGCAGATCCTCGTCTTCTTCGTCATGACGGTGGCGGCGGCCGAGGCCGCGGTGGGGCTTGCCATCGTCATAGCGCTCCATCGCAGCAAGGACACCCTCGACGTGGACGCCTTCAACACCTTGAAGTGGTGACCCGGTGATCGACACCATCTCCCAGAACGCCCACCTCGTCGTTCCCTGGCTGATCCTCCTTCTCCCCCTCGGAGGCTTCACGGTTCTCGCCCTCTTTGGCGACGGTATCAAGCGCGACAAGGAGGAAAGCGGCGCCGCGATCCTTGCTTGTGCGACGGTGCTCGGCTCCTTTGCGCTTTCGGTCTGGGCTGTCGTCTCGATGCTCCACACGCAAGCGGGGGACGGAGGCCTGCGTTTCGCCCAGCCGGTCCTCGGGAAACAGGGGACCATGGCCGAGGGCCTCGCCTGGATCGAGGCCGGAGCGTTCCGCATCCCGTTCAGCCTGCTCCTCGATCCCCTTTCGGCGGTGATGATCCTGACGGTCACGGGCGTAGGGGCGCTGATCCACATCTACTCCCTGGGTTACATGGCCCACGACGAGGAGCGGGTCCAGTACTTCTCGTACCTGAACCTCTTCACGTTCTTCATGCTCCTGCTGGTCCTCGGGGGGAGCCTGCCGCTTCTCTTCGTGGGGTGGGAGGGCGTCGGCCTCTGTTCCTACCTGCTCATCGGCTTCTGGTTCAAGAAGAAGACCGCCTCCGACGCGGGCAAGAAGGCTTTCATCGTGAACCGCATCGGGGATGTCGGTCTGATCCTCGGGATGATCCTGGCCTTTCAGGCCTGGGGGACCCTCGACCTCGTGGAACTGGCAGAGCATGCGGCGAGCATTCCTCGGGAGGCCATGGGCGTGTTCGGGAGCCTCACCGTCGTTTGTCTGCTTCTCTTCGTGGGCGCCACGGGCAAGAGCGCGCAGATCCCGCTCCATGTCTGGCTCCCCGACGCCATGGAAGGTCCGACTCCCGTCAGCGCCCTGATCCACGCGGCGACGATGGTCACAGCCGGCGTCTACCTGGTGGCGCGCCTCTCGCCACTCTTCGCGCGCTCAGAGACGGCGCTCGCGGTCGTGGCCTCCATCGGTGCCGCGACGGCTCTCATGGCCGCGACGGTGGCCCTCGTCCAGACCGATATCAAGAGAGTGCTGGCCTATTCGACCGTCAGCCAGCTCGGCTACATGTTCCTGGCCTGCGGCGTGGGAGCCTATGGCGTCGGCGTCTTCCACCTCTTCACCCACGCCTTCTTCAAGGCGCTCCTCTTCCTCGGCTCGGGCTCCGTGATCCACGCCATGAGCGGCGAACAGGACATGCGGAAGATGGGGGGACTGCTGCGGAAGATTCCGTGGACCTTCGGCACGTTCCTCGTGGGCACCCTCGCGATCGCGGGAATCCCGCCCTTGGCCGGGTTCTTCAGCAAGGACGAGATCCTGGGCGCGACCCTGAGCGGCGGCCGGACGTGGCTCTTCGCCATCGGCCTCTTCACGGCGCTGCTCACGGCCTTCTACATGTCGCGCCTCCTCTTCATGACGTTCTTCGGTTCGTTCCGCGGCGACCACGAGGCCGAGCACCACCTCCATGAGTCTCCCTGGACGATGCTCGCGCCCCTCTGCCTGTTGGCCCTCGGCTCTGCGTCGGCCGGATTCATCCGCATTCCGGAGTTCGTGGCGCCGGCGGTCCGGCTCACCGAGCACGAGGGCGCGGAGCACAGTTGGCTTCTTCCCGCCCTGGCAACGGTCACGGCTCTCGCCGGCATTGTGAGCGCCTTCTACCTCTACGTGATCTACCTGGGAGTCCCCGAAAAGATCGCCTCCAGGTTCCGTCCCCTCTATCGCCTCCTCGACGCGAAGTACTACGTCGACGACGCCTACAACTGGTTCGCGTCGCGGGTCGTGGTGGACGGCAGCTCCGGCTTCCTCTGGAAGCGCTTCGATGTCGGCCTCATCGACGGCATCGTCAACGGTGCGGCCAGCGTGACCGACGCCGTCTCGAAGCGTGTGCGCTTCGTACAGACGGGCCTCGTGCGGGGCTACGCCCTCGTCATCCTCGGAGGCGCCGTGGCGCTTCTGGGCTACCTCCTCTGGCACGCATGACGACCCCCGCCTCGATCCTGAGCCTGCTGATCCTGCTGCCGGTCGCAGGGGCGATCGTCGTGGCCTTGACGCCACGGCAGAACGTCGGTGTCCAGAAGCTCGTCGGCCTTGGCCTGACCACAGCGCTCTTCCTCCTCTCGCTCCTCCTGGTCCGCGACTTCAAGCCGATCGCGGGGATGCAGTTCGAAGTCAACCATCCGTGGATCCCCGACTACGGGATCGCCTACAAGCTCGGGATCGACGGCATCAGCCTCTGGCTCATCCTGCTGACGACGTTCCTGACGCCTCTCGCTCTTCTGGGATCGTGGGACTCCATCCACGACCGCGTCCGCGAGTTCGTGGTCTTCATGCTGCTTCTCGAAGCGGGGATGCTCGGCGTCTTCTGCGCCCTCGACCTCTTCCTCTTCTACATCTTCTGGGAGGCCATGCTGATCCCGATGTACTTCCTCATCGGGATCTGGGGGCACGAGCGCCGGATCTACGCGGCGGTGAAGTTCTTCCTGTACACGATGGCGGGGAGCACCCTGATGCTCGTCGCTTTCCTGGTACTGTACCGGGAAAGCGGCCTCCACACCTTCGACCTGCTGAAGCTCGCCGAACGGCCTATCGACATCGGTCTCCAGACCTGGCTCTTCCTGGCCTTCGCCCTGGCCTTCGCCATCAAGGTACCGATGTGGCCCTTCCACACGTGGCTCCCCGACGCCCACGTCGAGGCGCCGACGGCGGGCTCGGTGATTCTGGCCGGTGTGCTCCTGAAGATGGGTGGGTACGGCTTTCTGCGCCTCGCGATCCCGCTCTTCCCGAGCGCGGCTCAGCGCTTCGCCCCCGCGATCGGGCTGCTCGCGGTCATCGGCATCATCTACGGCGCCCTCGTCTCGCTCGTTCAGCCCGACATGAAGAAGCTCGTGGCCTATTCCTCGGTGTCCCACCTCGGCTTCGTGATGCTAGGGATCGCGTCGTTCACGAGCACCGCGGTGGTGGGCTCGGTCTACCAGATGCTGAACCACGGCATCTCGACCGGCGCGCTCTTCTTCATGGTCGGCATGCTCTACGACCGCCGCCACACGAGGTTGATCGCGGACTTCGGCGGCATCAAGAGCGTCATGCCCTGGTTCTCGGCCCTCTTCCTGCTCGTTTGCCTTTCGTCGATCGCCGTCCCCGGGTTCAATGGCTTCGTCGGAGAGTTCCTCATTCTGGTGGGTTCCTGGGGCCTCGACTGGCGCCTCGTCGTCGCCGCTTCACTCGGGGTGATTCTTTCCGCCGCCTACATCCTCTGGATGGTCCAGAGGGTCCTGTACGGCGAGGTGACCCACGAGGAGAACCGGTCGCTCCCGGATCTGTCGCTCCGGGAGGCGGTCATACTCGTTCCGCTGGTCGCCCTGGCCCTCTTCATGGGCGTCGCCAGCCCGGCCTTCACGAGGAAGATAGAGCCCTCCGTAGACGCGCTGATCAGTCAGGTACGCGGCCACACAGAGCCGTTCCCGACGGAAGTACGGCCGGAAGCCCTGCAGGCACCGAGAGCGGCGACGACCCCCGGCGAGGCAGCGCGATGAACCCGGGGCTCGACCTCCGCCCGATCCTTCCGGCCCTCATCCTCACCGTGACCGGGCTCGTGGTGCTTCTCGCTCAGGCGTTCACGCCGAAAGGGAAGCGAGCCCCTGCGGTTCCGATCTCTCTCTTCGGCCTGGCTGCCGCCGCCATTGCCGTCTATCTCCTGGCCCCCGTGTCGCAGGAAGGAAGCAGTGCAGTCCTGGGCGGGACACTCGTGGCCGACGCCTACGCGCTCTTTCTCGAAGCACTCATCGTCGGGATCGGCTTCGTCGGCGTCCTTCTGTCGTCTTCGTATCTTCGAGAGACCGGGGAAGAACGGGGGGAGTACTACACCCTCACCCTCTTTTCGCTGGTGGGGATGCTCGGTCTCGTCTCCGCGACGGAATTGATCGCGCTCTTCGTGGCTCTCGAGATCATGTCGGTGGCCCTCTACGCTCTCACGGGCTTCGACCGTCGCCGCCCCGAAAGCCAGGAAGCGGCCCTCAAGTACTTCGTTACCGGCGCCTTTTCCTCGGCATTCTTCCTCTACGGTGTGGCCTTTCTCTACGGCGTCTCAGGAAGTACGTCCCTCGACCGGATCGCGCAGGCGCTCGCGAGCCCCGACGCCGGCAGCCGCGGCATGGCCGTGCTGGGCGTCGGCCTGCTCCTCGTGGGCTTCGGCTTCAAGGTCGCGAGCGTTCCCTTCCACATGTGGGCTCCCGACGTGTACGAAGGTGCCCCCACTACGGTGACGGGCTTCATGGCGGCCGGTGTGAAGGCGGCCGCCTTCGGCGCATTGATGCGCGTCCTGGGAACGGCTCTGCCGGCTCTGGCCGACCACTGGCAGCCGGCCATCGCAGTGCTGGCCCTGCTGACGATGGTCATCGGCAATCTGGGAGCCTTGGCACAGAGCAACGTGAAGCGGATGCTGGCGTACTCCTCGGTGGCCCACGCCGGCTACTTGCTCACGGCCGCGGTCGCCGCGCCCCGGCTGGCGGCCTCCGCGATCCTCTTCTACCTGGTGGGCTACGCCGCGGTGAACCTCGGCGGCTTCGGCGCCATGGCGGCCCTCACTCGCGATGGCCGCGAGCCGCTCTCCCTGGGAGACATGGCCGGCTTGGCGTCGCGCCGGCCGGCGCTCGCGGCGGCCTTGACGGTGTTCCTCATCTCCCTGGCAGGCGTGCCGGTCTCGGCCGGTTTCGTTGGCAAGTTCTATCTCTTCGCCGCCGCCGTGAACGCCGGCTATACGGGCCTCGCCGTCGTCGGCGTCCTCATGAGTGTCGTGTCGGCCTACTACTACCTTCGGGTGGTCATGGCGATGTACATGCGCGAGCCCGTGGGGGACGACAACTGGGCTCCCGTCGCGGCGGAGTCGCGCCTCGCTTTGGCCTTCTCGGTGGCCATTGTCCTCGGCCTGGGGGTCTTTCCCGGCGCCGTTCTTACCCTCGCCCGCCGCGCCGCCGAGTCGCTGTTGTAGGCTTGCCCCCCGGCCCGCACGGGTCAGTCCGGTAGTCCCGACATCACCCGGGGGTCGACAGCCACGCCGTGAACGTACAGCCGCCACTGGAGGCGGGGGCTCGCGACGAGGCCGCTCTCCCCCGAGGCGCCGACCGGGCCGCGGCCCTCGACGACGTCTCCTTCGTGAACGTCGACCAGCGAGAGGTGGGCGAGGACACTGACGATCCCCTGGCCGTGGTCGAGGACCACGACAGCCCCAGGTATCGACATGTAACCGGCAAACAGGACGGTCCCAGCCGCCGGGGCCTGCACAACGGTGCCGATGGGCACCTCGTAGTCGAGGCCACGATGGTACTCGCCAAAGGTTCCGTCGGTGAGGTACTCCACTGTTGAAGCGCCCACGTAGGTCTGCGCTGCACCGAAGGAGTCGGCGACAGGCTGCGCAGTCACCGGGCTGCTGAATGGGCCACGCCGAAGTGCGAGCGGCGACTCGGTGCGCAGCATCGTCAGGAGCTGGCGGCTGTTCCGGGTCGCTGAGGGCTGGCTGGCGAGATAGCGTCTCGTCTCGGGAAGTGTCACTGTCCTCGATGCGTAGTCGCGGGGCGCAATACTGATGTCGATGGGGACACGCTGCCGGCCCGTTCGCGCCATGATCTCGAAGCCGAGGGTGCCGGGGCCGGCTGGGGTACCTACGGGGACCGGGACCAGAGCCCTTGGCCCCTGCGGTGAATCGTAGACCGGAGCGCGTCGGCCGTCGAAGATGGCATCCACGGCGCCGAGGCCATGACGCGACCGCAGATGGACGACGACGACACCCCCAGGCGTCGCTTGGCTCAGATCGGCGACCATCGTGACCTGGCCCACCGTCCGCGACACCGTCTCCGGAGATCCGGCCGCCGGGAGCGTCAGGAGCAGCGCGATGGTGAGGGTCTTGCTGCGCATGGGCGCGGCATGATGCCATCGTGCCCCGATCCCCGCAACCGCTGACGGCCCCACTCAAACGTCGGCCTCCCTGGTCTTCAGGAGGAGCGCGGCCAGGGCCCCGAGCGCCACCGTGCGCAGGACGATCGCGGCCGAGAAGACGACCGTCCACGGGCCGCCGTTCGCGGCCGCTGCGTAGGGGTGGAAACCGCCGATTTCATCCAGGCATAGCGTGAACGAGAGCGGGAAGACGATCACGTTCAGAACGTCGAGTAGGGCGGCGAGAGACAGGAGCTGTCGCCGCCGTCCTTCGCTCTCCGTGATCATTCCCAGAAGGAGGAACGGGTAGAACCAGAGGTGGAACTGGGCGGAATAGATGCGGTTCAAGACCGTGGCAGCGATGCAGAGCAGGACGCCCTTGTACTCGAGGCGCAGCCGGGGACGCGCGACGAGCGCCAGAATGACGAGCCCCAACGTCCACCAGCTCCCGTGGCGTTCCCAAGGCAGCGGGCCGAGCCAGATCTGTCCCACGCCGAGAAGCGTGTCCCAGTAGAGCGGGCGCTCCATGTGGAATTTCCAAGGCGCCATCAAGTGTGCCAAGGACCCGTGTCGCCACGCGGCCCATACGAACGGCCCGTTCATCGCGAGGGCAACGGCCAGAAATACGGCCATGGCTCGGGGCCAGCGCCAGCGGGCTCGGTCGACGATGAGCGCCCGCCACTCCTGGGCAGCGATGAAGAAGGCGGGAAGCCACTTCATCCAGAAGCCGACGCCCCAGAGGGCCACGGCCCGCATGGACCTCCCTCGCGTCGAGGCTCCATAGCCCAGCAACACGAAAAGGACGAGGGCGCTCTCGAACCGGATCGGGCTGAGCAACAGCGTGGTCAGGTTCAAGGAAAAGAGCAGCGTGAATACGAGAGCCTGTTCCGGGTTCTTGTCCCGGAAGAGCCGGTATATCAGGACCGTGTTGACGAGGTCGACCGCGCCCATCGCGAGACCGTGGACGAACACCGTCTGCCGAAGATCCTCCGGATCGACGAAAGGGGCCAGGGCCCAGTAGAGCACCCCCGCGCCCACGGGGTACTCCTTCGAGAAGTCGACATACGGCGTGAGACCGCTCCGAGCCTTGACGAAGAAGTCGTGCCACGTACGAAGGTCCTGCACCATGTGGCCCACGAAGGGGGTGTCCCACAGGTCGGAGAGCCCCAGGGTCAGGACGATGGCTCGGGCCACCGCGGTCGCGAGGAGGGCCACGGCGAGCTCCCAGGACCGCCGCGACAAGGGTGAGCGCTATCGAGGCGCCGCCGCCCGGCGGAGCGCCTCCAGGAGTTCGCCCTCGCTCTCTACAGGAACCGTGCGCAGGTCGAGGACGAAGCGCCCGTCGCCGACACGCCCGACGACCGCGGGGGCGCCGGCGCGAAGGGCTTCGGCGAGCCGGTCCGGGCTGAGAGAGGGGTGGGCCAAGGTGACGAGCGTCGTCGGGAGGCGCAGCGTCGGAGCCGCACCACCGCCCACGGCCGAAGCACCTTCGGCCAGGGTCACCTCGAGGCCGGAGCCCAACGCCCGGACGCGCTCGGCGAATCCCTGGGCGCGGGCCCGCAGGGTCTCGGCGCCCAGAGATGCCATTGCAAGCGCCGGCACGCGCTCGGCCGCGCGGTCGCTCACGTGGTCGACGACCACGGCGTCGAGGGCCGCGAGGGTCATCTTGTCCACCCGGAGCGCGCGGTAGAGCGGGTTCCGGCGCATCGCAGCGACGCGCGGTGTCTTCCCGGCGAGGAGCCCCGCCTGTGGGCCGCCCAGGAGCTTGTCGCCGCTG
>JBGPYB010000059.1:0-26657 GCA_041493035.1 Vicinamibacteria bacterium | reverse complement strand
CTCCCGTCTTTGGCGAAGCTCAGGCCGCCTGCCCACGCGGCCGGTGTCGTCACCGGCTCCGGCGCTCCGAGCGCAGCCCCGGAACGCGGGTCGATCGGGATGCGCAGCAGGTTCATCGTGCCGCCGCGGTTGCTCGAGAAGTAGAGGAAGCGGCCGTCGGGGGACCACTCGACGCCCCAGTCGATCGATGCATCGTCGGTCAGCGCGATCGCGCCGGCCTTGGCGCCCGATCCGTCTGCGGCCACCGTCCACAGGTCGCGCTGCCACGTCGACGGACGCACGGCCCAATACGCGACCCAGCGGCCGTCGGGCGACCACTTCGGGCCCATGCCACCGCCTTCACTGATCAGGCGCTTGCCTTCACCGGTCGTCCGCACCGCCCAGAGTTGGCTGCCGCCCTTCCGGGACATGGGATCCCGCAGCGGCTCGG
Organism: Vicinamibacteria bacterium; assembly: GCA_041493035.1. Lineage (GTDB taxonomy): Bacteria > Acidobacteriota > Vicinamibacteria > Fen-336 > Fen-336 > JBGPYB01. The sequence continues at coordinate 26,227 of JBGPYB010000059.1, read as the reverse complement.
TGGCGACGACGAGTTGCTGGCCGTCGGGCGACCAGGCGGGGTCGAACCCGTAGTCCGTCACCCGTCGGACCGACTCGCCGGTGGCGCCCATCACGAAGATCCCGCCGCCGGCACGCTCGGAGCGGAAGGCGATCTGGCTGCCGTCGGGCGAGAAGGCAGGGGCGCTGTCGTCGTCGGCGGAGTCCTCGGTGAGATTGATTGGCTTCCGTCCACCGATTCGCAGCAGGTAGACGTCGTCGTTCCCGCGCGCGTCGCTCACGTAGAGGAGGCTTCGGCCGTCTGGCGAGAGGCTGGGGTGGCTCTCGAGGCCGGGCAGATCCGTGATCTGGGTGAAGAGGGTGGGCGCAGGGCCCGTAGCGCGGGCGCCGCGGCCGAGCCGACCCACGCCGAAGCCGGCGGCCAGCAGGGCGAGCCCCGCGCCCAGCGGCCACCAGCGCTGCGCTCGCGCCGCGGACGCCGCCGGACCAGCGGGGCCGCTCGCGCCGGAACCGAAGGCCGCCTCGAGGTCGAAGGCCAGGTCGCGCGCGGACTGGAAGCGCTCCCCGGGCTGCTTCTCCAGGCAATGGCGCACGATCCGGTCGAGGCCGACAGGCAATGCGCCGCTCGCGCTCAGCAGCTCCGGCGGATCTTCCTTGAGGATAGCGGTCATGGTCTCGGCCGCCGTGTCCCGCTTGAAAGCGCGCCGCCCCGTGAGCATCTCGAAGAGCACCGCGCCGAACGAGAAGATGTCCGAGCGCGCGTCGGCCGGCAGGCCCTTCACCTGCTCGGGGGACATGTACCCCACGGTTCCGAGCACAGTGCCCGGGTCCGTCCCTCGCGTCCGCGTCGGCGAGCGCGTGCCGTCTTCGGCCGGCCGCTCCTGGCGCGCCAGGCCGAAGTCGAGCAACTTCACACGGCCGTCCGTGGTGATGAACACGTTCTCGGGCTTCACGTCACGGTGGACGATGCCCTTCTCGCGAGCGGCGGCCAGGCCGCGGGCGATCTGCGCGCCGATCTCCCCCGCCTTGCGGGCCGGCAACGTCCCACCCGAAAGACGATCGCGCAGCGTCTCGCCTTCGAGCAGCTCCATGACGGCGAAGGCCGTGCCCTCGTGGTCTCCGACGTCGTGGATAGCGAGGATGTTCGGGTGCGACAGCGCCGCCACAGCCTTGGCTTCGCGTTCGAAGCGGGCACGGCGCTCGGCGTCGGCGGAGACTTCGTCGGGCAGGATCTTGAGCGCCACGTCGCGCTCGAGGCGCGTGTCGCGCGCGGTACACCTCCCCCATTCCGCCCGCGCCGATGGGGCCGATGATCTCGTAGGGGCCGAGTCGCGTTCCGGGGTTCAGCGTCATCTCAGTTCCGACCCTCAGGCGCGATGCACGGGTGGTTGAGCGAAGCGAGAAGCCGGGCCAGCGCCACCTTGCGGCCGAGCCTCGTGTCGGTGGCGCGGTAGACCTCCCCCATGCCACCGGCGCCGATAGCGGCGGTGATCCGGTAGTGGGAGAGGGTCTGGCCGATCAGGATCTGTCTCCTCCGCGTCTGTGAGGTGGTGAGCGGCGATTCTACCTCGGCGTTGCCACCGCGGCCGCCTTGACGCATGACGTAATGCGTACTAGCCTGGGGGTCGGTGATCAGGTCCTTCAAGGACGCCGAGACTGAAGCCCTGTTCCATGACGAGCTCGTGCTGCGGTTTCGCTCGATCGAGCGGCCCGCCCGACGCAAGCTCCTCTACCTGAGCCGGGCGAGGGTCCTTCAAGACCTGAGGGTGCCACCGGGCAACCGCCTCGAGGCCCTCCGAGGAAACCGGAAGGGTCAGTACAGCATCCGGATCAACGACCAGTGGCGGATCTGCTTTCGCTGGCGGGAAGACGGAGTTCACGACGTCGAGATCGTGGACTACCACTGAGGTGATGTAATGCGCAGGAAGCAGCTGGACCCGATTCCCCCAGGCGAGATTCTCCGGGAGGAGTTCATGCGCCCCCTGGGGATCAGCGCCAACGCGCTCGCCCGGGACATCGCGGTGCCAGCGAACCGGATCAGCCAGATCCTGAACGGCAAGCGCGCTCTTTCGGCGGACACGGCGCTCCGGCTCGGCAAGTACTTCGGGGTGTCGCCCGAGATCTGGCTCGAGCTACAGTCCGACTACGACCTTCGCCTCGCGCGGAGGACGACGTGGAAACGCGTCGAGGCGCGCGTCCGGACGTGCGTGGCCTGAGGCGTCGTCCCAAGGATCTACGGCCTGGCGCCCGTCTGGAGCACGATGGGCGACGATTCCGTCTGGCCGATCAGGACCTTCGCCAGATACAGCGGAGCTGAGTTCGTCCAATTCGGGAAATCCAGCTGAAACAAGGACCGAACGGAACCCACGCCAAAGCTCGGTTCCGTGTGAATCTCGGCCACCATCAACCGGTTCGCCAGCGTCGCATAGAACAATTCTTTGCGGCTGAAACGGGCCAGCCACCCTCCCGTCGTCGAGACCTGGGACTTGGGTCCCCTCCCGGGGAACGGCACCACGTACACTTCCGGCCTTGGTAGTGAGCGACCCTCTGGGCGATCAGGATTGGGGGCCTCCGGACCTGCGCGAAGGGATGAAGTGCTTCGAACGCAGACGGCTGGCTTGAGCGGGAATTGTACCGCATCGCTCCAGGAGAGGACTCGGGCCGGAATTGGCGGCCCGGGATAGAATGGGACCCCGCGCTGATGACGGATGAGAACTCCGAGCCCGACATCGTCTTCGTCGAGACCCGCCTCGACCGCACCGAGCTTCGGCGGCTGGTGGAGCGACACTTCGAGGACATGGTCAAGTACGTGGTGGACGTCGCCCGCGGCGTGGCTGCGGTGGGCGGCGAGCTCCACGCCGACGAAGAGGCCCTGCTCCTCGAGAAGGGCAGTCGGCAGGACGACCTCTGGGGCGCCAACTACTATCCGGGGCGTGGAGAAGACGGCTGCATCGAGTACACGTCGCTCATCAACATCCGGCCGGCGCAGGGCAACCGTAGCATGCTCATCGAGGGCGAGGACGCGCGGGCGAGGGTGCGCGAGATCACCTTCGCGCTGATCGGTCGGGGCGAGCCCCTGGAATGACCCAGCACGCGTCGCTGACGGCCGAGCGCTGGGCGCGCTTCGATCTCGACCAGCAGATCCTGATGATCGCCAACGAGATGAACCGGGCCTCGAGTCTCCTCGCCGCGGAGAACCGGCCCTCGCTCCAGAGAACCTACGAGCGCGTTCTGCGCCTCGTCGACCTGACCGTCGCCACGCGAAGCCGACGGGGATTGCGGCGTGAGCTCCTGCGCTGGCGCGATCTCGTGGCTGCGCTCTACATCGCGCCCCGGCCGGCGCCGGGGCCCCACGCCGCGGCCTTCCGGTGCCTTCTCCAGTTCACCCCCGCCGCCGCGAAGCAGATCCCCCACGTCCTGGCAGCCGGATCGGAAGAGCCCTGACTGTCGCCCGAGATCTGGCTCGACCTGCAGTCCGACTATGAGCTCCGCCTCTCCCGGCGGACGACCTGGAAGCGCGTGGAGGCTCGCGTCAAGCCGCGGGTTGCCTGAAGCCTCGGCACGCTGCTACCGCGGGGCGCGGCGGCGCAAGTTGGGAGCTGCGGCCACGGTGGTTCGAGGAGCCGATACGCGTGCCGCACAACCTGGCGCGAGGGTGCCGACGGTGGCGACGAGACCGCCCAGAAAACGCCGTCCCGCCGGGATCTCGCTGGCCGTGCGATCAAGGTTGGACATGCGGTGGAACCGGCGCCACTGTCTGCCGCGAGACATTTGCCCGTCAATCCATCGCCAGCGGGCGGGAGTGCCCTTGACACGTGTCACGTGACAGATTACATTTGGTCTGGTGGTCAAGACGTTCGCGGACAGCCACACCCAGGAGTTGTACGCCACCGGCAGGTCGCGGCGGTTCCCGTCGGACATCGCGCGGCGAGCGACGCGAAAGCTGGAGTATGTCGACCTGGCCACCTGCCTCGACGACTTGAAGGTCCCTCCCGGCAACCGATTGCACGCGCTCGAACGCGACCGGAAGGGACAGCACTTGATAGCCGGCAACGATCAATGGCGCGTTTGCTTCCGGTTCGTCGACGGGGACGCTTATGACGTCGAGATCGCCGACTACCACTGAGACGAGGTGTGAGATGAGCATTCCGAATACTGGCCAGAGGAGGATCCGCCCCACCCATCCGGGCGAGATGCTTCGGGAGGACTTCCTCCCCGACTACGGTCTTACCATCTCCGGCCTCGCCGAGGCATTGGGCGTTTCGCGCCAGACCATCAACGAGCTCCTGCGGGGGCGTCGGGCCGTGAGTCCGCAGATGGCGCTTCGGCTCTCGCGTTTGTTCGGCAACTCGGCAGAGTTCTGGCTCAACGCGCAGCGTGCCGTGGATCTGCGGGATGCGGCTCAGGCCATCAAGACGGCGGTCCAGCGCATCAAGCCGTTGAGGGTCGCATAATGGGCCGACGCGTACAGTCGAAAAGAGGATCAGATGGGACTCGCCTTGAGTTCGCCGGCCTTCGCGCCGGGCGAAGAGATACCCGCCCTCTTCACCTGCGAAGGTCGTGACCTTTCGCCCGCCCTCGACTGGATGGGCGTTCCCGAGGCCGCGAAGAGCCTCCTGCTGATCGTGGACGACCCCGACGCGCCCGATCCCAAGGCCCCGAAGACGACTTGGGTCCACTGGGTGCTCTACAACCTCCCGCCGCCGACACGAGGGCTTCCCGAGGCCGTCGCGTCCAAGGACCTGCCGGCGGGCACCCGCGAGGGCACGAACGACTGGAAGCGCACCGGCTACGGAGGTCCCTGCCCGCCGATAGGCCGGCACCGCTACTTCCACAAGCTCTTCGCCCTGGACGTCGTGCTCCCGGACCTGGGCGCCGCGACGAAGGCGCAAATCGAGACAGCCATGAAGGGACACGTGATCGCCCACGCGGAGTTGGTGGGGACCTACCAGAAGAAGAGGTAGCAGTCGAAGGACGTCGAGCGGAGGGCCATCACCCTTTCGGAACGAGCCCCAGCCGCTCCAGCAGCGCCGCGAATCGCGGGTCCGCGCGCAACGGATCGAAGCCGGGCAACCCGGTGTAGTAGAGGAAGGCCTGGTACTCGTCCTCTGCCCGAGCGAGCACCTCGAAGGCCGCATCGATCTCTCCGAGCGCGCCGAGCAGCCAGGCCTCGGACACGATCGTGGGCGCCGCCGCCGGCCGCGCTCGCAACTCCTCGAGGAGTGTCCGGGCTTCGCCCTTCCGTCCTGCGATCGCGAGTGCCCACCCCAGGAGACCGAGGGAGGAGCCCCCGCGGTGCGATACCGCGACGAAGTGCTCCGCAGTCGCGATGCCTTCTTCGAGTTGCCCGAGGGCGACCTTCGCCATGCTCGAGCAAAACAGGGCCGAGGCGTCCTCCTTCTCGAAGCAGAGCGCGTCCTCGGCGTAACGGTGGGCCTCCTGTGGCTTCCCACCGCACAGCAACGCGAATCCCGTGAGCATGTAGGGAAAGGAGGCGAGCGGATCGACTTCCCGGGCGCGCTCCAAGAGGCGAAATCCCTCGTCGAGCTTCTGGCGTATGCAGAGGCTGATCCCGAACGAGCCCAGGGCCAACGGGTGCGTGGGTTGGAGCTCGATCGCTCGGCGCCAGGCGGCTTCCATCGCCGGCCATCGTCGTTCGATCAAAGCCAACCAGCCCTCGCCATGAAGGCTGTCCGCCGACTCTCCCTCCAGTCCTACTGCGGTCGCCAGCGCCTTTCTCGCGGTCGCGCAGGCCTCGCGTGCCGGGATCGCGCCGAAGAGAGCCGCGAGTGCTTTGGTTTCCGCCAGGCTAGTCCACGAAGGCGCATGAGTCGGATCGAGGCGGATGGCCTCCTCGTACGCGCGAATGGCCCCGCCGTGGTCCTCTCTCGCGTACCGAAGGTGCCGCCCCTTCAGGTAGCTCCGATAGGCCTCGAGGTTGCGGACATGCGGACGGGCGTGAACGGTGTGCGCGCCCGGAGCGAGCCGGGCCTTCACGGCCTCGACGACACCCGCGGCGATCTCGTCCTGGACGGCGAAAACGTCCGCGGCCTCCCGGTCGAATCGCTCCGACCAGAGGTGGTAACCGCTCGCGACGTCGGTGAGCTGGGCGGTGACCCGAAGCCGGCTGCCCGACGTCCGCACGCTGCCCTCGAGGACGTGGTTGACGGAGAGGGCGCGTGCGATCGCCGGCAGGTCGCCGCCGTCACGGCCCGCACGGAAGGCCGACATCCGCGACGCCACGCGGATCCCGTCGATCCGGACGAGCGCGTTCATGATCTCCTCGGCCATCCCCTCGCAAAGGTATTCCTGGTCCTTCGCGGGGCTCATGTCCGAGAAAGGCAGCACCGCGATCGCGACCGCGGCCTCGTGGGATTTCTCCGAGGGTCGCGAAGTGGCGCCACCTCCAGCCGCCTGCGGGTTCGCGCTGTCTGTTTCGAGGCTCGCTCCGGTGGCTGCCGGTACGTCCAGCCCCGCCTTGCGCAAGCCCTCCATGAAATGCCCGACCAGCTGCGAATCGAACCATTTCCCCATCAGCGCCCCACCCGATTGGGCAAAGGCGTCCTTCTGGGCGAGCAGGTCTTTCAGGGCATTTCGTGCGGCCGTGAGATCACCAAGCTGGCCGTGGGCTGCGGCAAGCACCACGTTCGTGGCCCAGTTGTCAGGCGCGTTGGCCTTCACGGCCTCGTCCACGGCCTCGCGGTAGCTCCCCTTGCCGTACTCGATGATGCTGAGGACCACCCGGTACCAGCCGGGATGATGGGGGTTCCACTCCATCGCCCGACGGATGAGGGCTGAGCCGCGCTCCGGGTCGCTGCTGGCCATCAGGGGGCCGATGTACGCGAGCGCGGATCCGTCCATCGGGTTGAGTGAGATGGCGCGCTCTGCTGCGCTCCGGAACGCGGGGAGCTCCTTGCGCAAGTACAGAACGACCGCCAAGGCCAGATGGGCGAAGTGATTGGAGGGGGCGATGTCCACGCCACGCCGGGCGGCCGCAAGCGCCCGCTCGAGCGAACCGGGTCGGGGGTTGAAGCCGTGGCCGTGTTCGTGGGAGTAGACCCACGAGAGCATGGCCCAGCAGTCGGCGTTGGCCGGCGCTCGCTCGACCGCCCTCTCCAGCGCCGCACGCGCCTCCGCATGCTCGACGGGGTTCAGGCGGTGGTGATACCCGAGGCCGCGCATGAGCGCCTCATAGGGGCTGAGCTGGCCAGGCTCCTTCCCTCGGACCGCGTCGCTGATGCTCCGCGCGAGCACGCCGAAGGAATCGGCGCAGGTGGAGACGATGCGGGGGACGAGGTCGTCCTGGAGGGCGAAGATGTCTTCAGGACGGAAGGGACGGTCGTAGGTCTCTGCCCAGAGGTTGGCGCCGGAAGTCGTGTCGACGAGTTGCACCGAGACGCGCAACACCGAGCCTGCCTGGCGGAGGCTCCCTTCCATCAGGTAGCGGGCGCCGATCTCCTTGCCGACCGTCCGCACGTCGATGGCCTCATTGGCGTATCGCAAAGTAGAGCCGCGCGCGATGACTCGGAGATACGAGAAACGCGAGAAGCCCGTGACGATCTCCTCGGACAGGCCTTCGGCGAGGGCGGTCAGGTCGGCGCTCCCGCCGGTGTACTTGAACGGCAGCACCGCGACCCAGAACCCCTCGTCGGCACGGGCCGCACCAGAATCCGCCCTCGTCAGGGGGCGCGAGGTCGGAGCCGTCACATCCCGCAGCCCGTCACGCATGTCTCGCGCCGACGAGAAGCGGTCCACGACGCTCTTCTCCAGACAACGCTGGATCACCCGTCCGAGCCCTTCGGGCAGATCGGCCCGCCGCTCGCCGAGTGGTTGCGGGGTGTCACGCAGAATGGCGGACGCGAGTTCGGCCGATGAATGGCCCTGGAACGGCCGCTGCCCACTGGCCATCTCATAGAGGATGACCCCTAAAGAGAAGATGTCCGACCGGTGGTCGAGGGTCCGCCACTGGACCTGCTCCGGAGACATGTACGGCATCGTCCCCATCACGACGCCCTCGCGCGTCCGCATCTCGGTCGGCAGCTCCGAGTTGGCCTGCGACCCGTCGCCGGACCCGCCGATCTTGGCGAGGCCGAAGTCCAGGACCTTCACGCGTCCTTCTTTCGTCACCATGACGTTGGCGGGCTTCAGGTCGCGATGGACGATGCCTTTGTCGTGCGCGGCGGCGAGGGCCTCGGCGAGCGCCGTGGCAATGTCGAGGATCCGGTCAGCCGGGAGCCCACCTGTCGGAATCAGCCGGTCGAGGGGCTCGCCATCGACGAGCTGCATCGTGAGGAAGTGGACGCCGTCCGCCTCCTCGACGGAGTAGACGCCGACGATGCTGGGGTGGTCGAGCGCGGCAAGGGCCCGGGCCTCGCGCCGGAAGCGCTCCAGGCGCTCCGGGCTCGACGCCATCTCCCCCGGCAACACCTTGAGGGCCACGTCGCGGCCGAGCTTCGTGTCGGTGGCCCGGTAAACCTCGCCCATGCCGCCGGCCCCGATCGCGGCGCTGATGCGGTAGTGGGCGAGTGTCTGGCCGATCACGAGGCGTGCTTCAACGGCTCGCCCGCGCGGGCGGGTAGGCCATGCGCTTGACCAGGCTCAGGTAGCGCGGGTCCCGAGCGATGTCCTTCCAGAGAAACCTCCCCTGAATCCCCAGGTGGACCAACAGAGGAGAGCGGGCGTCGTAGCCTCGTTCGAGAGACTCGAACATGCGATCGAGGTCGCGCTTTGGATAATACAGCTCGGCAAGCACCGCGGGGTCGACGAAGGTCGTCCGCGCCTGGTCGTGGAGCCGAGCGAGCGTCTGCTCCAGACGTGTCGGGTCGCCGCAGAGGTATGCGGTCCAGGCCAGCCAGCTCTGCGCGAGCGGACTCCCGGCCTTCTTCCCGAGCAGCTCGTCCGCGCGCGCCGCCGCGGCGAGCGCCTTCGTCCGATCTCCCATGAGGGCGTAGGTGAGGCTCAGCTTGATGCTTCCCCAGACCCACGTCGGGTTCAGCTCAATGGCAGCGCGGAACTGGGTTGCCGCCTCGGGCAGGCGCCCCGCAGCCATCAGGTTGAAGGCCAACTGGTGGGTGGCATACACCGAGAGGGGATCGAGCGACTGCGCGGTGCGGGCTTCGGCGATCGCAGCGTCAGGCCGGTCCATGATCAACAGGTAGCTGGCGTACTCGCGATGGGCCAGGTCGCTGCCGGGGTTGAGCCCGATCGCCTTCCCGTAGGCGGCTTCCGCCGCAGGCCAGTCCCAGTCGAAGTCCTGGGCGATCTGGGCAGCGAGCACGTGCGCCTCCGACAGGCGGGGGTCCAGCTCGATGGCCTTCTTGAGCGCGGCCTTCGCCTGGGGCACGGTCTGCCCGCGGTCCTTCGAATTGAGCCACGACTGGTCGACGTAGCTGTCGCCGAGACCGGCGTAGGCGATGGCGAGGCGTGGTTCGCGCTCGATTGCGCGGCGGAAGAACTCCTGTGCGCGCGTGGGTCCGTCGTCGGACGTGCCCAGCATCACGTAGCGGCCCCGCAAGTAGAGGTCGTACGCCTCGGGGTCGACGGCCGCGGCCGAATGGTCCGGGTCATTGGCGAGCTTCACCCGCAGCCTCTCGCCGATCTTTCCTACGATCTCACGTTCGATTGTCAGCAGGTCTCCCTTGCCGCGCTCGAAGCGATCGCCCCAGAGCTGGTGCCCATCCGAGACGGCGAGCAGCGCGGCGTCGATCACCAGCCTCTCACCCCGAACGACGAGGCTGCCGGTGAGGATGGAGGCCACGCCGAGAAGGCGACCCGCGGCGAGAGGGTCGGAAGCGCCCTTGCTGAATCGCTCCACGCTGAGACGCGACATGACCTTGAGTGCGGGCAGTTCCGAGAGCTGGTTGATCAGGCCCACGGTGACGCCGTCGCTCAGATACTCCGTGTCGGGATCGCTGCCGCCGTTCGCGAACGGAAGAACGGCGAGGCTGGCCTCGGTGGCCGACGGGGAGCGCGCCCGCCAGACTCCGGCGACGACCGCCATCAAGGCGGCCACAACGCCCACCAGGACAACCGCCGGCCGACGACGGCCGCGTGGGGTCCCGACGGGTGTCGGCCTCCCCGACGGAACACCGCGCAGCTCCTCGAGCTCGTGGCTGAGATGCTCGGCGGTCTGGGGGCGTGCTCGGGGGTCCTTCTCGAGGCAGCGCGCGATGACTTCGGTGAACTTCGCCGGCAGATCGGGCCGGACATCGCCGAGCGGGCGCGGCGCGTCGCGCAGAATCGACGAAACGAGCGCGGCCGAGGAACGACCCTGGAAGGGCCGCCGCCCGCTGGCCATCTCATAGAGGATGACGCCCAGGGAGAAGATGTCCGTCCGTTGATCCACCGGCTGGCCCTGGACCTGCTCCGGCGACATGTAGGGCATCGTTCCCATCACGACGCCCTCCCGCGTTCGCATCTCGGTGGACCGTTCCGAGTCGACCTCGGCTCCGCCGGCCGCACCCGTGAGCTTGGCGAGGCCGAAATCCAGGACCTTGACTCGGCCGTCGTTCGTAACCATCACGTTGGCGGGCTTGAGGTCGCGGTGAACGATGCCCTTGTCGTGAGCTGCGGCGAGCGCGTCGGCGAGCGCCATGGCGATCGCGAGAATCCGGTCGACCGGGAGCCCGTCGCCGGAGATGAGGCGATCGAGCGACTGGCCTTCGACGAGCTGCATGGTCAGGAAGTGGACGCCGCCCGCCTCCTCGACGGAGTAGACGCCGACGATCCCGGGGTGGTCGAGGGCGGCGAGTGCCTTCGCCTCGCGCTGGAAGCGTTCGAGCCGCTCCGGGTCGGAAGCCATCTCGGGCGGCAGCACCTTGAGGGCCACGTCGCGGCCGAGCTTCGTATCGGTGGCGCGGTAGACCTCGCCCATGCCTCCGGCTCCGATCGCGGCCGTGATCCGGTAGTGCGCGAGCGTCGGGCCGATCACCGTCGGACTCCTCCGGACCTGGGCGAAGGGACGAACGTGGGCGGTGCCGTGGAAGGCTGGCCTGAGGGCCGATTCTATAGCAGCGTCGCGAGAACGGCGTGGAGCGGGCCGCCCGGGATGTCAGGCGCACCGACAGGGCACGGCTCTCGGGCAGCTAATAGAGCTCGCGCTTCCGCCGCAAGGCAATCCTGCCGCCCAGAGCAAAGAGGCCGGAGCCCATCAAGAAGAGAGCGTTCGGCTCCGGCGTGACGATCGTTCCCACGGGAACAAACTGATTGTGCACGACCGCGCCATCCAATGAATCGACCGTGAAGCCATCAGGTAGATTGAAAACGAATCCCGAGGTGGGGAAGCCGAGGGCATGCGAAAAGTCGCCGAACGCATCGGCCGAGCCCGGTCCACCGCCGCCGTAGGTGCCGGGGGTTACAAATGCGAGTGTACCGAGTTGGAAACCCATGGTGACCGTGAACGGGTCACCCACGCGTTCACTGAAGACTGGAGAGACAAAGGGCCCGCCAAAAACCCCCGACTCTGAAAAGCCGCGTCCGCTGTCCACATAGAGCTGACCAAGACTGAAGGCTCCGCTTTGCCCCGAATTCGAGATTAACCCGGCGGTCGCGCTCCCGTTGACGAGGCCACCCACACCGGGCCCGTTCGTGGTGTTCGTTCCAAAAGATCCCGTCAGGACCGTATTGAGAGTGACCGGTATGAAGGTACCGGACGTACCCGGCGGTCCGCCGAGTACAAAGTCCATAGAGAAGGCGGCAATGCTGGAAGCACCAGCGATGGACCCGCTTGCGAAGGTGAAATTCGGCACAGTCATCGTGGAATCGGCCGCCAATCCGAGGTGACCTGGACCCGCCGAGGCGCTAGCGCCCACCGATGCGCCACCACCTACTGTAGGACCTAATACGGGTCCGTTGAATGACTGGCCCACTGAAATGGGGAGAGAAGACGTATTTCCTTGGCTGAATCCGTTCCCCAAGAAATCAGCACCCAAACTAATTCCTACCGTAAACGAATCGGCTGTCGCGGATGGGGCCGCTACCACGACAAGAGCGAACAGAACGAGGGTGAATCTCTCCTTATAGGTCATGTGTAATCTCCCCTTATGGTTCACGTGGGTCATAGACCTCTGGCTTACCGGTCGTGGACGCTTCGTCACCTTGTGCCTGGAGAGATTCTTCGGCTATAGTTATTTTCGAGAGCGGGAATGCCCAAGGAGCGGGTGACCCCTGCACCAGGTGCATCCTGCGCGCCCTCCCAAACGCTGAAGAGTCTGATCCAGATGACGTGGGGGGTCTTTCGGGCGGCATTGGTTTCTGATCAGGTTTTTCTCAAGGTCTCCATGTCCTTGCGGGAGAGCCATTTCTATGAGTTCGGCCCCTTCCGGCTGCTGCCCGGGGAGCGCCGCCTCCTGCGCGGTGGCGAGGCGGTGCCTTTACCGCCGAAAGCCTTCGACACACTCCAAGTCCTGGTAGAAGACGCCGGTCACCTGTTGGACAAGGAGACCCTTCTTCAGCGCATCTGGGCGGACAGCTTTGTTGAAGAGGGCAACCTTGCTCAAAACGTCTTCCTGCTACGCCGGGCGCTCGGCCAGAACGAGATGGGCGCCGAATTCATCGAAACAGTCCCCAAGAGCGGCTACCGCTTTGTAGCCGCCGTACGGGTTGTGGGACAGGAGGCCCCGGTGCCCGTTGCGGCCTCCGTCGCAGCGCCTGCGCCACCCGCCAGCCGGAACCGGGGATGGGTTGCCCGTGTCGCTCTCGCCGGACTCTTTCTGTCCGCGGGGTACTTCGTCTGGTGGGGAAGCCGCCCGGTCGACCCGGGAATCCCTGCCCGCATCAGCATCGCGGTACTCCCTTTTGAGAACCTGACTGGCGACCCGGAGCAGGATTACCTGAGCGACGGGTTCACCGAGGAAATCCTCACGCAATTGAGCCGCATGAACCCGGACCGGCTGGGGGTGATTGCGCGCACCTCGGCCATGCATTACAAGGGTGCCCGCGCCGATGTCCAGCAGATTTCAAGCGAGCTCGGTGTGGAATTCCTCTTGGAAGGCAGCGTCCGACGCGAAGGCGGGCGCATCCGCATCGCCGCGCAATTGATCCGCGCCCGAGATCGAACACATCTCTGGGCCGACAGCTTCGAGCGCGACGCCCGCGAATTCCTGCCGCTGGAAACGGAAGTCAGCGGTGTGATTGCCCGCGAAGTCTCCACCCACCTTCTCCCGCGAGAGGTCTCCGCTCCGGTTCACCCTCGGGTCACCAACGTGGAAGCGCGCGAGGACTTCTTACGCGGGCGTTATTTCTGGAATCGGCGAACCGAGGCTGACTACGTCCGGGCGATCGCCAATTTTCAACGGGCACTCGCTGCCGAGCCGAACTACGCGGAAGCCTACGCCGGCCTTGCCGACACCTACGCACTGCTCGGTTCGATGCCCAATGCGGAAATGCCGCGCAGCGAGGCCATGCCCCGCGCCAAACAGGCCGCGCAGAAAGCCATAGCGCTGGATGAATCGCTGGCCGAGGCGCATACCTCGCTAGCTTTTGTCATGATGCACTACGAGTGGGATTGGCCGAATGCCGAGCGAGAATTCCGCCGTGCATTGCAGCTGAACGCCAACTACGCCACCGCGCATCAGTGGTTCGCCTTCTGCCTGATTGCGGTAGGAAGAACCCAGGAGTCCATCGGGGAAATCGAGCGTGCCCGGCAACTCGACCCGCTCTCGCTCATCTTGAACACGGACACCGCAGAGCTGTTGGTGTACGCCGGGCGGTTGAAAGAGGGGGAACAGCAGGCGCGCCGAGCGCTGGAAATGGACCCCAATTTTGTCCTGGCGCACCGGGCCCTGGGCATCGCTCTGCGCGAGCAGAAACGCTACCCGGAGTCCCTCGCTGAATTTCGCAAGGCCCTGGCGCTAAGCGGCGACAACCCCTGGATGAAATCGGACGTAGCTCAGGCGGAAGCCGTTTCCGGAGATGCCGCTGGCGCACGCCGTCTCCTGGCGGAAGTTCGTTCGCCCACTTCGCTGCGCTTCACTTCGGCGGGCACCCTCGCGCCAGCGCTTCTGGCTTTGGGCGGCCGCGACGCTGCTATGCAGGACTTGGAAAAGGGCTACGAACAGCATTCTGGGATGCTCGTCCTGGTGAAAGTGATGCCGGAACTCGCCCCATTGCATCCCGATCCCCGCTTTCAGGATCTACTCCGCCGTATGCAGCTGGCGCCTTGATTGCCCTTGCCGGAAATATACGGATGGCATAATTCTGACATGAAATCTGCCATCGACTCCGCCGGCCGTGTCGTCATCCCGAAGCCGCTGCGCGATCGCCTCGGCCTCGAGCAGGGGAGGGTCGTCGAGATCCGTGAGCGGGACGGGCGGATCGAGATCGAGCCGGCGTCTGTGCCCATGTCTCTGGCGCGGCGCGCCGGAGGCCGGGTCGCGGTACCGGCCGAAGAGCTGCCACCCCTGACCGATGATCTCGTGAGGGCGACGATCGAGCGGACGCGCCGGTGATCGCCGTCGACACGACCGTGGTCGTGGCGGGCTTCGCTAGCTGGCACGAGGGCCACCAGTCGGCAGCCGCGGCACTCGCCCGCAAGCCTCGCGTGCCGGCACACGTCCTCGTCGAGGCCTATTCGGTCCTGACGCGGCTCCCGCCGCCCCACCGCGCGCCGGCGGATCTGGTGGCGACATTTCTCTCCGAGCGGTTCCCGGAAGCTCCGCTGGTCCTTCCCGCCCGCGCTCACTTGGCGCTCGTGGAGACGTCGGCCCGGACGGGCCTCGCGCGGGGGGCAATCTACGATGCCCTCATCGCCGCGACAGCACGACATGCGGGAGCGAGGCTCCTCACGCGGGACCAGCGAGCCCGTTCCGTCTACGACCGCATGAGAGTCCGATACGAGTTCGTCGACTGACAGACGAGACTCGTGGCCCCTGCTCCTCTCAAGTCTCGAGGAAGGGGTTGACGGCGTGAATCGGGCCGTAGCGCTGCCCGTGATTCAGGTCCTCGGTGTACAGGATGGGGGCCTCGAGGGCCTCCGCAGCCGCGAGGATGGCCCCATCCCAGTAGGAGATGCCGTATCGAAGCGACAGCTCGACGGCCAACACGATGAGCGGATAGTCCGTTGGCACGGTCGGGAACACGCGATATTCGTCCATCAGCGCGACCGCAAGCTCCGGCGCCAACGGCTTGCGGATCTTCCGCGTGACCGTGACGTAGAACTCCTGGAGCACCTGGGCCGAGAGGCCGAAGTCGGATCGCCTCACGAGGTCCAGCGCCTTCGTCCTCTTGGCCGCATCTGCTTCGGCCGAAGAGATCGCGTACACGAGGATGTTGGTGTCGAGGAAGCAGTCAACGCTCATGGAGCTCGTCACGGGTCCAGTCGCGCTCGCCGACCTCGGCTTTCGAGTCTCGACATAGCTCCGCTATGCGACGGCGCGCCCCCCGAGCGTGCGACTCGCGCAGGTTGAGCCGCTCGAGGAAATCCCGGATCAGGGCGTTCAGCGAAGTCGACCGCTCCGCTGCGATTCGCCGGGCATCGCGCAGGGTCGCCTCGTCGAGCGCGATGGTCACGTTCTTCATGGACACATGATACGTGTGACTGTGTCGCCGATCAAGCCTGGCGGACATGCCTTAACTAGCTGATACTAACAGACATCTCGACGCGTCTGGCGAGCGGCCGCGGCCCTTCCTCCCGGCGGCACTCAATCGAGAGTCGGTGTCAGGGCTCCTGGAGCGCCGGCCCGCCCGGCGGACCAGCGGGGAACAGGCCCTCCAGCACGGGCGTGGGAGTCCCGTCCGGAGCGCGGACCGCGAAGCTGCTCCTGTAGTCCCAGACAGCCCAGCCCCAGCCATGCCGCTCCGCGGCGGCGCGCACGGTTGCGATGTAGGTGCGCCTGGACTCCGCGGGCGCGGCTTCATAGACGCCGAACTCCCCCAGATAGACTTCCTTCCCGGGAGCGTGCCGGGCCAACCACGCGGCTGCCTCGGCAAAGGCGGCGTCGACGTCTTCGGCCTTGAGTTCGGTCAGAGACGCCTTGGCGGCGAAGTGCCCGGGAGGGACGAAGCCGGACATATCCGGCACCTTTCCGGGAAACAGGACCAGGGGCATGTCGGGTGGGCACAGCTTCCAGCTCGCCCGCTGATGCGTGAACACCGCCGGCTCGTCGTAGTGCACCAGCATCGCGACCTTCGGATCGTCGGGGATGGCAAGTTCGTCGAGGGTGGCGAACGCGCTCGACTGGTTCGACGTGACGTAGACGACACGCTCCCGATCGGACTCACGTATGGCAGCGAGCAGAGCGGCATTCAAGGTGTTGAGTTGCTCGTTGCGGGGCGCCATCGGTTCGTTGATCAGCTCGAACCGTAGGTAGGGTCCTTCACGCGCGAAGCGGCGTGCGATACGGTTCCAGAACGTGGAGGCCTTGCGTCGCGACGCGGCGTCGGTGAAGACGGCAAGGTCTTGACTGTTCGGATCATAGGCGCCACTCGGGAGGAAGTGCATGTCGAGGACGGCGCCCATCCCGCTCTTTCTCGCCCATTCCAGAGCCTGCACGAAAGGGGCGACCCTCGCCTCGTCCAGCGAACCATCGGCGAGCCACCACAATCGCCCGTCGACCGGAAGGCGGATGTGATCGAACCCACGCTGCGCGATCCAGACGACATCGTTGCGGCTGAAGGAAGGCGCTCCATATGGCTCGCCGTCGTGCATCTTCGCGAGCCAGTGTCCGATGCTGATGCCGCGCTTGAAGGTCGGCGCCCGAGCTGGTACAGCCGCGGCCGTGGCGTGCGAGCCGGTGGCCAGCACCGCCAGCACCGCCGCGGCGCTCAGAGGACGACGTGTTCGGCGCTTCGAGTCAGGCATGCGCAGCCTCAGCGTGACACGCGTCCCGCGTCGGGATCGAAGCCATCTCGGCCGGCAGCACCTTGAGGGCGACGTCCCGCCCGAGCTTCGTGTCGGTGGCGCGGTAGACCTCGCCCATGCCGCCCGCGCCAATCGCGGCGATGATCCGGTAGTGGGCGAGTGTGCGGCCGATCAAGGTCGGACCTCTCCGCGCCACTGAAGAGACCGGGTCATTCCTTCGGCGCCACGGTCCAGTTGACAACGACCGTGAACGCGGCCCCCGGCATGGTGTCCACGATCGTGCTCAGCAGGAAGCGACGTCCATCGGGGGCGACCCCGTAGTACGGCGTGATGAGGGGGCCGCTCGGGCGAAACTCGAAGAGCGGAGCGGGCGGGCTGGTCACGAGGCCCGCCCCGTGCTCGACCGCCGCCGCCATCAGTGTCCCGTCCAGCGCGTGGTAGAAGAGCTCGCTCCCGTCGCTCCGCCACTGCGGCGCGATCCCACCGCCCGTCGACACCTGCCGCTTGCCGCCGCCTGCCGGAAAGGCCTGGACGTATACCTCGTACCTGCCCGATTCGTCCGAGGAATACGCCACCCACAGCCCATCGGGAGAGAACACGGCCGCCCCCTCGTTGGCCTCGGTCTTGAGAAAGGGAAACGGCTTCGGGTCGCCGGCCTGCGGCCCGACCGGCAGGGCCCAGATGTCGTACTTCGTCTTTGGATCGACCTGGCGGTAGAGGATCACGCGGCCGTCCCGCGACCAGTCCGTGGGAAAGACGTATAGATCGGACTCGAGGAGGAGCGCGTCCTGTCCGGATCCGCTGGCCGCCTTCTGGTAGAGGCGGAACCTCCCTCCTCGGTTGGACGCCCAGACGAGCCGGCCGTCGTCGGGCGACCAGACGGGAAAAGTGTCGTTCCCGGGATCGAACGTGAGACGTGTCGCGTTGCCGCCGGTCACATCGGACACCCATATGTCCCCGTTGCCCGTTTCGGAGTCGAGTCGGGATACGGCATAGCGCTTGCCGTCGGGCGAGAGCCGCACCATGCTCACGTTCTCCATCCGGTCTGGCGCGCCGGTCGGACGGCCAGCGCGATCCACCCAGACCAGGTGACTGCTCTGTCGGTCGGGGAGGGGATCGAAGACGAGGACACCGCTGTCGGACGCGGAGACGAGCCGCCGCCCGCCGCCGCCGGCCGTGGTGTCGAAATTGGTCCCCAGGTGTGGGGCGATCGGGAATGCCTCGCCTTTCAGCTGCAGCGTTCCCGCGTCGAACGCCTGGGCGACGAGTGCCCCGTCCCGTCCGAAGAGCAGGAACCCTCCGGTGGGGGTCGATGCCGCATACACGGCGTTCGTGTGGTCGCTGACCAACCGCTGGCGCACGCCCCCGTCGAGCGAGCCGACGTACACCCCACGGACCTCCTTCTGCCCGCCGAAGACGTTGTAGAGAAAGTGCCGGCCATCGGGCAGGAAGAAGGGATTGGCATAGTCCGTTTCCTGGTGTTCCGGGTCGACCCGCAGGACTGAGGCCACGTCGCCACCCGAGGCGGACACACGCGAGATTCCGGCGCCGCCCAGATGGGAGAACAGGATCACACCCTCCCGGTTCCACGTGCCGCCGTTGGCCACCCCGACGTCGCACAGGGTCGAGACGACCCCACCGGCGGCGTCGATCTTCTTCAGCTTGCCGTTCGCGAAGAAGGCGATGGCGCGGCTGTCGGGCGACCAGAACGGCAAGGTGGCACCTTCCGTGCCGCCGAGAGCCTTCGACTCCGTGGCATCGAGCGCCCGCACCCAGAGCTGGACCTTGCCACCTGTCGCCGCCGTGAAGGCGAGCCACCGGCCGTCCGGCGACACGGCGACGCCGGCAAAGTTGGCCTTGTCCGGCGGCAGGATGGACAGCTTCACCACGCGGGCCTCGGCTGCCGGACGGCGGGTGAGGTAGGCCCACGCCAGTCCCAGGGTTGCGAGGCCCAGGCCCAGGCCGAGGGCGACGCTCATCCTGTTGGACCCGCCCGCTGCCGGCGCCGGTTCCGGCTCCCGGGGATGGGCGGCCAGGCCGTCGAGGGCGACCCGCGCCTCGCCTATGTCGCGCAAGCGCGTGCGTGGGTCCCGGTCGAGGCACCGCAGCAGCAGGCGGCGGATGCCCGCCGGCGTCCCGGGGGGCAGCGCCGTCCAATCGATGTCGCGCGTCAGGACCGCCACGAGCGTGTCCGAGACGGTCATGCCCGCGAAAAGGCGAGTGCCCGTCAGCATCTCGAACAGCACGACGCCGAAGGCCCAGATGTCCGCCCGCCGGTCCACGGCTCGACCGCGGGCCTGCTCCGGCGACATGTACCCGGCGGTACCCAGAATCACTCCCGCCTCGGTGCCCTGCCGCGTCATCGTGGGGGAGTGGGAGAGGTCCGGCGACCCGCTGTTCGCTGGGTCGACCGAGTACGCTTTCGCGAGGCCGAAGTCGAGCACCTTCACCTTGCGGTCCGGCGTCAGCTTCACGTTCGCGGGCTTCAGGTCGCGATGGACGATGCCCTTCTCGTGGGCCTCCTCCAGGGCCTCGGCGATCTGCTTCGCGATGGTGATCGCTTCGTCGATGGGCAAAGTGCCGCGCTTCACACGCTCGGCCAGGTCCTCACCCTCGACCAGCTCCATGACGATGAAGTGGACCGCGGTCGCGTCATCGAAAGTCACGGTTTCGAAGCCGTAGAGGTGCGCGATGTTCGGGTGGTTGAGCGAGGCGAGAAGCCTCGCCTCACGGTCGAAGCGTGCCAGCCGCTCGGGGTCCGACACAAAGGCTTTGGGCAGCAGCTTGAGCGCGACCTCCCGCCCGAGCTTCATGTCGGCGGCGCGGTAGACCTCGCCCATGCCGCCGGCGCCGATCGCCGCGGTGATCTTGTAGTGGGCCAGCGTGCGGCCGATCATGCGGCGTCCTTCAGCACGCTGTAGGCCCTTGTCGCGGCACCGGCGAACGATAGCACTTTTGAAGAGCGCGGCCGGCGGGTCGGGCGCGGGCGGGCCCCGATCGCAGGTCAGCCGGCCAACGCGCGGACTTCGGCGAGGGTGCGGTCCACGTCGGCGGCGGACGTCACGAGGCTCGGCGCCAGCCGCGCGTACTGCGTCTTGTAGGGCGTGACGCTCGCGGCGATGCCGCGCGAGAAGAGCCTCTTGGCCACATCCTCGGCCGACATCCCGGCAACGTCGAAACAGACGATTCCCGCCGAAAGCGCCGGGTCTCGGGGCGTGTAGAGCGTGACGTTCTTCATAGCGCCCAGGCCGTCCTTGAGCTGTGTGTTGAGCGCATGGATGCGTCCTTCGACCCGCGGCTTGCCGATCCGCTCGTGGAAGGCGAAGGCCACGGGAAGCGCCCAGCGGTGCTCGAACGCATGAAAGCCGCCGGGTGACATGTGAACCGAGACGGGTAGCTCGCGCTGCGGCCGCACGCCCATCCACATCTCGTAAGCCTCGAAGCTGAAGGTCGGGATCGTGGCCTGCGCGTTGGTCCAGGCGTCGGGCCGGCCCCACACGAGGCCGGTGCCGCGCGGGCCGAAGAGCCACTTGTGACACCCGGCGATGAAGAAGTCGCAACCCAGGTCGGGAAGCTTGACGTCCTCCACCCCCAAGCCGTGGAGGCCGTCGACGCAGAAGGTCACACGCTCCTTGGCGTCGCGTCTCGCGTTCACGCTGGCGAGGGCGTCGGCCATGGCGCGGATGGGGAGCTTGACCCCCGTCGATGAATGCACCCAGGTCGCTGCGACGTAGCGCGTCTGCGCGCCAATCGCCTTCGTCAGGTTGCCAACGACTTCGTCGACTGAAACGGCGGACGGCTTCGCGTAGAGCGCCACCCGTCGCACGTTGGCGCCCGTCCGCTCGGCGCGCAGTTGCAGCGCCGTCTCGGTCGAGTAGTGGTCGTGGGTCGTCGTGAGGATCTCCTGGCCGGGGGCGAGCCTCAAGCCGCCGTAGAGCAGGCCCAGCCCCTCCGTCGTGCTGTCGGTCAAGGCGATCTCGGTCGGCTGGACGCCGAGGTAGGTGGCCGCCGCCGCGAGTGTTTCGCCTTCGAGCCGCTCCTCGTTGCCGAAGATGCATCCGATCGGATTGGCGTCGAGGGCGCGGCGATGTCTCTCGATCGCCTCGCGGACGGGGCGAGGGTGCGAGGCCAGGAAGAAGCTCGCCATGTGGACGATCTTTGGATCGAGGGCGTCGAACTGGGCGCGAACGGCGTCCCAGGACGAGAGATCGGGCACGTCGTCGACTGCTGCCTGCGCGCGCGACAGGGCCTGCGGGGAGAAGGCCGAGGCGCCCAGGGCGAGGCCGGTGCGAACAAGAAACCCGCGACGTTCCATGGTCCCCTCCGGAGGCGGGAAGCTTACCCGAATTCCTCCGCTAGCGGCGCCAGTTCTCCACCTTGAGGCCCTTGACGCGTCTCACCGCTGCGACGCCGGTTCGAGGATCTCGTCCCGGAACAGCGGCCGTCCCGCCCGGGAGGTCCAGAACCCATAGAGCGCCGGGGCAACGATGAAGGCGAGCGCCAGAAGCATCGCGCCCTGGTACCAGCCGGCCGGCTGCAATGTCATCGGCAGCCGGTCGAGCAGCCTGAACACGTAATAGAGCGCAGCGAACGCCAGAAGACCGAATCTGAACAGAGCAACCCAGAAGAGCGCCATGCTGAAGGCCCATCCGACGACGTATCCCGAGATGCTCCCCGTTTCTGGGTAGAACAGGATCGAGGCCAGCACCGAGGTGGCCACGATGGCGAAAGCGGTGCGTCGCAGCAACAACCGGAAGATGAGCAGCCACGTCATCGGGAAGATGATCTCCAAGAGCGCCTGGGTATGGATGCCCACGATCGAGACGAACGCGGGCACGGTTCCCCGGAGCGATTCGAAGGTCCAGTGACCGAAGGTCGGGAGCGCCGACGTTCCCCCGAGCGCCGCGGGGATCCAGAACTGCAGCCGGCTCACCAGCGCTATCAACGCGCCGGCAGCGGCACCGACCAGGAGGTCGCGGCCCACGAGGGGATCGCGGAAGCCTCCGTCGAGGATCCGCACCCAGGAGACCAGGATCCGTGGCCACAGCCTGCGGGCGTAGGGTTCGACCGCCAGGTAGAACATGTACGCCAGCCCGACAAACAACATGGCGTGGGAGAGGTGCGACATGAACAGGTCGAGCTCGGCGGTCGAGGCCACGTGATGCGCCCCGAGGAACCACAGCAGTCGGGCGGCCCCGAGGTACAGCGCGAGGCGGAGCGCGCCGCGGCGGTCTCCCCGGCCCCGGCGCACATTTCGAAACGCCACGAAGCCGGCGGCCACGACCACCACTCCGGGCAAGAGTACGTGCATCAGCTGCGAGGCTCTATGCCAGAAGCCTCGTTGCGGCTCCGGCTGCTCCGCGGGGCGGGTCCACGGCAGGACGATCCGCAGCGCCACAGGCCTGCCACCCGCCGCGGCTGCCTCGATCCGGAGCGGTACGTCCGGTTTCCCGGGCCACGACCCCGTCCAGGCTGCGCGACGATCCGCAAAGACCGGCGGCGCCCATTCCGGGGGCACGGGCACGAGCGAAGTCACATCGACACCGGTCGCGCGGCGGAGAGCTCCCCAGTCCGGCTCCGGCGCAGCCGCGCCTGGCGGCGTATGCTCGTCCGGAACGACGAGCAACGAAATCAGCCGTCCGTCGGCATCGAGGCCGACCCTCGCCATTCCCGGCGCAGAGTCCGGAGGGTCCTCCAGCCACGTTGCAATCAGGGCTCCGTTCAGCGGCGCCAGCGGTGCTGGACTCTGGCGATACCAGAATAGGATTCCACTCGGCGGGGTTGCCCGGAGGGTGTCCCATCGAGAGGCGCCGGCCCCCGCTCGCCGCAGCAAGTCCTCGAGGTAGTCGCGATTCGCCTCGAAGGCGAAGAGGCTATCGGCCGGCTTTCGTGTGTGGCCCGCCTGCGTGAGAATCTCTCTCGCGCGCTCGGCCAGGACCTCGGGGGGCTTCTCGAGCGGCGCCACTCCCAAGAGCGACGTGCGGGAGGACAGCGCGACGAAGGCTATGAGCGCTGCGAAGAACACGGCGAGAGCGCTCCAGGAGACCGCCGGTGATACCGCGGCCTTGTCTCCCGCCTCGGCCACCATCTCCGGAGACGGGGTCTCACCGGCGGCGAGGGCGGCCGCGAGCGGATCGCCGCCGGGGAGCGCGGCGGCGACCGAAATGGCCGAGGACGGCCGGCGCGACGGATCCGCGTCCAGGCAGCGAAGGATGACCCGCTCCACCATCGGGTCGAATCCCTCCATGAGGCTCGACGGGGACGCGGGCGTCGTCTCCATCTGCACGCGCCGCAGCTCTTCCACGGACGACGCCCTGAAGGCCGGCTTGCCGGTGAACAACTGGTACAGGACCAGACCGAGGGAGTAGAGGTCGCTGCGGACGGAGACCTCACGTCCAGCCAACTGCTCCGGCGCCATGTACGCCGGCGTGCCGGACAGGATCTCCCGGCCGCCGATCTCCCCGGCGAACGCGGCGAGGCCGAAGTCGGTGATGCGCACCCGCCCTCGGCCGTCGATCATGATGTTCGCGGGCTTCAGGTCGCGGTGCAGGACGCCGATCTCGTGCGCCGCAGCCAGGCCGGCGCAGAGCTGCCGGGCGATCTGGATCGCCTTGTCTTTCGGAAGATGGCCGATCCGGCGGAGGAGCGATGCCAGGTCCTCGCCGTCGACGTATTCCATCGACAGGAAGTGCTGTCCGTCGGCCTCGCCGGCGTCGTGGACGCGGCAGACGTTGGCGTGGGAGACCTGGCGTGCGGTCCGCACCTCATGGAGGAAGCGCTGGAGATTCTCGGGTTTCGCGTCGAATCCCGGCGGCAGGAACTTGAGGGCGACGGGCTGCCCGAGCTTCAAGTCGTCGGCCCGGTAGACCTCCCCCATGCCCCCCTTTCCTAGCAGGCCTGCGATGCGGTAGCGGCCGGCGAGGAGGAAGCCCGGAAGGAACCGTGCCTGAGGCGGGGCGGAGAGGGGCGGGGCCGGGCGGCGCGAAGCCGGGTCGGCGCCGTGTGGCTGATTCGCCGTCGGGAACGCGGACGAGGGTGAAATCGGCTGACCGCAGGATCCGCAGAAGCGGCTGTCCGGGGAGAGGGGACTCGAGCAGGTCGGGCAGGGGCTCAAGGCCGACACGCCGGGGAGCCTACCACGCGGAACCTTCTCCAGTGTCGCGGCGGCGGGAACAAGCACGCGGGGCAGCGGGTTTGTTGGCTATATACTCCACGCACTCTTGCGAGGGAGCCCATGAATCAGATCGTGCTGCGACGTGCGCGGCTCGCGTGTGTGGTCCTGGCGGCGGCCGCGGCAGCCGCCGTCCCCCGTATCGAAGGGGCACCGGCCGCCGGCGGGCCTTACACCCCGGCGCGCGAGTGCGCCACCTGCCACAAGGCGATCCACGGCTACTGGTCGGAGTCAGAGCACTCGCGCTCGGCCACCCGCCCCTCGTACCTCGCGTCGCTCGCGGCCGCAGTGGACTCGGCCTCGGACAAGCACGGCGTGCGCCGTGGCTGCGTCTGGTGCCACGCGCCCACCAGCCTCGTCACCGGTGACTACGCCCTCGAGGGAGAGGTCGCCCGGGAGGGAGTCTCCTGCGACTTCTGCCACACGGTCGCCGACGTGGACATGGACAAGGCGGGCGATCCCTTCCAGCTCGATCCCGGGACGGTCAAGCGCGGGCCCCTGGAATACGCGAAGTCGTCCTTCCACGACACCGCCTACTCGACCCTCCACAAGGGCAGCCCGCTGCTCTGCGCCTCCTGCCACGAGCACAAGAACGCCCTGGGCGTCGCCGTGCTTTCGACTTACAGCGAGTGGAAGGCGGGGCCCTACCCGGCGCGTGGCGAGACCTGCCAGGAGTGCCACATGCCCCTGGTGCCGGGCGCGACGGTTACCGAGGGGCTGCAGCCGACCCAGCGGCGCATCAACCTGCACCGGCTCCAAGGCGGGGGCACGGCCAGCAGGCTCAGCACCGGTCTCGAGGTGCGCTTTGGCCCGGTCGACGTCAGCAGCTCCTCGGCCGACGTGCAGGTCGTGGTCACGAACAAGGCAGTGGGCCACGCCGCGCCCGGCGGGCTCTCCAGCAAGAGCCTCGTGCTCGCGGTAGGTGTCGACACCGGCGCGGCCGACCTGCTCCACCGGCGGGAGAGGGTCTACCGCCGCGAGTTCAAGGACGCCGAGGGACACGGCCTCGTCGCGGTGGCAGACCTGTTCCTCAAGGCCGCTTCGGTGGGCGAGGACAGCCGAATCCAGCCCAAGGAGTCACGAACGGAGCGCTTCACGGTGCCGCTCCCGGAGAACTGGAAGGCGATCGTCGCGCGCCTCGAGTACCGAGACGCCTCCGATCCCACGGCAGGGGTGAAGACGACACTGGTGACCGAGGAGCGGAGGGAGCGGGGCCGTTGAGCTCGAAGAGTCGGTGGATCTCGGGTTCCGCGCCGATCTCGGCGGTGATGGGGTAGTGTGCGAGGTACCACGCCGATCATCCGGCCATGCCCCCGCCTCCCTCGCCGAGGAGCCGCCGGCGAAGATCCTCCATGAGAGGCTCGGTTCGCAGCTGGCGGAAGCACGGCATCCCCGGGAGCACAAGCAGGGCGGTCCGCTCGGCGAACGCCTTCCCGAGGAGCGTGCGCGTCCTCTCGGGATCACCCAGCTCGCTCACCGCCCACGCGAGGAAGAGAGGTGGGACGTACTCCGTCGCCGCGCGACGCTCCAGCTCCCCCAGGGTCTGTCGCGCCTGCTCGTACTTGCCGGCCGCCCCCTGGCACCACGCCAGGAGACCCAGGTAGAACGGAGCCCGGGACGAGCGGTCGACGCCCCGGCTCAACCACTCGTTCGCCTCTTCCCAGGCCGAAGCTCCCGCCAGGGCGAGGCCGAGCATCCAGATCGCCAGCAGAGAGTCTGGTGCGATCTCCGCCGCTCTCCGCCCGACCGTGATGGCCTCTTCCGCTCGATCGGCCATGACGAGCGTAAACCCCGACATTGCGTTGGCGTACGGAGACTGCGGGTCCAACTGCGCGATCCGGCGAGCCTGCTCGACCGCTTCGTCGAGACGGCCCCCGGCGAGGAGGGCCCAGGTATACCAGCCCCGCACCGGGATGGAGGTCGGGTCGAGCTCGAGCGCCCGCTCGAATCCCGCGAGAGCGGCGCGTGTGTCCCGGTCGCAGACGAGCGCCAGGAAGGCCTCGACGCCCCTGGCCTGGGCGGACTCCCCACCCAGCTCGCGCGCCTTTCGCAGCTCCTCCTTCGCCCTGGCCTGGCCGGCGGACGGCGGGATCATCCCGTAGATGACGAGGATGACCAGGGTCTCGGCCAATGCGATGCGCGCCAGAGCGTAGGCGGGATCGCGCCCCACCGCCTCTTCGAAGCAGCGCAGAGCGCCCTTGAGGTCGAGCTTCGTGTAGCGGAGGTGGCGACCCTTCAGGAACAGATGGTAGGCCTCGATATCGGCGCTGTGGCGGACCT
>JBGPYB010000004.1:0-66017 GCA_041493035.1 Vicinamibacteria bacterium | reverse complement strand
GCCAAGTACTCAGGCGTGCAGAGATAGACGTAGCGTCCCTCGACCATGGCCGGCGAGCCGGCCTAGGGCATGGCCGAGAGCATCGCCGCCTTCGCGGCCGCCGACATGCGCATCATGGTCTCGAGCATCGGCTGCGGCCCCTGGCTACAGTTGGCGCCGATCAACGGCACGCCGAGGGCCTCGAGCGCCACGACGACAGCCTCGGGCCTGTCGCCGTAGAAGGTGGTCCCTTCCTCGTTGAATGTCAGCGAGACAGCCACGGGCAGGTCCGAGACCGATCGCACGCCGGCGAGCGCGGCCTTGGCCTGCTCCAGCGACGGCATCGTCTCGATCTGGAAGAAGTCGATTCCCCCTTCGACGAGCCCTTCGGCCTGCTCGCGATACGCGGCGACGGCGTCGGGGAACGCGATGTTGCCGAAGGGCTCGAGAGGCTTCCCCAGGGGACCGATGGCGCCGGCGACCAGCGCACGTCCCTGAGCGGCCTCCCTGGCGATGTGGGCTCCCTCGCGGTTGATCTTCGCCACCTGCTTCTCGAAGCCGTGAGGTCCGAGCTTGTAGCGGTGGGCCCCGAAGGTGTTCGTCTCGATGACGTCGACCCCGGCCTCGAGGTAGTCCTCGTGGACCGCGCGCACGAGGTTGGCACTCGAGAGGTTCAACTCGTCGAAGCAGCGGTTCACGAAAACGCCCCGGGCGTAGAGCATCGTCCCCATGGCGCCGTCGCAGACCACGACTCCCTCGGCGAGCCGATCGAGAAAAGGCTTCACGCTAGCGGCCTGGGCCTTGCTCATCGTTGTCAAACCGAGTCTAGCACCGCTATCGCGCGGCGAGCTGTTGGATGTCGTTCAGGATGCCCGCGGCCGTGACCTCGGCTCCCGCGCCGGGGCCCATGATGACGAGGGGCTCGACTCGGTAGCGGCGCGTGGTGAACGAGATGAGGTTGCGGGTTCCGCGCAGCGATGCCGCGGGGCTCGACGCGGGCACCGCCGCGAGGTGCGCCCGCACGCCACCTCGAGTGGCGACCACCACGTAGCGCAAGACTCGGCCGCGCGCCGTGGCGCGTTCGACCCGCCGGCGCCAGTCGTCGTCGAGGGACGGAAGCTTCGCCATGAAGGCGGGGAGCGGAACGCGACGTAGCGACGGAGGCACCAGGTCTTCGGCCGGAAGCGGATCGCCCTTGTACCCCAGCAAACGGGCCAGGATGAGTCCCTTGCGGGCCACGTCCCGTCCCGAGAGATCCTCGCGTGGATCGGGCTCGGCATAGCCGCGGTCGACCGCCTCGCCAACCGCTTCCGAGAAGGGCTTCCCCTCGGAGACAGCCGAGAGAACGTAGCCGAGGGTGCCGCTGACGCACCCTTCGACGCGCAGGACGCGGTCACCGCTCTCGACGAGCTTCCGGTACGTGTCCAGGATCGGCAGGCCGGCGCCCACGGTCGCTTCGAAGAGGATGCGACGCTCCTTCACCCGGGCTGTCTCGAGGAGACGCGCATGGCTCTCGGCGGAACCGGCGAGAGGCTTCTTGTTGGCGAGGACGAGGTCGAATCCGTGGCCCAGAGCCGAGCGCAGCAGGTCCCCCGTCTCTTCGGCGGTCACGTCCACGAGGACAGGACGAGAGACGGCGTGGCTCGCGATGTCGGCGAGAGCCGTGGCGGCGGAGGCGGGCTTCCCGCCCAGCGACTTGAGGAGCGCCCCTTCGTCCTTGCCCTTGGCGAGGCGCAGAAGACGACGGTGCGAAAGGCCCTTCGGATCGAAGACGTACCCTGAGCGGTCGAGGAGACCCACGACGCGGACGCCGGCCGAACCGTCCTGGGCCCCGAGCTGGTCGGCCAGCGCGCGCCCCACGCGCCCGAAGCCGAGGAGCACGACGTCGCGCCTCGGAGCTTCGTCGGCACGGCCGCCACCGATCTTCGAGAGCTGGAAGGCGTCGTGGATCCGCCGAGCCGCTTCGGCCGATCCAGTGGCGGTCAGGGCGAAGGAAATGTTCCGCTCCGACGAGCCCTGGGCAATGGCGATGACGTTCACTCCCGCTCCCGCCAGGGACGAAAAGACCCGGCCCGCGATCCCTGGTGTCCCTACCATCCCCTCGCCGACCACGGCCATCACCGCGAGCCCATGGCGCGACGTCACGTTGTCGATGAGTCCCGCCGCCAGCTCCTCGCGGAACGCCTTCCTGAGCGCCGCCACCGCGCGCGGCGCCTCGGACTCGGCCAGCGTGAAGCCGATGGAGCTCTCGGACGACGCCTGGAAGATCGTGGAGACCGAAAGTCCCTCGGCGTGGACGGCGCTGAAGGTGCGTGCGGCGATACCGGGAACGCCAACCATTCCCTTCCCCGCTACGGTCACGATCGCCTGATGCCCCACGGTCGCGAGGGCCTTCACGGGGTACTTGGCGAGGGTCTTGCGGCTCGAGATCTCGGTCCCCGGGCGGTCGGGATGGACGAAGGAGCGGACGTCGAGAACGACCCGCGTGCCGGCCAGGGGAATGAGCGCCCGCGGATGAAGCACCTTGGCGCCGTAGTACGCGACCTCGGCCGCCTCGCGGTGATGGAGCTGCGGGATGAGGCGCGCGTCGGGAACCGTGCGCGGATCGGCGGTCAGGATGCCGGGGACGTCCTTCCAGAGGACCACGCGGCGCGCGCCCAGGCAGCGGCCGAGGAGCGTCGCCGTCAGGTCGGAGCCACCGCGGCCGAGGGTCGTGAGGCTACCGTCAGGCCCGGCGCCCAGGAAGCCCGGAACGACCGGCGTGACGCCACGGTGGAGGAGCGGACGGAGGACGCGGGACGCGCTACGACGCGTGGCCGGGATATCGGGAGACGCGGCGCCGTGGTGGCCGTCGGTGACGACGACCTCCACCGGATCGACATAGACCGCTGGTCGCCCGACCACCGTCAGGACCGCCGCCACGATTCCACCGGCGAGGCGCTCGCCACGAGAGACGAGCATGTCGCTGGCTCGCGCGGGCACCTCGCGGAGTGATGCAACGGCCCGGGCCAGATCGCGGTACTCGCGGGCCGCGGCGTCGGCTTGGGCCAGCAGCCGGCGACGGGCGGCCCCGCGCGGGACGAGCCCCTCGATGACGGCGCGGTGCTTGCGCAGGAAAGCCGAAGCGACGGCCGCGCCCGCACCCGCATCTCCCGCCGCCGAGCGCCGGGCGCCGTCCAGCAGGGCATCGGTGACGCCATACAGGGCGGAGACAACGACCACCACAGGCCCGCGATGCGGCCGGATCAGGCCCGCGACGCGCCGGATGGCCGCGGCGTCCGCCACCGAGGCCCCGCCGAACTTCCAGACTTGAAGCGGCCGCGTCTTCGAAGTCGCCAAGAACACCCCCTAAAACGAAAACCCCCGAGGTCACCCTCGGGGGTCTCGCTTCGATCTCGCTTGCTGCGCGCCTAGATCGGAGCGTCCCCCGAGTCGTCGCTCGTAATGGTTCGCATCGACACGGAGAGCGACGTTCGAGAAGAAGCGCGCCGGGTTTGCGTCGAGATCGTCATTGAACGATCGGATGATAGGTGTCCCCGCGCGACCCTGTCAACGCGCGAGCCCGCCCATGACACGGAAAGCCGGCGTCAGCGAGCAAGGGGCTTCGCGGCAGTGAGTCGATCTCCAGTTCTTCTCCGTGCCTCCGTGTTTCCGCGGTTTCCGTTTCCGTTGTGGTGCCGTCCTACGGCAGCTTCGGCGAAACAGACGTTCGGATGAAGCTCGCGAAGTTCAAGCGGACCTCGCCGCCGCCGCGCTTCAGGGAAACCCAGACGCTCTCCGACGGAGCCACCTCGCGGCAGATCTCGAAGAGTTCTTCGAGGCTACCAACAGGCAGTTCCGTGTCCACGGCTTCGCGACCTCGGCGCCGCGTCACGGTGACCGTCACCACGGGCTCATTCACGCCGACAGGATACTCCCGGAGAAGGCTCAGAGGCCGAGGATTCCCGCCTCGACGTTCAGGACACGGGCGCGGACCTTCTCCTCGAGCGTCTTGCGCACCGCGCCGTACTCGGCCGCGGGAACCGGCAGGCGAAAGGAAGCCGATCCGCCTTTGGGCAGGAGGAGCAGGACGATCTCGGGTGTTTCGCGAAAGGCCATCCGGCCGATCTCGGCCCACGAGAGAAAACCCGCGTCGGCCCAGACGCCGTCCCGGTAGAGGCCGAGTTGGATTCGCGCCGAGAGGGGAACCACGAGGACGAAGTAGAGCGACATCAACCCCTGTGACAACACGTGGTGGAAGGGGCGCTGCATGAAGCCGTTCAAGGCGGCGACGGCCGCCGACAGCACGCCGAGGAGGACAAGGAAGCGGAAGTGCGCCGGCCGCGGAGCGGGCCACGTAATGAGCGCGGTGGGGCGAACGCGGCGGAAACGCATGTAGCCCACGAGCCCTCGAACGAGCAGGACGGAGAAATAGAGGCCGAGGCCAACAAGAACGACGGTCAGTACGGTCTCGTTCGAAGCCAAGCCCAGAATCCCTCGTGCGAGTCAGACACCGGCCAGAGCCCGATCGACGTCCTCGATGAGGTCCGCGGCGTCCTCCACCCCCAGTGAGATGCGGACCATTCCCGGGTCGATTCCCGCCGCGGCCAACTGCTCGGCAGTGTAGCCGTAGTGGGAGGTGTGAACCGGAAGGCTCACGAGAGACTCGACGCCGCCCAGACTTGCCGCTCGCGCGATCACGTTCAGGCCGTCGTAGAAGCGCTCGGCCGCCGCCAGCCCACCGGCGACGATGATCGTCACCAGGCCGCCAAACCCCGCCATCTGGCGCCGGGCCACCTCGTGGCCTTCGTGGGACGCGAGCCCCGGATAGATCACCCGCGTGACCTTCGGATGCCGCTCCAGATGGGAGGCCAGGGCCATGGCGTTCTCGCAGTGACGAGCGACGCGCAGATGCAGGGTCTTCAGGCCACGCAGCGCCAGGGCGGCGGGATGGGGGTCCATACATCCGCCGAGAACCTTGAGCATGCTCCGCGCCGCGTCGATCCTGCCCCGCGACCCGACCAGCGCGCCGCCGATGATGTCGCTGTGCCCTGACAGCGCCTTGGTCAGGCTGTGCATCACAAGGTCGGCCCCGAGGGAGAGCGGCCGCTGGACCATCGGGGTCGCGAAGGTGTTGTCGACGACGACGACGAGGCCCCGCTCGTGAGCTGCGGCCGCGACCTTCTGGATGTCGACGATGGACACGATGGGGTTCGTGGGCGTCTCGAAGACCAGGACCCGTGTCTCGGGTCCCGCCAGTTCGTTCACTCGCGGAAGGTCCGCCGCGGGGACGAGGCGCGACGACACCCCGAGGCCCGGCAGGACGTCGCGCACCAGACGGGTCGTTCCACCATAGAGCGAGGCGCTGGCCAGGATCTCGTCCCCGGCCTTGACCAGAGACAGGAGCGCCGTCGTCATCGCCGCCATTCCCGAGGCGAGCACCAGCGCCGCCTCGCCTCCCTCGAGATCGGCCAGAGCCGTTTCGAGCGCTTGGAGCGTCGGGTTCGCGTAGCGCGTGTACAGATAGAGCGCGTCGTCCCCTTCGAGGTAGCGTCGCATCTCGGCGGCGGACTCGAAGACGAAAGGCGAGGACTGGACGATCGGCGTCGTGAGCGGCCCGCTCTTCGGCCGGCCGCCGCCGTGAACGGCCCGCGTCCCGATTCCCTGCCCCACCATGGCCTGCTCCCTCGCGGCTCAGAGGCCGATGGGTTGCCCCTCTTCCTCGGCCTGCGAACCCGAAGGGCGCGGCTCGGGCGCGCCGCCGACGACAGGCTCGACGAACAAGCGGTACGCATCCCGGTATCCCTGCTCGACGAGGTCCGCCGGCGTCTCCAGGACCTCGCTGGTCGGATCCTGCGCGCCATCGAACTCGAGCGGACCCAAGGCGCGCCTCTCGGGGCGGATGACGTAGAGGCCGAAGTCGCGGTAGAGGCGTCCCGTGGCCGGGTCCTGCCACGCACGCCCGCCGTCTTCCGTGCGATGTCCCAGCGTCTCGACCATGCGGTTGACCCGTTCCGCACCGTCCACGTCGCGATCCACCGCTTGACGCTCGAGGGTCGCGAGGATCCCGTCGGCCAGGGCGCGCGGCCCACGCCGGCGCGGAGGAGCGGCGGCGATCTGCGGAACGCCTGAGACCAGGATCACCTGGTCGGCGCCCGCGGCCAGGGCTTCGGAGATGCCGGAGCCCGCCACGACGCTCGCGTCGGCGAGCCGGTGAACCTCGCCCGCGTACAGGCCACCGCGAGGGAAGGCGACCCTACGCACCGGAGCGGCCAGGGGTGGCAGGAGACCCGTCACCACCGCGTCGAAGAGAAGGACGTCGTACCCTGAGGCGCGGAGGTCGACGGCGCCCGGAAGGCCGTCGAGGCGCGAGCGTGCTCCGCGAGAGCGGGCCACGGCAAACGCGGCACGGTGAGCATCCTGCAAGAGGACGAAGGGGAGCGAGCTGCCTGTGTCCAAGTCCGCGGTCCGAAGGATCAGCTCCCTGAAACCCGGCTGCCCGAGGTTCTCCGAGGCGAGGGCGACAAAGCGCTTCCCGAGCTCCGTTTCCGAAGGGGGCGCGGCGCTGACCGCAGGGCCACGAGCCACCTCCCAGAGAGCGCGGCAGAGACGCTCGGAGCCACGGCGCGCGTCGAGCACCGCCTCGAAGGCCTCGCCCATCCTCTTCCGATCGCGGTAGGCGAGGCGACACAGAAAGACCACGACGAGGAGGCCGAGAGCGAAGGCGGGGATGGCGAGGGCGGCGACGTAGACCGTCGGGAGCAGCCCTGGGTCGAGACCCACCCAACTCGGAAAGTCCGCGTGAACCCGCGACCAAACGAGCCAAACGATGAGCAGCAGCGGCGACAGAAGGCCGACCACGAGCGCGACCGTCGCGGGAACCAGGAACACGCCCAGGATTGCGGCGAGGAGGCCAAGCACAGAACGCAGAAACGGCCGCAGCCGATAGAAAGAGCTCCACCGGGCGCCGTCCCAGAATCCACCGCGTCCATAGAGGCGCGCGCCCCCGGCCACCGCGCCGAAGGCCGCGGCCACCGAACCGATGCCGGAACCGACGATTAGGTCGATCTTGACGCCGCTTTCGTCGAGGGCCTTCAGTGCCCCGGCGTGATACGCCCCCGACGTGCCACTCCCCGTGAGGACCAGCGCGGTGCGCCTTTTCGGCGAGTACTCTTTCATCGATCCTCGGGACGCCCTAACTTATCACGCAGTCGCTCGCGAAGAGCCGCCCCCGATGCAGGCAGATCGACCGTAACAAAGACCCCCGTCCGCCGGGGAGCGTGAAGCCATGCGGAGAGCCAGGGAGCGTCGTCGGGCGGCGCACCGCCGGCGACCGGCGTCCATCGCAGGATCGCGAGCGCATCGCCCAATGGCTCGTCCGCGCCCACCCGAACGCAGCTCTCGTCGAGAACCGTCCCCTCGCGTATCGGGTAAAGCTCGATCCCGCGGGTGCCAGCCTCGGCCACGAGCCCGGCACTCCCCTGAAACGCCGCGACCCACGGGGGGACGACGTCCTCGACCTCAGGCAGCCGCGCCGAGACTCGGGACAGGAGGGCGGCCGTCTCCGACGCAAGCTCCCGATACGCCTCTTCGGAGGTCCGCGACAAGCAGGGCGCAGCGCAGGTCCTGACCTGCGCGTAGACGCAGCCCTGTCCGAGAGCAAGGTTCGGGTCCGGCTCGAAGACATAGTCGCAGGGGCGCAGGGGAAAGAGCTTGTGGAGACGCTGGCGGGCCGCCTCGGCCGTGCGACGATCGCGGAACGGGCCGTAGAGGCCCTCTCGGCCATCGTTCGACGACCGCACCACGATCCGGGGAAAGCGCTCGGCAGGATCCAGGTGAAGGTAGACCGGAGGCTTGAGGTCGCGTCGCGCCGAGGCCGGCACGTAGCGAGCCATCAACCGCTCGTAGACGAGACGCTGGTGGAAGGCGGACGTCGTCTCGGCAAACGCGATCGCCGTGGCGATGGGTGCCAGATTCGTGGGCGGACGAATGCCGGGACGAGGCGGCTTGCCGGCCCCAAGATGCGAGGCGGCCCAGCGCCGCAGATGGGCGCCGCGGCCGATCACGAGGTTGCTTCCGTCTGGGCCGACGATTTGCCCCACGCCGGGGACGGCGGGGACCGCTGCGAGCGCCTGGGCGACGTCCCCGGAGAGTGGGACCGACGTCATGCGCAGCGAGGTCACGGACGCCCGGGCCGCGTCACGTCTCCGCGGGTGTGTCCTTGACCTGATCGTGCATGGTCACGAGCTTGATGATCTCGTATTCCTTGGTCCCCGACGGGACCTTGACCTCGACGGTGTCCCCTTCTCCATGATTGAGGAGGCACTTGCCGATGGGCGACGAGGGAGAGATGCGACCCGTCGGCGGATCCGACTCTTCGGTCGTCACGATCTGGTAGACGATCTCCTCGCCGTTGCCGGTGTGGCGCAGGCTGACGGTGGAGCCGAGTCCCACCTTGTCGTGAGGGATCCTGTCGAGGTTCACGAGGGACAGGGCCGCGAGGCGCTGGTGGAGCTGCGAGACCCGCGCCTCGAGGAACTTCTGGCGCTCCTTGGCCGACTTGTACTCGGCGTTCTCGCGGAGGTCGCCGTGCTCCCTGGCCTTGAGGATTTCCCTGGGGAGCTGGACCCTCAGTTCGTACTCCAGCGCCCGGATCTCATCGTCGAGCTTTTTCTTGATAACGTCCATGGCCGGCGATCATCCTAACCCCGCCCACGACGGAAGGGAAACGGGATAGCCTGCGTCACGCCTGGGTCACCGATTTCGGGAGAGGATGCAACATGCTCATGCCCATCGCCGCAGCCACCATCACCCTCAACGTCATGGTCTTCAACGTCGAGTACGGGGGCACAGGCGTCGACTTTGGCAAGGTCGTCGAGGCGGTGCGCCTGAGCGGCGCCGACGTGGTCGGCGTCGAGGAGGGGGAGGGACAGGTCGAGCGCCTCGCGGTGGCTCTCGGCTGGCCCTACGCCAGCGCGCGGCTGCAAGTCGTGTCGAAGTATCGGATCCTGGATCCGCCGGCGGGACAGGGCATCTACGTCTTCGTCGAAACGTCCCCGGGTCGGGTCGTTGCCATGGCCAACGTTCATCTGCCGTCGGACCCGTACGGCCCTGAAGTCATCGCCAAGGGTGCCTCAGCCGAGGAGGCGCTGGTACTCGAGAGGCGAATGCGAGTCCCGCATGTCGTTTCTCAACTCGGGGTCTTGCAGGACCTTGCGCGACGCGGGATCCCGGTCTTCCTGACAGGCGATTTCAACGTCCCCTCCCACCGCGACTGGACCGCGGCCATGGTGGGTCGCAGGCCGCAGCTCCGGTTTCCGCTGCGGTGGCCCGAGACCGAGGCCGTGGAGAGCGCGGGCTTTCGCGACTCCTATCGCGAGGTCCATCCCGACCCTCTCACGTATCCGGGACTGACGTGGTGGGCGCGAAGACCGCAGCTCCCCGGCTGGAACCCGGGACCCCAGGATCCCGAGGACCGCATCGACTTCGTCTTTGCCGCGGGACCCGCGGTGGCGAAGGCCAGCCGCATCGTCGGCGAGAGCGGCCGGCCCGGTGTGGATATCGCCGTGGCGCCTCCATGGCCTTCGGATCATCGCGGCGTCGTATCGACGTTCGAGGTCACGCCGGCGCCCACTCCCGTGCTGGTCTCGGTTCAGCCGCGGCTGGTCACCGTCGGAGAGGCCTTCGAGGTGAGGTTCCACGCGCTGGGAAAGACTGGCGAGAGCGTGGCGGTCCTGCCTGCCGACGGCGGCTCGAAACTCGCGCCGCCTCCAATCCAGCCGACCGGACAGAACGCGCCGACCGACGGTACCCTGGGCTTCCGAACCGCCGACATGAAGCCAGGAGCCTACAGGGCGGCGCTTCGCGACGCCCAAGGAGGCGTCCTCGCCGCGTTCCCGTTCTGGGTCCAGACCAGGGACGCGAAGCCGGAGATCACTCTATCCCAGTCGCGCTACGCCTCCGGTGAGCCGATCGTCGTGACCTGGCGTCGCGCACCGGGGAATCGCTGGGACTGGGTGGGTGTGTACAAGGCCACCGCTAGCCCCGAGAGGGAAAGCTCTCTCCTGTGGCGCCACCTGGACACCGCCATCGAAGGAACCGCGACGCTCGATGCGGCGACCGAAGGCGGGGGCTGGCCCCTTCCCGCCGGTGACTACAGGGCCTATCTGCTGAAGGACGATAGCGATATCGCGCTGGCGTCGGCTCCGTTCACCGTGGTCGAGATCGCCGGGGGCCATCCCGGCGCGTGGTAGGATCGCGTCCTTCCATGGAGGCCGCGACCGAGGTCATCCGGAGCCGCGCCAACCCTTTCTTCAAGCGTCTGTTGCAGCTCAAGGATCGGGGCGCCGACGATCTCGCCCTGGTCGAGGGCGTGCGTCTCCTCGAGGAGGCACGGCAAGCGGGGGTCGTCCTTCGCGAGGCGGCCGCCTCGACGAGGGTCCAACAGTCGCCACAAGGGCGAGCCCTGTTGCGCAGTCTCACCGATCGCGGCGTCCCCGTGCGCTTTCTGGAAGACCGCCTCCTGGACGCGATCTCGGAGATGGAGGCGAGCCAGGGGATCCTCGCTCTCGCCGAGCGACCCACGTTTGCGGAGGACGCTCTCTTCCGCGGGACTCCATTGCTTCTCGTCGCCGTCGGGATCCAGAACCCGGGGAACCTCGGGGGTCTCCTTCGCACCGCCGAAGCCGCGGGCGCCACGGGGGCGGTTCTCACCGAAGGAACGGTCGATCCTTTCTCGTGGAAGGCGCTGCGGGGCTCCATGGGAAGCGCCTTTCGCCTCCCCCACCTGAGAGACCTGAGCCCCGAGCACGCCATCGATCTTCTCCACCGCCGCGGGGTGCGCACTCTCGCCGCCTATGCCACCGCCTCGGTGCGCTACGACGAGGCCGATCTGCACGGACCGGTGGCGTTCGTCTTCGGCAACGAGGGAGCGGGACTGTCTCAAGAGGTCATCCGCGGGACCGATCAGCGCGTCTCGATCCCGATGCGCGGCAGCGTCGAGAGCCTCAACGTGGGCGTGGCCGCCGGCGTGCTGCTCTTCGAGGCCGCGCGCCAAAGGCGTCAGGACCGGTGAGCCAAGGGCGTGACCACGGTCCTTCGGGTTCACTCTTTCCCGAGGAGCGGCCGGCCGTCGATGCCGCTGAACGCGCCAATGCGCCTCTCGCCGACCGGATGCGGCCTCGCTCGCTCGACGAGATCCTGGGACAGGAGGAGGCCCTCGGCCCCGGCACGCCCCTTCGCCGCGCCATCGAGACCGACGCCCTCCGCTCGCTGATCCTGTGGGGGCCGCCGGGATCGGGCAAGACGACACTGGCCAAGGTCATCCGCCGGGCCACCCGCGCCCACTTCGAGGCGATGAGCGCCGTGCTCTCCGGCGTCAAGGAGCTGCGCGAGATCCTGAAGGCGGCAGAGACCCGTCGGCGACACGACGGCCGCCGGACCATCGTCTTCATCGACGAGATCCACCGCTTCAACAAGGGGCAGCAGGACGCTCTTCTCGCGCATGTCGAGTCGGGCGACATCGTCCTCATCGGCGCGACCACGGAGAATCCGTCCTTCGAGGTGAACGCGGCGCTTCTCTCGCGATCGCGCGTCGTGGTGCTGAAGCCTCTGCCCCAGGAGCGCGTGGTCGAAATCCTGCGCCGCGCCCTGGCCGACATCGATCGCGGCCTCGCCTCGGCCGCGGCCGAGGTCTCCGAGGACGCACTCGTCTTCCTGGCCCGCGCTTCGGACGGCGACGCGAGGACGGCTCTCAACGTCCTTGAGATGGCCGTGACGACCGCGCCGACCCACACAGCGGGTGGCCGGTACCTGGACCTCGATTGGATGAAGCAGGCCTTCGCCCGCAAGGCGCTCCTCTATGACCGCGCCGGCGAGGAGCACTTCAACATCATCAGCGCTCTCCACAAGTCGATCCGCAACTCCGACGCCGACGCGGGCCTCTACTGGCTCGCGCGGATGATCGAGGCCGGCGAGGATCCGCTCTACATCGCCCGCCGTCTCGTGCGCTTCGCGTCGGAGGACGTAGGGCTTGCCGATCCGCAGGCGCTGGTCGTGGCGATGGCGGCGCAACAGGCCGTCCACTTCATCGGCCTGCAGGAGGGTGCTCTGGCCCTGGCGGAGCTGGTCGTCTACCTGGCCGCCGCGCCGAAGAGCAACGCCGTGTACAAGGCCTACGGCGACGCCGCGCAGGACGCTTTGGAGACGCGAGCCGATCCTGTTCCGCTCTGGATCCGCAACGCGCCGACAGGGCTGATGAAGGACCTCGGCTACGGCAAGGGATACCGATACGCCCACGACGAGGCCGAGGGTGTCGCAGCCATGGACTGTCTACCTGAGGCGCTGGCGGGGCGACGGTACTACCACCCGACGGACCGCGGCGCCGAGGCTAACATGGCGGCGCGCCTCGAAGCCGCGCGGGCAATTCGACAGCGCGGAAAGCCGGACCGATCTTGACCAAAAGTCACACCGCGATGGTGTAGGATCCGTGGGCCGGCCCTCCCCGGCGTCCGGGTCGAGGTGCCTCCACGTGGCTTCCAAGAAGAAGATACTCGCGGTCGACGACGACGCCACCGCTCTGGGTGCGTTGCGTCAGATTCTCTTGCAGAAGGGCTACGACGTGACGACGGCGCCGTCCGGCGAGGGCGCGCTGCCGCTTCTCGAGTCGTCCACCTTCGACCTTTTCATCCTGGACGTCGCGATGCCCGGCATGTCGGGTTTCGACCTCTGCCGGAAGATCCGGGAACACCCCCAGACCGAGGACACGCCCGTCATCTTCCTCACGGCGAAGGGACTGCTCATGGACATGGCCGAGGGGCAGGACGCCGGGAGCGACCTCTACCTGGTCAAGCCAGTCCTCGCCGCCAAGCTGCTCAACATGGTCGGCCTCTTCCTCACCGCCGACGGCCCCCTCGCCCGCAAGCGCCGCCACGAACCCAAGCCCTGACGAGGTTTCAGTGCATCGACCGGGCGCCAAGGGCGAGAGAAGCAGGCTATCACCCGGATCGGCGGCGAGGCTTCGTCGCTCGCGCGGGCCTCGTCCGCCGCATCTGGTTCCTAGCCGGCGTCGTCTCGGGAACTCCAGATTCCACACCGCATAGCACGATCTTCTTGTTGCCGAAAGCCGCAACCAGCTCAAGGTTCCCCCCCAGCGCCGTCACGTACCGCTGAAGGGTAGATACCTGGCAGTCGTCGAACGCCGCTCGGCTCTCGAGTCGAGACACATCTGCTTGGTCCATCTGCGACTCGGCAGCAACGTCAACCTGCGTCCTTCCCGCCGCTTCGCGTACCACTCGCATCGTAAGGCGCACGCCGCGCTGCGCTCGAAGGCCGCGCCCGAGCACGCGTACGGGCCCCGTCTCAGGTGGAAGATGTCGCTTTGCCGACATGCTCATGTCTGACCTCCAGTTTCGTATACCGCTCGCTCGGCTGCCGTAGCTGACCGTGCGCTGATGATGCGATCTCGCTCACCGCGCTCGACGTGAACCACATAGAGCACCCGCTCACGGAGCGACGTGCCGATAACGATCATCCGACCTATTCCAGAACCATCGTCGAGGTACACCGCGAGCTCAGGCGCGAGAGCGCCTTTGCTTCCTTGCGAAACCGGCTCCGGGCGCTCTCGTCGGCGAGAAGGCCCGCGGGCAGGACCTTGACCGCTACGTCCCGGCCCAGCCGACTGTCGCGGGCGCGGTAAACCTCGCCCATGCCCCCCGCGCCGAGCGGGGACACGACCTCGTAAGGGCCGAGACGGCTGCCCGAGGTGAGAGGCATTGTGTGCGTCTAAGCACCGATTCTGCGCCCGAAGCGCGCGCCGCGTCCACTCCGACTACGTACGCCTTGAATTCGGCGTTGTTCCATCTTCGCGAGACACTACGCCCTCGCCCAGCCTGGGGAATGAATCGCCAGGCTGAAAGCCCGCCTATGCGCGGGGGGAGCGGCGTGCCTCAGGCGGTCACGGCGGTGTCGGCGTCGGGCGCACGGCGCCGCAATCACGCGGACGGATTTCGCGGGTCGCTGATCTTCCGCTGCTTCGGCCGCGGGATGTCGCCCGACCACGAGCCCAGACAGGCTCGGAACTCCGCTGACCATTGATCTACTGGCTCGAGGATCACGCGACGCCCTTCACGTCGCACCAAGACCTCCCGCTGAGCCACGAAACGGCACTCCTTGGGGAGGCGTACCGCCTGACTGCCGCCGTTCTGAAAAAGCTTCGCGCGAATGGCCTTCACAGAGCCAGTATAGCGGAGTGCCTCCAGCTGCTCCTTTGCCAGGGGTGGTGGTGGCGATGGTGGAGGCGACTTGACCGCGTCGTGCCGCTCGGCATACCGATCTACCCGCGGCGAACGGCGAGGATGTCGCTTTCGGAGACGGAACTCAGGTCCAGCGACCGGAGGGTGACCAGCCCTTTGGTCTGGCCCGAAGGTTGGACGAACTCCACCTCAACTCCGTCCGCCCGGAGGATCTCGACAACGGCTCCGAGATCCCCGGCACGGAGGCCATGCTCCGGGAGGTCACGATTCAAAACCACCGTATCCAGAACGGCGAACTTCATGGCCACCTCCGCTAGTAACTCTCGACCGGGGGGCAGGTGCAGACGAGGTTACGGTCGCCGTAGGTGTTGTCGATGCGGGCGACCCAGGGCCAGAACTTGTGGGCCCGCACCCAGGGCGCCGGGAAGGCGGCCTGCTCGCGGCTGTACGGCCGGTCCCAATCGCTCGCGGTCACGGCGTGCATCGTGTGGGGAGCGCGCTTCAGCGGGTTGTTCTGGCGGTCGATCGTGCCGTTCTCGACGGCGCGGATCTCCCCGCGGATGGCGATCATGGCGTCGCAGAAACGGTCCAGCTCGGCTTTCGACTCGCTCTCGGTCGGCTCGATCATCAGCGTCCCCGCCACCGGAAACGACATCGTGGGCGCGTGGAAGCCGTAGTCCATGAGGCGCTTCGCGATGTCGTCCACCTCGATGCCCGCGGCCTTGAACGGACGCGCGTCCAGGATGAACTCGTGGGCGACGCGGCCGCGGGAGCCCCTGTAGAGCACCGGGTAATGTCCCTCGAGACGCTTCGCCATGTAGTTCGCGTTGAGTATCGCGACCTCGGTGGCCTTCTTGAGCCCGGCGCTCCCCATGAGAGCGATGTAGACCCACGAGATCGTGAGGATGCTCGGGCTCCCGTAGGGCGCAGCGGAGACGGTGCCGAACGAGCGCGGCCCACCCATCCCCGTGACGGGATGCCCCGGCAGGAACGGCGCCAGGTGCGACGCCACGCCGATCGGTCCCATCCCCGGGCCTCCGCCGCCGTGGGGGATGCAGAACGTCTTGTGGAGGTTCAGGTGGCATACGTCGGCGCCGATGGTGCCGGGGCTGGTGATGCCGACCTGGGCGTTCATGTTCGCGCCGTCCATGTACACCTGGCCGCCGTTCTCGTGGACGATGGCGCAGATCTCCCGGATCGCTTCCTCGAAGACGCCGTGGGTCGACGGGTACGTGACCATGAACGCACCCAGATCGGCCTTGTGGGCAAGGGCCTTCGCCCGCAGGTCGGCCACGTCGATGTTGCCGCGCTCGTCGCACGCGACGGCGACGACCTTGAACCCCGCCATCACCGCGCTCGCCGGGTTCGTTCCGTGCGCCGAGACGGGAATCAGGCAGACTGTGCGATCCCCCTCGCCGCGGCTCTCGTGATAGGCCCGGATCGTCAAGAGCCCCGCGTACTCACCTTGCGAGCCGGCGTTGGGCTGGAGCGATACCGCGGCAAAGCCCGTGATCTCGGCGAGCCACGCTTCGAGTTGCCGGAAGAGCTCCGCGTACCCCTGGGTCTGTTCGACCGGCGCGAAGGGATGGAGCCGCGCGAACTCGGGCCAGGTGACCGGGATCATCTCCGAGCTGCCGTTGAGCTTCATCGTGCACGAGCCCAACGGGATCATCGACGTCGCGAGGGTGAGGTCCCGCTCCTGGAGACGCTGCATGTAACGGAGCATCTCGTGCTCCGGGTGGTGGCGTGCGAAGACCTCGTGGGTTAGGAAGGGGCTCGTGCGGGCGAGGGGTGGCGCGAAGTCGAAGTTGGCCTCACGGATCAGGTCGTCGACCGAGAACGAAACAGGATGGCCGTCGGCGAAGACCTCGAAGAGGCGACCGAGATGCCGAGAGAGCGTCGTCTCGTCGAGCGCGATACCGACCGAGCCGTCATCGTAGGCGCGAAGGTTGATGCGGCGGGCGCGAGCCTCGGAGCGCACCTTGGCTCCTTGGCTCGGGGCAAGGCGCACCCGGAGCGTGTCGAAGAAAGGCGCCGA
Organism: Vicinamibacteria bacterium; assembly: GCA_041493035.1. Taxonomy (GTDB): domain Bacteria; phylum Acidobacteriota; class Vicinamibacteria; order Fen-336; family Fen-336; genus JBGPYB01. Next base: position 49,769 of record JBGPYB010000004.1, on the reverse strand, counting down.
GCCCACGTCGTAACCAAGGCGCTTCAAGCCCGCGGCCAGCAGCGCAGTCAGGGCGTGGATCCGGTGCGCGATGCGCCGCAGCCCCTCGGGGCCGTGATAGACGGCGTACATGCTGGCCATGACCGACAGAAGAACCTGCGCCGTGCAGATGTTGCTCGTGGCCTTCTCGCGGCGGATGTGCTGCTCGCGGGTCTGAAGGGCCATGCGGTAGGCGAGACGTCCCTCGGCATCCTTCGAGGCACCGATGATTCGCCCCGGCATCTGCCGCTTGAACTCGTCCTTGGTGGCCAGGAACGCAGCGTGAGGGCCGCCGAAGCCCATCGGTACGCCGAAGCGCTGTGACGAGCCCACGGCCACGTCCGCGCCGAACTCCCCGGGCGGGCGCAACAGCGTGAGTGCCAGAAGGTCCGCCGCCACGACGAAGACAGCGCCCGCCTCGTGAACGCGGCCAGCCAAACCGGCGTAGTCGGTCACGCGACCGTCGGTCGTCGGGTACTGGACGAGAACGCCGAAGGCGTTCTGAGCGACCAGGTCGACCGTCGCCGGATCGCCGACGCGGACTTCGATCCCGAGAGGTGCGGCGCGGGTGCGCACGACGGCCAACGTCTGCGGATGGCAGTCGGCCGCGACGAAGAAGACCTTTCTGCCCGCGCCCGCCAGGGCGTGGCACATGTGCATGGCCTCTGCGGCCGCCGTCGCTTCGTCGAGAAGAGACGCATTGGCCAGCGGAAGCGCCGTGAGATCGGCGATCATCGTCTGGTAGTTCAGGAGGGCTTCCAAGCGCCCCTGGGCGATCTCGGCCTGGTACGGCGTGTAGGCGGTGTACCACGCGGGGTTTTCCAGGATGTTGCGCTGGATGACGGCGGGGAGGATGCAGCCGTGGTAGCCCATCCCGATGAGCGACCGGAAGACCTCGTTCCGCTGAGCCATGGCTCGAAGCTCGTCGAGGAGTTCGTGTTCGCCGCGTGGCTCGGGAAGCCTCATGGGCCCGCGACGGATGCTGCCGGGCACGGTTTCCGCCATGAGACCGTCGAGGGACGCCGCGCCCAGGCTCGCCAGCATCTCCGCAATCTCGGCGTCCGAGGGACCGATGTGCCTCCCCAGGAACGTGTCGCAGGGCGCCAGGAGGTTGCCCGTTTCGGACCCGCGCGACACGGGGGACGGCTCGTTCACTTCCCCTCGCTCTCGACCAGGGCCTGATAGGCGGCGGCGTCCATGAGGCCCGCGACCTGGGCGGCGTCCTCAATCTTCACGACCAGCATCCATCCCTTGCCGTAGGGGTCGGTGTTCACGGCTTCGGGAGCCGACACGAGGGCGCCGTTTATCTCCAACACCTCGCCGTTCACGGGAGAGAGGAGCTCCGAGACCGCCTTGACCGACTCCACCGTGCCGAAGGTTTCGCCGGCGGACACGGCGCGCCCCACGGCCGGCAACTCGATGAAGACCACGTCCCCGAGCTGGTTCTGGGCGTAGTCGGTGATGCCGATGGTGCCGCGGTCTCCCTCGACGCGGATCCATTCGTGGTCCTTGGTGTAGCGAAGGTTGTCGGGAACCATGGCGCTCCTCGCGCGGCTCTAGCGCGGCCGCTTGTAGAAAGGCGTGGGGACGACCCGGGCCGCCACTCGGCGACCCCGTACCTCGACGTCGAAGGCCGTGCCGACGCCCGCGCGGGGCGTCGGCAGATAGCAGAGGCCGATGCTCTTCTGGAGGAAGGGAGCGTAGGTGCCGGAGCAGACCTTGCCGGCCGAGTCTTCGCCCACGAAGACCGGATAACCGTGGCGGGCGATCCCACGACCGACCATCTCGAACCCTACGAGCTTCCGCGAGACACCGTTCTTCTTCTGCGACTCCAGAATGGCGCGGCCGGGAAAGTCTCCCTTCCCTTCGTCCAGCGACACGATCCAGCCGAGGCCGGCCTCGACCAGCGAGGTCGTCTCGTCCATGTCGTTGCCGTAGAGGCACATCCGAGCTTCGAGCCGGAGCGTGTCACGGGCTCCGAGGCCGGCAGGGATGAGACCCCGCTCGCGCCCCGCCTCGAGGAGAGCGTGCCAGAGCGCGACGGCCCTGTCGGGGGCGACGAACAACTCGAAGCCATCCTCCCCCGTGTAGCCCGTACGCGCCACGGTCGCGGGGTGCGAGGCCACCTCCCCTTCGGCAAAGTGGTAAAAGGCGATGCCGGGAAGGTCAAGGGTCGTGAGCCCTCCCAGGATTTCCTGTGCGCGCGGCCCCTGGAGCGCGAGGAGAGCGTAGTCATCGCTGCGATCACGGAGGGTGCACGCTTCCGGGCGCTGGGCCTGGAGCCAGAGAAAGTCTTTCTCGAGATTCCCCGCGTTGACCACCATCAGGTATCGGTCGGCAGCACGCCGGTACAGGATGACGTCATCGACCGGCGCGCCGCTCGGCATGGGCAGCGCCGAGTACTGGGCCTGGCCGTCAGCGAGCTTGGCCACGTTGTTGCTCGCCACGCGCTGCAGAAAGGCGACGGCGCCCGGGCCTTCGATCTCGAACTCCCCCATGTGAGATACGTCGAAGAGGCCAGCCGCCTTCCGGACCGCGTTGTGCTCGGCGATGAGCCCCGAGTACTCGACGGGCATATCCCAACCGCCGAAGGGGACCATCTTGGCGCCCGACGCCCGATGGGCCTCGTTGAGCGGTGTTTTCTTCAAGGCAAGGCCAAACTACCACACGGCTCGACTGAGGGTCAACGTTTGCAGTGCTTTGATCCAAAAGGAGTTATGAGGTATAATTGTGGTTGATTGTCGCCAGCAGGAGCCTCGTGAGCCGTGGCCGCTGAGAACTATCTCGCGACGTGCTGGAACTGCCTGGGTGAGTTCGATGCCCTGAACGCCGTCTGGTGTTCGGACGACCCCAAGAACCCGACGAAGCTGTGTCCATTCTGCTTCCGGTGCTTCTGCGACGCCAGCGAGAAATACAAGCAGGAGTTCTGGAAGCACGCGCCTCCTCGGCTGCTGGACGAGATCCAGACGTTGAGCCGGAGCAAGGACCGCCTCGGCGACATCCTCATCCGGATGAAGAAAATCACGACTCCTCAGCTCCTCGAGGTGCTCGTCGAGCAGAAAGCCACCGGCAAGCGCATCGGCGAGATCCTCGTGGACCGCAAGATGGTGCGCCCTGAGGACATCCAGGCGGCCCTCAAGAGCCAGGGTGTGAATCCCTTGACCGACACAGTCGGGATGGAGTATGCCGCCAGCCCCGTCTGGGAGCAGAGCGGACCCGACGCGATCATCCAATACATCCTCTCGCTGGCCGCCCGCAAGGGAGCTTCCGACGTCCACATCGAGCCGACGGAGGACGCCGTCTCGGTCAAGTACAGGATCGACGGCTTCTTCTTCCGCGTGGATCCCATCCCCAAGCGCTTCCAGCCATCGCTGACGCAGAAGCTCTTCGAGGCCTTCCGCCTCGACACGTCCAAGGAGAACCGCCCTCAGACCTCGCGTACGAGCGGTCGCCTGGCCGACGCCGACTTCGATCTCGTGGCCCAGACCCTGCCGACCTCTCACGGAACGAGCGCGACGATCAAGCTCATCAACCGCGCCACCTTCATCAAGGACTTTACGTCGCTGGGCCTCGAGATCGACGACCGCGTGCGCCTCCTCGAAGAGCTGCGGGCGTCCTTCGGCTTCATCCTGGTGACGGCGCCGGTCTTCAGCGGGGCCGGGACGACGCTCTACTCGATCATGAACTTCCTGGTGCAGGCGCAGCGGGATGTGGTCTCTCTCGAGTCTCCGGTCCACTGGCCCCTCGAGGGCGTCCGCCAGGTCGAGGTCGAGGCCGACACCAAGGGGCTGAAGATGGAGGAGACGCTCCGCTCGGTGGTGGCGGTGCGCCCTGAGGTCATCGTGCTCTCGTCGATCCCCGACAAGGCCACGGGGCTCCTTGCGACTCAGCTCGCGTCGAGCGTCCTGGTGGTCGCCGTCGTGACGGGGCAGACCGCTGGCCAGGGCGTGACCTCGCTCCTGGAGATGGGAGTGCCGCCTCAGCTCCTGGCCGGGTCGCTCGCCGCGGCGACGTGCCAGCGCCTGGTGCGGCAGATCTGCACGATCTGTCGCGAGCCGTCGGAGCCTCCGGCCCCCCAGACACTGGCCCACCATGGGATCGGCGCCGAGGAGGCCGCCAAGCTCAAGTTCTTCCGCGGGAAGGGATGCCCGAGCTGCAACAAGGTGGGCTATCGCGGCCGGCGGGCGATCTTCGAGGTGATGAGCGGCGCGCCCGAGGTGCGTTCCGCCGTCCAGAACGGCCTTCCCCACGCGGAGATCGAGTCCCTCGCCGTCGGCGCGGGGATGAAGACCCTCCGCGAGCGATGCCTGAGTCTCGTCACCCAGGGAATCACGAACTTCGACGAGTTCGCCAAACTGCGACTGTAGCCGGGGGCACTACTCCCGCCGTTTCGCCGAGACGACCTCCCACATCCGATCGAGGACCTGTTCGGGCGTGAGGTCGGTCGTGTCGAGAAGGATCGCATCAGGCGCCCGGGTCAACGGGGAATCGGGCCGGGTCATGTCGGCGTGGTCCCGGTCGCGGATGTCGCGCTCGATGGCGGCCAGGTCGAAGGGCGAGGCGGCGGCCGACAGCTCGTCGGCCCGGCGCCGCGCGCGACGGACGGGATCGGCGTCGACGTAGAACTTCACGTCAGCGGCCGGGAAGACGGCTGTCCCTATGTCGCGGCCGTCCAGAACGACGCCGCCGCGTCCCCCCATCTCGCGCTGGCGCACCACCATCTCACGCCGCACCGCGGGATGGACCGAGACGCGCGAGGCCGCGGCGCTGACCTCGCGGGTACGAATTCCCGTGGTCGCGTCCTCGCCATCCAGGGAGACGCCGCGCCCGCCGGCGGTCAGCTCGATCTTCGAGGCGTGGGCGAGGCGCCCCAGTGCCTCGCCATCCTCCAACGGGATGCCGGCGCGAAGGGCCTTGAGCGCCAGCGCGCGGTACATGGCGCCGGTGTCGACAAACACGTAGCCGAGGCGAGACGCGAGGGCGCGCCCCGCCGTCGACTTCCCCGCTCCCGAGGGTCCATCGATCGCGATGACGAGAGAGCGAGCCAACCGGGTGAACGTTCCTGCTCAGAGCGCCGCGTCGAGGGCCGTGAGAAAGATGTCGTTCTCTTCGCCCGTGCCGACGGAGACCCGGAGCGCGTCGGGGAGGTGGTAGGCACGAAGCGGGCGCACGATGACACCGCGGTCGAGGAGACGCCGGAAGACAGGCGCCGCCTCTCGCCGCAGATCCACGCACAGGAAATTCGCGAGGCTCGGCTGCGGCTCGAGGCCGCGCCGGCGAAGCTCGGCGAGGAGACGTGCCTTCTCGCTCCGGTTGAGCGCGAGAGCCCGCTCCACGTGCTCTCTGTCTTGGAGCGCCGCCAAGGCCGCGACCTGTGCGAGGGAGTTCGAGTTGAAGGGCTCGCGAACCATGTCGAGACTCTCTATGACCTGGGGAGCGGCGATTCCGTAGCCGATGCGGAGACCGGCGAGGCCGTAGATCTTCGAGAAGGTGCGGAGGACGATGACGGGCGCGCCAAGCCGCACGTAGTCGATACCGTTGGGGTAATCGGGATCGTCGGCGTACTCGAAGTAGGCCTCGTCGATGACCAGGAGAACGGCGGGCGGGAGCGCGTCGATGAGCGCCTCGATCTCGCGCCGGCGATTCCATGTGCCCGTGGGATTGTTCGGGTTCGCGACGTAGAGGAGCCGCGTGTCCGGGTCGACGGCGGCGGCCATGGCCTCCAGATCGTGGGTGGACGCCCGCATGGGAACGAGCTTCGGACGGCCGTTGCGCGCCTGGACGACCTGCCCGAAACGGGCGAAGGCCTGCTCGGAGATAACGGCGTTGTTCTCCGGCCCGAGGAAGGCGCGGGCCAGGAGGTCGATCAGATCGGTGGAGCCGTTGCCGATCACGACCTGCGCCAGGTCGACGCCGAGCCGAGAGGCCAGCGCGCCCCGCAACGCGGTGGCGGGCCCGTCCGGATAGCGATGGAGCGTCGGGAGCGCCTCGGCCACAGCGCTCAAAGCGAGACGCGACGGGCCCAGGGGGTTCTCGTTCGACGCCAACTTCACGACGCGGGCGATGCCCGATCGGGACCGCACCTGTTCGATGGGCAAGCCCGACTCGTAGCGGTCGAGTCCGCGGAGATGTGGAGGAAGTGAGAGCGCCTCCGCACGCGAGGCGGTCATCCCCGCACGCCCTCGCCCCGAAGCGTCCGGATCTCGCGCGGCGTGAGGTGGCGAAACTCCCCGGGCTCCAGGCCCCGGCTCGTCAGGATCCCCAACCCGACCCGTTTGAGCTTCGAAACGGGATGCCCCACGGCCTCGAGGAGACGCTTGACCTCGTGGTGCTTGCCTTCGTGGAGCGTGACCTCGACCCACGCATTCCCTTCCCCTTCGATGACGCGCACCCGATCCACCGCCATGCGTTCCCCGTCGACGCGAATGCCGGCGCGCAGCCGCGCGAGGGTCTCGGCCGTCGGAACGCCACGGACCTTCGCCTGGTAGACGCGCGGCACCTCGTAGCGTGGATGTGCGACGCGCTGCGCGAAGGCGCCGTCGTTGGTGAGGAGCAGCAGGCCCTCGGTGGTCACGTCGAGGCGGCCCACCGGGAAGAGGCCGGCGACTGCGGGGACCAGGTCCATCACGGTCTGGCGGCCCGACGGGTCGTGGCGCGTGCTCACGACGCCCTTGGGCTTGTTCAGGAGCAGGTAGACGGGCTTCTGGGGCGGCTTGATCCGGACGCCATCGACGCGAATGTCGTCGTGGTCGAGGTCGGCCTTCGTCCCGAGCTGCTTGGCCGGCGTGCCGTTGAGGGTAACGCGCCCCTCGAGCATGATCTTCTCGGCTGAGCGTCGCGACGCCACGCCGGCGCGCGACAGAATCTTCTGAAGTCGCTCTTCCACGAACCGATCATATCAGTTGGTAAGGTCGCGACGCCGCGCGGCGCCCTTCAGTGCTCGAGGCTGAAGACCAGGTAGACCTTGTCGCCGTAGATCACTTCGATGGACAGGGCGCTGTCGAGGACGATGTCGGAGAGCGTGACGCTCGTGGCTCCGGTGCCGGAGACGGTCCCGGAAGCCGGGGTCAGGACGTCGTTCTTGCCGGGGGCCTGCTTCCACGTGAAGCTGTGGCTCGACGACGCCGACACCGCGAAGCTCACCGAGAGTGGGACGCCAAAACTCACGGGGCAGTCGCTGCTCGTTCGAATGTCGGTCAGCTCTATGCACTCCGCTGACGAAAGCGCGTCGGGTTTCCGGATCGTCAGCCCACAACTTCCTGCGAGATTGACAGGGACACCACAGCTCACCGGCTGCGGAGAAGGGGATGGCTCCGGGCTCGGAGAAGGTGAGGGCGATGGGCTGGGTGAAGGCGACGGGCTCGGTGACGGCGATGGACTGGGTGAGGGGGACGGGCTCGGCGATGGTGACGGGCTGGGCGACGGAGAGGGCTCGGGGCTCGGAGAAGGCGCCGGCCCGCTGCCCGACACGAGCACCTCCACCGTCGCCGTGGCGGACGACGTTCCGGCTCGCGCCGTGAGCAGGTAGTCCGTCGTGGCGTTCGGGCGGACGGGATGCGAACCCTTCGCCCCCACCGTCCCCACGCCGCCGCTGATCTGTACGGATTCGGCGCCCGCCACGTCCCAGATCAGCATGACCGTCGAGCCAGGATCGATCTGGCTCGGGGTCGCCACGAACTTCTGGATCGTGAGGGTGTCGGGACCGGTCAGCTTATCGGCGAGGCCACAGCCCTCACAGAGCAGCAATAAGACAAAGACCGCGGAGGAGCCGGATCGTCTCATCATAAAACGCCATTATAATAGATAGTTAGAAGGTTAATGTCAAGTATTACTTGAGATCTGACTCCTCTGCCTCCGGCTCAGCCTCTGCGTCCTGAGCCTCGGACATATCCCCTTCGGATAGATGAATTTCCACGGGCCTCGGCGCCTCGATGGCCTTCTTCAGGCCGACCACGTCCACCTCTTCCCCCAGCACCTCGGCGAACTCCTCGATCTTGGGGAGCTCTCCCAGATCCTTGAGGCCGAAGTGGAGCAGGAACTCCTTGGTGGTGCCGTAAAGGATCGGTCGCCCCACGACTTCCTTCCGGCCGGTGATCCGGATGAGTCGCTTTTCGAGGAGCGTCTTGAGGACGCCGCCCGACTTCACCCCGCGCAGCTCGATGATCTCGGGAAGCGTGACGGGCTGCTTGTAGGCGATGACCGCCAGCGTTTCGAGAGCCTGGATCGAAAGACGCGTGGGACTCTTGGGGTCTAGCAGCTCACGGATCCAGTCGTTGTACTCGGGACGCGTCGTGATCTGGTACCCCGCCGCGACCTCCACGAGCTGCAACCCCCGGCCGTCCCGAGCGAAGTCGGCTTTCAGCTCCTCGATGCCCGCCTCCCAGGCTTCCTTCGGGATCCCGCCGAGAACTCGCGTGATCTCGCGTGGCGTGATGGGCTGCGGTGAGGCGAAGATCAGCGCCTCCAGCACAGCTCGGACTTCCTGAGGAGGAAGCACCGGCCCTTCCTCCCGAGGCTCGCCTTCCTGGGGCTCCTCGGGCGGCTTCACTTCTTCGGGCTTGTCGTTCTCTTCCAAGTGTTCCTTCCTCAGACCGCGGGTTGCGGCGCTCCCCCCTCCGGCCCGACGGGACGGAAGACCCGGATCGGGCCGAAAGCGCCGCGCTGGTAGACCTTGACGTGCTTCAGCCGGATCAGCTCCAGGAGGGCCAGAAACGTCACGATCATCCCACCCTTCGTCTCCTCGGCCGCGAAGAGCTCGAGGAATTCCACCGACTCCCCTTCCTTGATCAGGACGAGCAGCTCCTCCATCCGCTCCTCGACGCTTTTTCCCTGGCCCGCGATCTCGTGGGCGAGAAGTGTCTTGCGCCGCTCGAGCAGCTCCTTGAAGGCGCTGATGAGATCGAAGAGCCCGGCCTCGAGCATCTCTTCGCCGGCGTCGTCGAAGCGCGGAAGGACGGTGTCGGGGCGAGTCCAGGTGGCCGCCCGGATCTGACCCTTCTGATGGAGCACGCCCGCAGCTTCCTTGTATCGCTGGAACTCCAGGAGGCGCTGTACCAGCTCGTCCCGCGGGTCTACGGCGTCCTCGTCTCCCACGGCTTCGGTCGGGTCCACAGGGACGAGCATCTTGGACTTGATGTGGATGAGGGTCGCGGCCATCACCATGAACTCGCCGGCCACGTCCAGGTTCATCTCCTGCATCAGCTCCAGGTACTCCATGTACTGGCGCGTGATGGGAGCGATGGGGATGTCGTAGATGTCGATCTTGTCGCGACGCAGGAGGTAGAGGAGCAGGTCCAGGGGCCCGTCGAAGACGGGGAGGTGGATACGGGGAGCGTCCTCGGGGAGCTGCGACTCGACCCCTTCCGGAACCGTGACTGGCTCCGTCGGCGCCGGAGGCGCTGTGGGGCGGAGCACCGGGCTCTCGTCGGACACGTCGTCGTCCTCCGGCTCGTCGATCACGCTGGCGTGAGATCGTAACGGATCTTCATGGCCGTCCGGACCTCGTCCATCGTGGCCTGGGCCACCGCGCGGGCGCGCTTCGACCCGTCGGCCAGGATGTCCCACACGGTGTCGGGGCGAGTGGCGTATTCGGGACGGCGGGCGTGGATGTCGGCCAGGCGCTCGAGCATGTGGTCGGTGAGGCGCGCCTTGCAGTCGAGGCAGCCGATTCCGGCGCTCCGGCATCCGGCCGCGGCCCAGGCCTGGGTCGCCTCGGGGGAGAAGGCCTTGTGGAGGTCGAACACGGGGCAGATGTCGGGATTGCCGGCGTCCGTCCGCCGCTTGCGGGCCGGGTCGGTCAGCATGGGCTTGAGCTTCTGCCGCACCGTCTCCGGGTCGTCCTTGAGGTAGATGGCATTGCCGTAGGACTTGGACATCTTGCGTCCATCGGTCCCCGGGATCCGCTTCGCCTCGGTGTGGAGGGTCTTCGGCTCGGGGAAGACCGGGCCGTAGAGGTTGTTGAAGCGCCGGACGATCTCGCGAGTCAGCTCCACGTGGGCCGCCTGGTCCTCTCCCACGGGGACCGCGTTGGCCTTGTAGACGATGATGTCCGCCGTCTGCAAGAGCGGGTAGCCCAAGAACCCGAACGTCGAGAGGTCCCGTTCGGCGAGCTGCTGCTGCACTTCCTTGTACGTCGGCACGCGCTCGAGCCAGCCGAGGGGCGTGATCATCGATAGCAGCAGATGAAGCTCCGCGTGCTCCGGGACGAGGCTCTGGATGAACAGGGCGGAGCGCGCCGGGTCGAGACCGGCTGCGAGCCAGTCGGTGGCCACTTCGAGGATGTTCTGGCGGATCGCCGACGTGTCCGAGTAGTCGGTTGTCAGGGAGTGCCAGTCCACGATGGGGAAGAAGCACTCGTACGAGTCCTGCAAGCCCACCCAGTTGTCGAGGGCTCCCATGAGGTTGCCCAGGTGCAGCGGCCCCGTCGGGCGCATGCCGGAGAGGATGCGGGGACGGGCCACGTCAGCGGACCATGCTGAAGAGGATCGTGGTCAGCAAGCCTGTAAGCGGTGATAACACCATGCTCAAAACGCCCGTCGCGAAGAGAAGCAGCAGGATCCAGGATCCGTACGGCTCCATGACCCGCACATAGGCGTCCGCCAGGCTTCTCGGTAGGCCCCAAGCCGCGACCTTCGAGCCGTCGAGGGGCGGGAGGGGCACGAGATTGAAGACGGCAAGGATCACGTTGATCTGCACGCCGGCCACGAGGAGTCTCAGGACGGGATCGCGGTTGGATCGGACGAGACCCGCGCGAACCGCGACGACGAGCGCCGCGGTGAACAGAACGGCCAGGAGCAGATTCGACAGCGGACCCGCGCTGGCCACGAGAACGTGGCCCTGTCCCACAGTCCGGTCGCGGCGAAAGTTGGCCGGGTTGTAGGGAGTGGGCTTGGCCCACCCGAAGAGAGGCGTGCCACTCGACAAGAACATCATCAAGGGCAGCAGAACGGTCCCGAGAGGATCGATGTGGACGATCGGGTTCAGGGTGATTCGTCCCTGACGCATCGCCGTGTCGTCTCCCATTCGAAGCGCCGCCCAGGCGTGAGCCGCCTCATGAAAGGACAGGCTGAAGAGGAGCACGATGTAGGTCGTCAGGCCCGTAGCGATGGTCTCGGCTGTCAGCTCGGGCAACCGTCCTCCAAAAGAACCTCGGATGGTAACACGAAATTCCAGTGGTCCTTTTCCGCCGTAGGGCCGCATATCCCCCTGAGCTTTGCTCAGAGAACGTTCGCGTCGGGTAGCAGAGACCCACCCCCTTCTCAGCGATCGAAGTGGCCGCGGACGCGCGCCGCCGTGGCTTTGCCAACGGCTGAGGCCAGCTCCACCTCGCTCGCGCCGCGGACGCCTCGGACCGAACCGAAGCGCGACAGGAGCTTGCGGCGCTTCGTGGGCCCCACGCCCGGGATGTCGTCCAGCTCTGACTGGAGGGTCCGTGCTTTCCGGGCTTGCCGGTGGAAGCCCACGGCGAAACGATGCGCCTCGTCCCGAACGCGTTGGACGAGCTGAAGGATCGGTGATGCCCGCGGGAGCGCGATCGGCTCCTGACGCCCACGCACGAAGATCAGCTCCTCGCGCTTGGCGAGGCTCGCAACGGGCTGTTCGCCGAGGCCGAGGGTCTCCAACGCTTCGACGGCCGCGCCGAGCTGCCCCTTGCCCCCATCGATGAGGACGAGATCGGGAAGGTCCTTCCCTTCCTCGAGCAGACGGCGATAGCGCCGGCCCACGACCTCGCGCATCGACGCGAAGTCATCGGGGGCACCCACGACGTCCTTGATCCGGAACTTGCGGTAGTCGGACTTCTTCGGGGCCCCGTCCACAAAGGCGACCATCGAGGCCACGATGTCGGAGCCCTGGATGTTGGAGATGTCGAAGCATTCGATACGGCGCGGCTCCATCTCGAGATCGAGGAGGTCGCGGAGGGCACGGAGAATCTCCTGGGACTGGCGGCGCGGATGCTTCCATTCGAGATCGAAAGCCAGGCGCGCGTTGCTGATCACCAGCTCGAGGAGGCGGACTTTCTCGCCCCGTTGCGGCACGCGGATGCGCACGGCGCTGCCCCGACGCGTCGAGAGCCACGCCTCGAGCAGCTCCCGGTCGGGGACTTCCTCCGGGACGAGGATCTCGCGAGGGACGTAGCGTCCCTGCGCATAGTACTGCTGCAAGGCCGACGAGACGACGGCCTCGGGCTCGGCGAGGTGGTCGAGGAGGTATCCCTCCCGCGCGACGACTTTCCCGTCGCGGACGGAAAAGATCTGGAGCGCCGCTCTTTCCCCTTCGACGTGCGCCGCAACGAGGTCCCGCTCTTCGATATCGGTGGTGGTGATTTTCTGGGGAGTCTCCAGGCGCTCGAGCGTCCGGATCTGGTCGCGCAGGCTCGCCGCCTCCTCGAAGCGTTCGTCTACGGCGGCAGCGGCCATCTGCGCGCGCATGCGCCGCAAAACCTCATCGGTCCTCCCCTCGAGAAAGAGGCGCGCGTCGTCGCAGGCCTGCCGGTAGCGGTCGAGAGAGCAAACCTCGACCACACACGGAGCGATGCAGCGATGGATCTGGTGCTGGAGGCACGGGCGCGGTCGATGGCCGTCGAGGGCTTCCTTGCAGGACCTTACGCCGAAGATCTTGTGGACCAGGGACGCCGTCTTCCGGCCGAGGCTCGCCGGGATGTAGGGGCCGCCGTAGGCGTTCTTGTCTTCGGCAGGCCGTCGCACGATGTGGAGACGCGGGTACTCCTCGGCCAGGGTCAGCTTGAGGAAAGGGTGATTCTTGTCGTCGCGAAGAAGAACGTTGTAGCGCGGCTTGTGGCGCTTGATGAGGTTGTTCTCGAGAGCGAGGGCTTCCATCTCGGTGTCGGTGACCACGAGATCGAGATCGGCGATCTCGGAGACCATCGCTCCCTTGTGAGGATCCCAGCTGCGGGAGGCCTGGAAATAGGAGCGCACGCGGTCGCGCAGGACGCGGGCCTTGCCCACATAGAGGATCCGACCCTCGGCGTCCTTGAAGAGATAGACGCCGGAACGCGTCGGTAGCGAATCCAGCTTCTCGTTGAGCACCGCCGACGATTATAGAGAGCCTCGCGGCCGCAGCGTCTTGCCCGCTCCAGCAGGGGGGCGCTACACTCGCGCCAAGACCTGATTTTGAGAGGGGCACGCAACGCCTTTGTCGAGCGTGGTTGGATTCGCGGTGGCCGGCGGGCGAAGTCGCCGGATGGGACGCGACAAGGCGCTCCTCCCGTGGCAGGGAGCGACGCTCCTCGACCACACGTTGGCAAGGCTTCGTTCGACCTGTGCGGAGGTCCGCATCCTGTCGGGCCCCGAGCGACGCTACGAGGATCGCGGCGTCACCGTTGCGACCGATACGTTCGCCGACGCCGGCCCGCTTGCGGGAATCCATTCAGGCCTCGCGGGTCTCGGCGAGAGGAACGGCCTCTTCCTGGCGGTGGATCTGCCGTTCGTTCCGGTGCCACTGCTGGCGCGGCTTCTGGCGGCCGCCGAGGAGTTCGACGCCGTGGTGCCGGTTCACGCCGGCGGCGCGGAGCCGCTCTGCGCGGTCTATGGTCCGGCCTGTCTCGAGCCGATCGGCCGGCGCCTGCTGGCAGGTGAACGCAAGGTCACGACGTTCTGGCCCGACGTGCGCGTGAGAGTGTTCGAGCAAGACGAGATCGCCCCATTCGGGGACCCTGCGGCCCTGTTCCGCAATCTGAACGCCCCGTCGGATTTGAGCGCGCTCAGCGAACGTTGACGGAGACGTCGATATCGGTGGACCCCCGTCGGCACCAACTCTGGCTCTTGGAACAGTAGAAATACACGACCGTCGCCTTGATGCTTTGAACGCCCTTTGGAGCACCAGCGGCTACCGCCACCGGAAAGATCAGGGGCACCGCCAGGTCGATGTACCGAACCTTCTCGGGGTCGAAGGGTTCGACGCGGGGCGGCGCCGGGGGCTGCTTGTCCACCAGCACCTTTTGCTCCGGATCGAGCTTCAGGCGCGCGGGCGGGTTCTCGTTGATGTGAACATCCGCGTCACGCGGCGTGAAGGTCACGGCGATGGTGCCATCGACTCCCGGCTTCGCGCGAGGAGTGTAGGAGGCGGAAAGCGTGAAGTGCTGGGGACCCGCTGGCGAGGCCCACAATAGGGCAAACGCCCCGGCGGCAACGAGCGTTCTCATTGGTTCATCGTAACAGACGCGGGCGAGTCCGACCCTGGAGCCCAGCGAACACCCTTACGCGAGGGCTTCGCGGAGCCGCAAGGCCGACTGGAAAGCGCGGTTCGCCTCTTCGTCGCGACCCAATTCCCGAAGCACTATGCCGAGGCGCGTCTGAGCCTCGGGGTCGTCGGGGTTGAGGCGGACCGCCCGCCCGTAGGCTTCCGCGGCTTCCTCGCGGTGGCCCGTGCGTTCGAGGGCGAGAGCGCGGCTCAGGTGGACCGCTGCGACGGCGCGTGGGTCGGGAAAGGGAGGGAGGGGGTCCATACCGAAGCATCACGCCGATGCTGCGCGTCGGCCGTGACAGCCGTCACAGGAGGCGGCCTCCCGCTATAATGGTGTGTTTGCGTCCATGATCCTCGACCTCCACGCGCGACTGGCTGCGAAGATCCGGGGCATCGTCCGTGATTCCCTCGGGGTGGAGCTTGCCGCCGTGACGTTCCAGTACCCGCCTCGGACGGATCTGGGCGACCTGGCCGTGACGGCGCCTTTCGAGCTTGCGAAGACATTGAAGCGAAAGCCCCGCGAGATCGCCCTTGGGCTCGCGAAGGATCTTGTGGCGCTCCCCGGCGTCCGCAAGGCCGAGGTGGCCGGGGGCGGCTATGTGAACCTGTTCCTGGACAGGGGCCGGTTCGCACGCGACCTTCAGGCGTCCCTGGCGGCGGGCGGTTCCGTGCCAAAACGGGCCGAACGCGTCATCGTCGAGCACACCAGCATCAACCCCAACAAGGCGGCGCACATCGGCCACCTGCGGAACGCTACCCTCGGAGACACGTTCGTGCGCGTCCTCCGGAGCCGCGGGTACGAGGTGGGCGTCCAGAACTACATCGACGACACCGGAGTGCAGGTCGCCGATGTGGTGGTCGGTTTCCAGCAGATCGAGAAGAAGGGCATGGGCGAGGTGGCCGCCATGGGCGGGGCCTTCGATTACTACTGCTGGGACCTCTACGCCCAAGTCGGGGACTTCTATGCCGCGGAGCCGAAGAACAAGGGGCTCCAGGTGGACACGCTCCACGCCATCGAAGCGGGGGACAACGACACGGCCCGTCTGGCGGCGCACATTGCGGCGCGCATCGTGGACTGTCATCTCGCCACGATGGAGCGCCTCGGCATCCGCTACGACCTTTTGGCCCACGAGAGCGACATCCTGCGCCTCCATTTCTGGGACCGTGCGTTCGAGGTCTTGAAGGGATCGAAAGCGATCCGCCTCGACACCGAAGGGAAGAGCGCGGGGTGCTGGGTCCTGGCGATGGAAGCGGACGGCAACGACGAAGACAAGATCATCGTGCGGTCGAATGGCACCGTCACCTACACCGGCAAGGACATCGCCTACCAGCTCTGGAAGCTCGGACATCTCGACCGCGACTTCCGCTATCGGCGTCACCGTCTCTACCCGGACGGCCACGTCCTCTGGTCCACGACGAGTGAGGCGGGGGAGAGTGGGGCTCCTGCCTTCGGCCACGCCCGCCGGGTGTACAACGTGATCGACGTCGGCCAGTCCTACCCGCAGCGAGTGGTGCGAGCGGGCGTAGCGGCGTTGGGGCATGCCGAGGCCGCCGAGGCGAGCCACCACCTGGGGTATGAGAAGGTCGTGCTTTCTCCCGCCACGGCGCGGGCGCTGGGCTACACCGTGTCAGAGAATGAGACGGCCGTGAAGGTGTCCGGACGAAAGGGCCTCGGCGTGAAGGCCGACGACTTGCTGAACGCCCTGGTGGCGAAGGCGCGGGCGGAGATCGAAGCCAGGGACCCCGGTCGTGAGGCGGCGGCGCGCGATCGCGCGGCGGCCGCCATCGCGACGGGAGCCTTGCGCTACTTCCTGCTGAAATACGGCCGCACGAAGATCATCACCTTCGACATGGAGGAAGCCCTCGCGTTTGTCGGGGAGACGGGCCCGTACATCCAGAACGGCATCGTGCGGGCGCGCAGCATCTTCGCCAAGATGGAAGCCGAAGGGCTCGACCTCGCCGCCCTGCGGCAGCGAGCCGCGGAGCTCGACCTCTCGGCCCTCCTCGTCGGAGAGGAAGGGGACGAGGTCTGGTCCCTCCTGCTCCTCCTCGCGCGCAGCGAAGAAGCGGCAGAACAGGCGATAAGGGCCGAGGAGGTGGCATTTCTCGCCAAGCACACTTTCGCGGTGGCCCAAGCCTTCCACTCCTATTACCAGAACCCGGCCTACTCGCTCCTCCGCGCCGAATCCGAGGACCTTCGCGCCTTCCGCGTGCTGGTGGTGGACACTTTCCTGCGACAAGTCCTTTCTCTGGTCGATCTCCTCGGGATTCCAGTCCCGGACCGCATGTGAAGCGCCCCGCCATCGGGATCACGATCGGCTACGACGACCGCCGGTCGGGCCTCCACGTCCTGCGGGAGGACTACATCAAGTCAGTGGAGAAGGTCGGGGGCCTACCGGTGGTTCTGGCGCCCGGCTCTCCGGGGGACGCTGCCGAGCTGCTGGAAAGGGTCGACGGTCTCCTCCTGAGCGGCGGGTCCGACATCGACCCCGCGCTTTACGGAGAGACGCCCCACCCGAAGCTGGGCACCGTCGTCCGCGAACGGGACGATTTCGAGCTGGCGCTGACCCGCGAGGCCCTTGTTCTGGATCGGCCCATCCTGGCTATCTGCCGGGGACATCAGGTGTTAAACGTTGCGTGCGGAGGAACTCTGGTCCAGGACATCCCGTCTGAGGTGACAGGGGGTTCCGATCACGACGCCCGGTGCGAACGCTGGGAGCGCGCCCACGACGTGAGGATCGTACAGGGTACGCGGCTTGGAGCCATCCTCGGGAGGGAGACGGTCGCCGTGAACAGCTTCCATCACCAGGCCGTCGAGCAACTGGGGCGAGACCTCATCGCCTCAGCCTATTCCTCGGGCGACCAGGTCGTCGAAGCCATCGAGATGCCGAAGAGGCGATTCGTCGTCGGGGTCCAATGGCATCCGGAATCGTTCTGGAATCGTCCGGATGGCTTCGGCGAGCTGTTCGAGGCATTGGTCACCGCGGCGGCTCCATCGTGACGCTCCCTCTGGTCGCAGTCCTGGTCCTTGGCGGCGCCCCGGCCAGCCCCTCCCCCGGCATCCACTGGGAACGTAGCTTCGAGGCCGCCGTTCAGAGGGCCAAGTCGCAGCGCAAGCCGCTGATGGTGGATTTCTGGGCAGACTGGTGCGGCTGGTGCCATCGCCTCGACGAGACCACGTACGTGGACGCCGAGGTCGTCCGTCTCAGCAAAGACTTCGTCCCGGTCAAAGTCAACACCGAGGGCGGACGGAACGAAACCCTGGTGGCGTTGAAATACAACGTCTCGGATCTCCCCACGATTGCCTTCGTATCTCCTTCGGGGCGACCGATTTTGAGGCTATCGGGATTCCAGGGGCCCGGGCAGTTCCCCCAGATCATGGCCGCCGCTCGGGAGGCCTCGAACCAAGTGCTCGGGTGGGAAGCATCCCTCGACAAGGATCCGAAGAACGCCGAGGCGCTGCTGCGTCTCGGCGTCTATCTCTTCGAGCAGGAATCCTACGAGGAGAGCCGCGACCTCCTCGTGCAAGCCACGCGGGTCGACGGAAGCCGCCCGGTCGACGATCGGAAGCAGGGGCGGATGATGCTGGGGATCATAAGGCACTACGAGCACCGCTACCCCGACGCCGAATCCCTGCTCAAGGAGGCTCTCTCCATTCCCCCGCCGGGACCCTACGAAGCGCAAACCCTCTACATCCTCGGCCGCATCTACAAGGCCTGGGGGCGATTGGACGAGGCCCGCCCGGTGCTCAAGCAAGTGGTGGATACCTACCCGGAGAGTCCGTTTGCCCAGAGGGCCCAGGAGACGCTCCTGGCTCTGGAACGCCAGCGCTAACGGGACGCCGTGGACTGCGGCGGGTACGAGACCAGGTAGACGTAGGCCGCACCCAGCTCCTCGTCGCTGAGATACGGAAAGAGCGGCATCTCGCCCCGGCTCTCCGCCGACGGCGACCCCGTGTGCACCTTCCGAATCACGTCGGGCATCGACTTGGTCTCGACCATGGCCGTGAGAGACGGGATCAGCTTTCCGCTGCCGTTCCGCCCGGAATAGGTGCCCGGACCCGAGGTGTCGTGGCAGATCTGGCACGTCCCCTTGACGACGTGCTGACCTACCTGGGCCGTGGAGAGGCTGAGCCGCGGGTCCTTGTGCTCCGCCTGGGGGAGCCCGGCGAGATGCCCCAGGTGACCGAGGATCGCGTCGACGTCGGCCATGGTCAGGTGGGGCAGGGCCGGCATCTTCTCCCCGCCGTCGTGAAGCCTCTTGCGGATGTTCGCATCTGCCTGCGCCGCCATCTCGCGGGCGGTCTGGGGGTCGAGGCTCCTTCCCCTCTCCTCCATCCTCTTCCTGAGCAGAACCGATGACGTGGCACGCATCGGATCCAGGACGGAATTGATCTCGGGGGGCAGGCCACTCCCCTCGGCGTTGTGGCACGAGCGGCAGTTCAGGCGGTAGAGGTCGGCTCCGGTCAGCGTCCAGCGTTCACGAAGAGCCGGCCAAGGCCACGCGGGTCCCTGGGGAAGGGCCGTCGCGGCGGGCACGGCCACGTTGCCGATCCGGCCGAGGGAGGCGTCGAGCATCACGAGGTTGCGGCGCACCAGCCAACTCGGACCGGTGGGAGGAGTCACCGCCGGCGGAGCCTCCCCTGGCTTGGGTGCCACGGGCGCGGCAGACTGGCTGCGAGCGCCTCGTGGCGCTGCGATGAGCAGCAGCGCCACGAAGATGGCCGAACGACGGAATCGGGAAGCGGTCTCCATGCCGGCCGAACCTCCACGGTCTACTTCTCGAGCTTGAAATCTTCCCGCGTCGCGTCCTTCACCGTCACTTTCTTGCTGGTTTCCTTGAGACGCGGATGCCACACCCTCAGAGTGTACGCCCCGTCGGGCACGTCCTTGATCTGGTACGCCCCCGTCTTGTCGGTCACGGCGAAGTAGGGTGTCGGCACCGCCGCCACGAAGCCCTCCATCTCCGGGTGGATGTTGCAGAGGAGAGCCGCGAAGCAGGTCTTGTCGAAGGTGTGGCTCTTGCTCGCGCCGCGCCCCCAGCTTCCGAGGTTGAAGCTCGCGGCGCACTTGTCGGGAGTGAAGACGTTGTGGTTCACGCTGTCGCTGTTGGCGAAGTCGACCGTGGTACCGACGAGGACCGCCGCGACCCTGGGGACGAACTTCATGCCGGCCTGGTCCACGGTGGCATGGGCCGCCGGGGGGGGGAAGGTCTTTCCCGGAATGGCGTCGACGAAGACCACGGCGTCGGCGTTGTCGTGCTGGCCGGTCGCAGTCACCGTGCCGGACAGGGAGCCGGCGAAGGCGGACCCGGCCAGGGTAAGGAACGAGACGCCCGCAAGGACTCTAACGAACATGACTTTCTCTCCTTCGAAGAAGCGGCTCAGAAGGCGACGCGCAGGACGGCGTCGAGGGAGTGATTCGTTCCCTCCCTGAGGTCCCTCTGGTACTCGACGATCGCCTTGATGTTGGCGCGGATCAGGGCGCTGACGTTGAAGGTCCCGATCCGCAGGCTCTGGACGCTGCGATCCGCGGGGGTCAGGGTCTCGTATCGGGCCGCGCCGTGAAGCCATGGGTAGAAGACGTAGTCGGCCTGGGCGAACCAGGCGTTGTAGGTCGGCTGGATCTCGCTGAGCTGGGTCCCGTCGGTCGGGTCGACCCGCTGCAGGGTGTCGCTGCCGTGGAGGTAGCCACCGAAGAGGTTCAGGTCTTTGATGTAGGCGCTGGCGAAGAAGCCGGTTCGAAGGAAGTGGGCGTCCCGCAGGATGACGTCGGCTCCGTTCTCGTCGGTCGTGGCAAACCCCACGTCCTTGGCGCTGCCGTGGTAGATGAAGGCGCCCAGGCGCAGCGAGTCATCGCGCCAGTTCTTCTCCGAGGTCTCCTTTCCGAAGGTCTCGCCGTCCAGCCCCATCCCGCCGATCTTGTAGTCGATGCGGCCGTAGACGTCCTTCGAGTTGTTGCCGAACTGGCCGTCGCCGGCCGAGATGCCGTTGCACACGCCCGCCGTGTACATGAAGCGGTGGCCCAGGACGCCATAGGCCTCGACCCCGTTCACGAGGGAGGGCAGAGCGATGGAATTGGGCGAGACCTCGTCGGCGCCCAGGCCCGTGCCACCGTTCAGCCCGATCGGGTTGTAGTTGAAGATCGTGTCGATGCCGGCGTCCGTCGTCAGGAAGGCCTCCTGGAAGACGGCCGCAACGTTGGGCGTGAACTTGCCGATCTTGAAATGAAACGCGTTCTCCGGCCCGAAGGGCGAGTCGATCCCCACGTGGGCATGCTCGATCTCGGTCGAGATGGATCCGGCATCGTTGCCGAAGGTGATCTCGCTGTAGGCGGAGAATTTGTCCCCGAGGGTGCCGGCGGCGAAGATGTTGGCCTCCTGAGGGAACTGGAAGTCGTTCTTGACCTTGCTGACCGAGCCGTCGTCGTTCAGGCTCGACGTGTTGACGTCGGCGAACTTGAGGTTGATGGCCACGGGAACGTGCCCCGGAATGTCGCTGGGCCACACGGCGTTGGGCCAGAGCTTCTTGTAGGCCGGAGCCCCCAGGCTCACCGGCTTGTCCTTCACCATCTCCTCGGTCTCCTTGGGCATCCGGTAGCCCGCCAGCCGGAAGGCGTTCCCGAAGGAGTTGAGCTTGGGAAAGACCGTGTGACAGGTCTGACAGCTCGTCTGGTACTTGCGGGCGAAGGCGGGTATGGCGTGGACGGGGCGGGCGAATGGAAGGGCCAACACCCACAGGAGCGCCATACGCGCAACGGCTCGCTGGATTCGAGTCAGTTCCATGAGATCCGCTTCCTTCGATGAGACGGCGGCGGGATGCCGCGGTCGTCCCCCTGAAGAGCAAGATCCAGGCCGGCGCCTCCTCCCGGGCTTCCGGGCCGGGCGATCACGTCCGAAACGGGCGTTCTGACTGATTTACACCGAAAGGCGCGTTTTATGTGGAGTCGGGGTGGCGCGGCTGCGCGCAACGATTTCGCGCCCGGGCGTTAGATCCGGCTCTTTCTGCCGTAGGCGAGCTCGGCGCCCCCCGAGAGGATGTGGTCGACGCCCGTGGTGAACGTCCCCTCGGCGGCAAGGAAGAGGCAGAGACGTCCCGCTTCTTCGACGGTCCCCATTCGTCCGAGGAGCTGCGCCGCGTCTCCGTCGGCACGCGTCTTCGCGGGATCAGGCGATGCGTCGACCGCCTCCTTCCAGAGGGGCGTCCAGACGTTGCCTGGCGAAACGCAGTTGACCCGCACGCCGTGGGCCGCTTCGTCGATGGCCAGCGCCTTGGTGAAAGCGGTGATCGCCCCTTTGGTGGCGACGTAGGTCGTGGCGTGGAGCTGCCCCATTGAGCCTACGAGGCTCGACATGTTGATGACGTTCCCCTTCACCTTGCGCAGGTGCGGGAGCGCCTCCTGGCAAGCGACGAACATGCTGACGAGGTTCAGCTCCAGAAGGTCCCGAAACTGCTGGCTCGTGAAATCGTCGATGGGTTTGTGGGGTGGATGCCAACCGGCGTTGTTGATCAGACAGTCGAGGTGTCCGAAACGGGACACCGTCTCCCGAACGAGCGCCCGCACGTCGGCTTCCTTCGAGACGTCGGACCGGATGAAGTGGGCGCGTCCGGGACCACGAGCGCTCACCTCGGCCGCGAGGGCCTTCCCTTCCACGGCTCGGCGCGCGCAGAGGACGACGGTGGCGCCAGCCTCGGCAAAGACGCGAACGCACCCTTCGCCGATCCCCTGACTCCCGCCGGTGACGAGCACGACCTTGTCGGCATAGCGCATGCGCTTCGCCTCCGGGCACTCGAGACTACGTTCCAGCAGCCGGCTCGGTCAAGAACTCTTCGAGGAGCTTCGTGACCGTTCCCGGGAGCTCCTCCTGCGGCACGTGGCCGCATTTCTCGAGAGTGACCCTCCGGGCCGACGGCAGTGCGGCCTGAAAGCGGTCGGCGTCCTTCAAGGGTATCCAGGCGTCCTCGCGTCCCCATACGACGAGAGTCGGGGCCCTGACCCTCCCCGCGATGTCTCCGAAGGAAGAGAAGGCTCCGAACCCTCGCGAACCGAGGAGCGATCGAATTGCGTCGATAGCGCCCGGACGCTCGAGTGGAGCAAGGTACTCGTCGATTCGGTCGGCGGTGACGTGGTCGCGATCGAAGAAGACCTGCCGCAGGACGAGGGTGACGAGGAGACGCTTCCGCGGGAGCCGCGCGAGGACGCCTCCAGCCTCCGAGCCCACGAGGCGCAGCAGCCAGGGACGATCGGCGGGCGCCAGGTTGAAGCCCGCGGCGTCCAGTAGGGCGAGACGCTGGACCCGCTCGGGAGAGCTCGCGGCAATCACCGTGGCCACGGCCCCGCCCATGCTGTGGCCGACCAGGCTGGCCTTGGCAATGCCGAGATGGTCCATCAGGCCGAGGACCACGCGGGGGAAGACATCGGCGGTCAGATCGGGGGGAAGATCCGACTGGCCGAAGCCCGGCAGATCCAGCGCGACGACCTCGTGGGATCGGGACAGCGGCCCGACGACGTCCTTCCATGTGTAGAGGGACGATCCGAGGCCGTGGATGAGAACGACCGCCGGGCCATGACCCGAGCGCACGTAGCGGACCCGCTGCCCCGCGACGACGTCGACCCTTGGCTCCAGCCCGGCCTTGGCCAGCCACTGTTTCGTGGGCCCTGCCGGGGTGTCGGGCCAGAAGAGAAGAGCCGCGAGGGCCACGGCGATGAAGCCCGTGGCAAGATATCGACCCTTCATTCCTCGATCAGCCGGCGCAGCTCCGGAAGGGCCTCGCTCAATGCTTCCTCTCCTGCCGCGAAGAACCTGGGGATCTTGGCTGGGCGCATCCATCCCGACTCTCCCATCGCCGGAGCGATGACGAGGTCGGCGCCGGCGAGCTCTCCTCGGGTTCGTCCTCGAAGAAGGGTGAGGCCCGCTCGGAGAGCGATGGCGACGAAGGAATCGGCGCCGGGCCACTTCGTCCCGCTGTTCGCGTCGACGGCCACGACGACCCCCCCCTCCCCCGCCATCTCGCGGGCCAGGCGGACCGGGATCACCTCGGTGATGCCGCCGTCGTAAAGACGCCTCCCCCCGAGGATCATGGGCGGAAAGACGCCGGGGAAACTACAGGAAGCCCGGACAGCGTCCCGCAGATTCCCCTCGCTTAGCACGACGGCCTCTCCGGTATCGACGTCGGTCGCGAGGACCGAGACAGGGACGCGCAATCCCTCGAAGGTGGGGATCGGGAGGAACTCATCGATGAGCGCACCCAGCTTGGAGCCCGACAGAAGGCCCCCGCCCCACCCGCGCACCCACATCCACGGGTGAAGATGCGAGGCTTGCTCCACGAGACGTTCGAGGTCAGCGCCGCCGGCCCAGGCAGCGGCCACGAGGGCCCCGCCGCTCACGCCCCCGATCCCGGCCACCGGCACGCCGGCGCGGTCCAGGGCGTGGAGAACACCCGCATGGGCAGCGGCGTGGGCTCCACCGCCGGAAAGAGCGAGATAGAGTGGCTTCACGCCTAACCTCGCGAGTGAATCTCCTGGAGGCTCGCGACCTCGAGGCCGCGCTCGCGCAGGGCTGCGATGGCCTGAACGGTGGCCGCCGCCCCCGTGAGTGTCGTCACGATCAGGACGCCGTGAAGAGTCGCGCTCTTGCGGATGGCGCCGTCGTCGTAGAAGGACTCGCGTCCCAGTGGCGTATTGAAGACGATGTCGATCTTGCGGCTCTTGATGAGGTCGACGACGTTCGGTCGCCCTTCGTTGACCTTGTAGACCATCTCAGCGACCACGCCCCGATCGTTCAGGAACTCGGCCGTCCCCCGGGTCGCGTAGAGGTGGAAGCCCATCTCCGACAGTGCTTTCGCTTGCGGAAGGACCCCCGCCTTGTCGTTGTCGTTCACGCTGACGAAGACCGAACCGGAGGTGGGGATCGTGAAGCCTGCCGCCGATTGAGCCTTCGCGAAGGCCAGACCAAAGTCCTCCGACGCTCCCATGACCTCCCCGGTCGACTTCATCTCCGGACCGAGGAGGACGTCCGTCCCGGGGAACTTGAGGAAGGGAAAGACCGATTCCTTGATGAAGATCCTGGGAACGGTCAGGTCCTCGGTGATTCCCTGCTGAGCCAAGCTCCTGCCGGCGATGATACGAGCCGCCACCTTCGCCAGGGGGACGCCCGTGGCCTTGCTCACGAAGGGAGTCGTGCGCGAAGCGCGGGGGTTGACCTCCAGCACGTAGACGACATCGTCCTTGATGGCGTACTGGATGTTCATGAGGCCTCGGACCTCGAGGGCAAGGCCCAGACTGCGCGTGTATTGCCGGATAGTCTCAAGATGGCGAGGCTCGATCTTGTACGAGGGTAGCACCGCCGCCGAGTCGCCGCTGTGGATGCCCGCTCCCTCGATGTGCTGCATGATCCCGCCGATGACCACGCGTTCCCCGTCCGCCACGGCGTCGACGTCGGCCTCGAAGGCGTCCTCGAGGAAGCGATCCACCAGCACGGGATGCTCCGGCGACGCCTTCACGGCCTCGCGGGCGAACTCCTCGAGGAGGTTCTCGTCGTAGACGATGGCCATGGCCCGGCCGCCGAGAACGTAGGACGGCCGGACCAGCACGGGGTAACCAATGCGCTTCGCCACAGCCTTCGCCTCGTCGATGGAGCTGGCGGTCCCGCTCTCGGGCTGCGGGATACCGAGCTTCGAGAGGAGCGCGCTGAAGCGCTTCCGATCCTCGGCCAAGTCGACGGCGTCGGGGCTCGTGCCCAGGATCTTGACGCCGGCCCGCTGCAAGGGCAGCGCGAGCTTCAGGGGCGTTTGCCCGCCGAACTGGATGACGACGCCCTCAGGCTTCTCGACGTCGAGGACGTTCATCACGTCCTCGAAGGTGAGGGGCTCGAAGTAGAGGCGGTCCGACGTGTCGTAATCGGTCGAGACCGTCTCGGGGTTGCAGTTGACCATGATGGTCTCGTACCCCTCCTCGCGGAAGGCGAACGAGGCGTGACAGCAACAGTAGTCGAACTCGATCCC
This sequence comes from Vicinamibacteria bacterium, assembly GCA_041493035.1. Lineage (GTDB taxonomy): Bacteria > Acidobacteriota > Vicinamibacteria > Fen-336 > Fen-336 > JBGPYB01. Next base: position 24,547 of record JBGPYB010000004.1, on the reverse strand, counting down.
CTGGCCGATGCGGTTGGGGCCGCTTCCGAGGATGACGATCTTCTTGCGATCGGTGGGATCGGCTTCGCACTCCTGCTCGTAGGTCGAGTACAGGTAAGGCGTGTGGGACTCGAACTCCGCGGCGCAGGTGTCGACGCGCTTGTAGACCGGGACGATGCCCGCCGCCTTCCGTCGCGCACGTATCTCGGGTTCCGTCGCGCCGGTGAGCTGGGCGATGCACACGTCGGCGAAACCCATCCGCTTGGCCTGGCGCAGCGTCTCGTCGTCCAGCCCGGGGCGGATCAGGCACTCGAGATCGACGATCTGCTGCATCTGGTCGAGGAACCAGGGATCGATGCCCGTCATCCGGTGGATCTCCTCGTGGGACCACCCGAGATCCAGGGCCCGCTTGACGTAGAAGATCCGGTCCGGGTCGGGAGAGAGAAGCTTCTCCTTGATCCGTCCGTCGTCGAGGTCCGAGCGTGTGAAGCCGCTCGCCCCGATCTCGAGGCCGCGCAGCCCCTTCTGCAAGGCCTCTTTGAAGGTGCGCCCGATGGCCATGACCTCGCCGACCGACTTCATCTGGGTCCCCAGAAGCGGGCTCGCGTCTCGGAACTTCTCGAACGCCCACCGCGGGATCTTCACCACCACGTAATCCAGGACGGGCTCGAAGCAGGCCGGCGTCACCCGCGTGATGTCGTTCTGGATCTCGTCGAGGCGATAGCCGATGGCCAGGAGCGCCGCGATCTTGGCGATCGGGAAGCCCGTGGCCTTGCTCGCCAGGGCCGAAGAGCGCGAGACGCGTGGGTTCATCTCGATGACCGAGAGGCGCCCGGTCTTCGGGTTCACGGCGAACTGGATGTTGGAGCCCCCCGTCTCGACGCCGACCTCCCGGATGATCCGTCGCGACGCGTCACGCATGGCCTGGTACTCGCGGTCGGTGAGGGTCTGGGCCGGCGCGACGGTCACCGAGTCCCCCGTGTGGATCCCCATCGGGTCGAAGTTCTCAATGGAGCAGATGACCACGAAGTTGTCGGCCTTGTCCCTCATCACCTCGAGCTCGTATTCCTTCCAGCCGAGGACCGACTCTTCGACGAGGATCTCGTGGACCGGCGAGAGGTCGAGGCCGCGGGCCACGACGTCCTCGAACTCCTCGACGTTGTAGGCGATGCCACCCCCTGTGCCGCCGAGGGTGAAGGACGGGCGAATGACCGCGGGCAGTCCGGTCAGTTCGAGGACCGCGCGCGCTTCCTCGAGTGTCCGGGCGAAGCCGCTCCGGGGCACCTCGAGACCGATGCGGCCCATCGCCTCCTTGAAGAGGCGGCGATCCTCCCCCATCTCCACGGCCCGACGGCTCGCCCCGATCAAGCGGATCCCCAGCCGGTCGAGGACGCCCCGCCTGGACAGCTCCACCGCCAGGTTCAAGGCCGTCTGCCCCCCCACCGTGGGCAGCACCGCGTCGGGCCGCTCGCGCTCGAGGATCTTCTCCACGACCTCCGGCGTCAGCGGCTCGATGTAGGTGCGGTCGGCGTATTCGGGGTCCGTCATGATGGTCGCCGGGTTCGAGTTCACGAGGGAGACGCGGATCCCCTCGCGACGGAGCACCTTGATGGCCTGGGTCCCCGAGTAGTCGAACTCGCAGGCCTGGCCGATGACGATCGGCCCCGAGCCGATGACCAGGACAGACTTGATGGAAGGGTCTTTCGGCATCTAGCGGCTATGCTGCCCGCCCATCCCGATGGGCCTTCATGAGGGCGATGAACTCGCCGAAAAGGTAGTGGCTGTCGTGAGGACCCGGGCTCGCTTCGGGGTGGTACTGCACGGAGAGTATCGGCAGGTCCCTGTGGCGGAATCCCTCGACGGTCCCGTCGTTCAGATTGACGTGGGTGAGGATGAACTCGGGACGCTCGAACAACGCCGGATCCACCGCGAACCCGTGGTTCTGCGAGGTCACTTCGATCCGCCCGCTCCGGAGATCCTTGACCGGATGGTTCGCGCCCCGGTGCCCGAACTTGAGCTTGAAGGTCTTTCCCCCGCAGGCGAGGCCCAGGATCTGGTGGCCGAGGCAAATCCCGAAGACTGGTCTCTTCTCCATCAGAGCCTTCACGGCCTCGACGGCGTAAGTGACCGGCTCCGGATCCCCTGGGCCGTTGGAAAGGAAGATGCCGTCGGGACCGAACGCTAGAGCCTCTTGCGCCGTCGTCGCTGCGGGCACCACGGTGACGTCGCATCCAGCGGCCGCGAGCATCCGGAGGATGTTCCGCTTCATCCCGAAGTCGTAGGCCACGACCTTGTACGGCCGCGCCACCTCACCGCGAACCCCGTCGAACGCGTAGGCCTTGGCGCACGTCACCTCTCGCGCCAGATCGAGGCCGACCATCGAGCGCGACACCTGTGCGCGCGCGACCAGGGCTGCGGCATCGTTCGAGAGCGTCGAGATCACGCCGCGCTTGGCGCCATGGGTGCGGAGGTGCCGCGTCAGGGCTCGGGTGTCGAGATCGCTGATCCCGACGATACCGTTGTCGTCGAGGTAGCCGCTCAGGCTTCCGGTGGAGCGCCACGACGAGGCCACCGTGGAAGCCTCTCGGACAACGAACCCGGCCACCTGCGGCCGCGACGACTCCACGTCCTCGGGATTGACGCCGTAGTTGCCGATGTGAGGGTAGGTCATCGTGACGATCTGGCCGGCATACGAGGGGTCGGTCAGGACCTCCTGGTAGCCGCAAAGGGCGGTGTTGAAGACGACCTCACCCGCCGTCTCACCCTGTCGGCCGAAGCCGCGCCCTTCGAAGACAGTACCGTCCTCGAGGGCCAGCATGGCTCGCGGGCTCGTGGTCATCTTGGGGTTGGCGGAAGAGGCCTGACGGTCGGTCAGCGGATGAGCCCGATCTTGGAAAGCGGCCAGAAGCGAAGGAATGCCTTGCCGTAGATGTACTTTTCGGGAACCTCTCCCCAGCTCCGGCTGTCGTTACTGCTGTTCCGGTGGTCGCCGAGCACGTAATAATACCCTTTGGAAACCTGAACGGGAGGGTAGGTGTCGCTGTCTCGGAACTGGTGATTCAGGTACTCCTCCAGCACAGCCGTTCCGTTGATGAAAAGAACGCCCCGCCGCAGCTCGATGGCGTCCCCTGGCAGTCCTATGACGCGCTTGATGAAGGACACGGAGGGGTCCTTGGGGTACCAGAAGACGACCACGTCGCCCCGTTCGATGGCGCCAAAGCGGTAGACGAACTTGTTGACGATGATCCGTTCCCCGTCCTCGAGGAGAGGAAGCATGCTCGTTCCCTGGACGCGAAAGGCCTGCGCCACGAAGGTGATGAGGAAGAAGCAGAAGAGGACGGCGATCGAGAGATCGTGCCCCAGCTCCCAAAGCGCCCGCCAGAGGGCGCTCCGGCCGCCGGGCTCAGAGGGCGCCAAGGCGAGGCTCGGGTCTCTTGCCACAGGTTCGATGCCCGTGGGTTCCAGGGTCAGGTCCTCTCTCGCGGCATCACTCGGGTACCAGCGATCCTGTCGTGGAGTCCCCGGCCACCGAACAGGATCATCGCGTAGCCGATGCCGAGGAATGCGCCCGAGAGCAGATAGCCCAGGAACCGCGCGGCCGCCCGGGAGGCGCCGATCGGAAACGCCCCGTCCTGCCCCTCGACGACGATCCCAAGGAGCCGCTTCCCGGGGGTGGCGCCCCGCACGCCCCAGCCATAGATGAAGTAGAGGCAGCCCAGGACGATGGCCACGGGAACGAGGGCGAGGGAGACCGCCACCGGGGCAAAGGGAACCTGAGACGCCTGCGACGGAATGGGCCGCGACCACCAGTACCAGAGGACGGGGGCGAGAACGGCCCCCTGAATCACCCCGATGATCGCGTGGTCGACGAGCGCCGCGAGAAGGCGGCGGCCGGCCCCCGCGGGCTCGGAGGACGATGGCGTGGGTTGTCGCTCGCGAAAGGTGTCGGGGAACTTCTTGGCCTTTTGCGGCCCGGCGATCGGCGCGCGGGCGGCGGCGTCGCGAGAGGGCTGAGCCGCGGGCCGCGGCGGGACTGAAGACTCCGCAGGTGTCGGCGGGCGCTTGACCTTGATCTCGTCGGGTCGCGGCTCCACAACGGCGACCGGCGGCCGATCGGGAATCGACGGCAGCGCCGTTGGCGGCTCGGCCGACACGAACCGCTTCGGCGCCACGACCGCCTCCGGTGCGTGAGCCGGGGGAGCGGCCGGCGGTGGCGCAGGGTCGGAAGCCTCCGCATCGGGAGCAGGGCCCGCCTCTCCGGGCGCAGCGGCGATGGCTCCGCCGCAGGCCGTGCAGAAGCGCGCCGGGAGAAGAACCGCGGTTCCGCAGGAGACGCAGACGGCCTTCGGCGGAAGGCTGGGGGCCAATGCCCCGCCGCACTGGCGGCAGAACTGGTCGCCCTTGCGATGATCCGCGCCGCAGGCGGGGCAGTTGAGGCGCGGCGCCGAGGGATGCTGCACCACCTTGCCGCCGGCCTCAACGTCGAGGTCGTCGCGGAAGAGGAGTCGGGCCGTGCCGATGGCGACGAGGTCGCCGTCGCGGAGGCTCCGTTCGTTCACGCGGTCCCCATTGACGAGCGACCCGTTGGAGGAGTTGCAGTCGCGAATGAAGTACTGGCTCCCACGCAACTCGATCACGGCGTGTCGCCGCGAGACCATCGCGTCGGGCAGGACCAGATCGTTTCCCGGGTCTCGGCCGATGGAGAGAAGCGTACGAGGAAGGGCGATCTCCCGCCGCGAGGACGAGGTCGGGTTGACGATGATCTTCGCCATGGAGTGCGCCGACACTTAACCCTGCAGGAAGGTATGCTTGAAATTGATGCGGACCTTGACCTTCTGCCCCTGCTTCTGGGCGGGTTCGTACTTCCATTGGCGCACGGCGGCCAGGACGGCATCGTCGATGACGCGCCCGGCGGACTCCAGGACCTTGATGTCCTCAACCTCGCCCTTCTCGGTCACGATGAAGGAGCCGGCCACGGAGGCCGACTGCCCCGACTTGAGGTTCGGGGCGTTCCTCTTCGGGTACTCCGGCGAGACACTGGGGACCTTCTTCTTGGCCAGCACATCCACGTCGGCCGCCGTGTTCTCGTACGCGTGGTTCGGGTCCACCTCCGGCTTGGGCGTCGGCGTCGGTGTCGCCTTCGCCGTCGCCTTGAGAGCGGCGTCGACGTTCGACTTCTTTCCAGCCTCGACCGAGACGTTCCCTTCCCAAGGCTCGTAGCCGTCCTTGGCCAACTCGACACGATGGTTTCCTGCCCGCAGCTTTAGGTCGGCAACCGGCGTCTGCCCGCTCCGGGTGCCGTCCACAGATACAGCGGCACCCGATGGGGTCGAGACGATCTCGGCCGAGCCCATGACCGGAGCGACGCGAGAGAGGACGAAGTGAACCTCCGCACGCGGGGCGTCGGTCGTCACAGTCGCCGTCTGGTTGCGGGGTTCGAAGCCCTTCATCTCGGCGCGAACGTCGTAGTTCCCAACGGGCAGGCCCGGCAACTCGATGGGAGAAAGACCTTTCGCCTCTCCGTTGACGCTGATCGAGGCTGCGGTGGGCTGAGTATCGATGACGAGGGTGCCGGTCGCGACCCGCGGCGGCGTCGCACTGGGGCCCGGCGTAGGAGAGGCTTCTGCCACAGGCGAGGGCGATGGCTCCGCCTGGCGGCTTCTCAGGAACAGCAAGACACCGACTCCGAAGATGAGCAACAAGAGCAGCGCTGCGCCACCCACGACGAGGGCGACCGGCACGCCCTTTCGTGGCGGACCAGGCTCGCGCGGGTAGGACGTCGCGGGCACTCGCACCGGCGCAGCGGGAGGTGGCGGCGCGCGCTTTGGCGGCGCGGGGGGCGACGTTTTCGCGACGACGGGAGGTGGCGGCGGCACCGGCGGTGAGGCCCGATTGGCTACGGTGACGTCCGACACCGCCGACTTCAGGGTCGAGGCAGTGTCTCGCGGCGGCGCCACCTTCGCTGCGAGCGGAGCTGCCGGGGGTGCCGGAGGACGCGTTGCGATCGTCACTTCCGGCGCCTTGACTCGCTGCGTCGGAAAAGCACCCTCTTCGGCGGAGACAGCCTTCATGTAGACCGTGGCGGGGAGTTCGGCGGCGGGTGGTTGCGCCGGAGCCGCCTTCGCGGGACGCGCCGGCGAAGGTGGCGGCGGACCCGGGGCGACCGGCGGCGAAGAGGGGCGTTGTGCCGCGGGAATCGCCGCGGTCACCTCCTCGCCCGGCGGGACCAACTTTGCGGTCTGGCTGGTCTTGATCACGGCTGGCGCGGACGGCGCCTCTTTCGGCTCCTCGACGGGAGCGGCCGGACTGGCCGGCGCACTCTCGAGGATCGTCTCGTCGCCCACGGCCGAGCCGAACCACGAGCCGAGGCAGTACTCAAGGTCCTGCACGAAGGCGCCGGCCGTCTGGTATCGATCGTCGGGCTTCTTGGCGAGAACCTTGCCGAACACCTCGTGCCACTTCTGGGGAACGAGGCCGTTCATTTCGAGGTTCGGAGGCTCGACCGGCGGGACGTGAACGAGCTTGTACAGGATCGAGGTGACGTTGGCGCCGGGGAAAGGCTGCTCCCCCGCCAGCATCTCGAAGGCGCAGACTCCCAGGGAGAAAATGTCGCTCCGCCCGTCGAGCTTCTCCCCCATGGCCTGTTCGGGAGACATGTACGACGGCGTCCCAAGGAGCGTCCCCGCCTGCGTCATCTCGGAGTCCACCAGCTTCGCAATCCCGAAGTCGGTAACCTTGACGCGATCCTCGTCGAAGAGGATGAGGTTCGACGGCTTTATGTCCCGGTGGATCACACCCTTGGTGTGGGCGTAGTCGACGGCCGAGGCAATCTGGCTGACGAGGCTGATGACCTTCTCGGGAGGGAAGCGGATTCCCTTCTCCACGAGAGAAGCGATGGTCTCTCCCTCGACAAACTCCATCGCCAGGTAGGGAATCCCCCCCTCCTCGCCGATGTCGAAGAGGGTGACGATGTTCGGATGGGAGAGTGTCCCCGAGATTCGAGCCTCGTGGTAGAAGCGCTCGATGAAGGACTTGTACTGGGGGCTCTGGCGCGGGATGTCGAGGCGGATGGTCTTGATGGCGAGGGTGCGCTTGATGAGCGGATCGAAGGCCTTGTAAACAGCGCCCATGGCGCCATATCCAATGCTGTCCTGGACCTGGTAGCGGCCAATAGTGGCCGGCATCTGCTCGGCGGAGCCGCTTTTTTCGCTCATGATCAGCGAATGCTGACTCTAGCATCAAGGTAAAAAGGTGTCAACGCAGGAGCCGTTCAAGTTGCGGAGTTGGAAGGGCTTGCGGTGATTCTCCGGAACAAGTATGGGGACGCCGTCGTACCCTGGACCGATGCCCTATAATGACGGCCTCATGGCGGACCGCCCCTCCCCGGTCCTGGACTACGGGGCGTTTCATCACCCTCCGAACGCGCTCTTCCGTGACTATCTGACCGGGAGCCCTTCTGCTCGGCCCTTCTACGACGGCGCTCGGTGGAATCTCGACGCTCTCGCCCTGAGCGCCGGCCGAGCGGCTGACCATCCCCGTCAGCGCGAGGCGCTCGTCGCTGCGCTCACGCCGCAGCAGGAGCAACGGGGTGCTAGACAAGCGGCCGCCGCCGCACGCACGCTCCGCGAGCCAGGCGCCGTCGTCGTCGTTACAGGCCAGCAGGCGGGCCTCTTCGGAGGGCCGCTCTTCGTGCTCTACAAGGCCCTTGCCGCCATCAAGGTGGCCGCCGCGCTCCAGGCCAAGCGCGGCGCGCCGGTGGTGCCCGTCTTCTGGGTCGCCTCCGACGACCACGACTTCGCCGAGGTGCGTTCGGTCAACGCTCTCGATGACAGCGGGCGGCTCCGCACGATCCGCTACGAGCCCCACCGGGAGCCCGCGGGACAGCCTGCGTCGCGCATCGTCCTCGACGACACGGTCACAGGTCTGGTGGACGAACTGCGCCGCTGTCTGCCCGACAGCCCGTTCCGTGACGCGATGCTTGGGCGCCTCAGCGAGTGTTACGCCCCCGGCGCCACGCTCTCAGGGGCCTTCGCCGCGTTCCTCTCGTCGGTCTTTCCAGGCCTGGTCTTCCTCGACCCGTCAGATCCGGAATTGAAAGCGCTGATGGCTCCGGTCCTCGCCCGCGAGATCCGAGAGCAATCACCCACGTCTCGTCTCGCCGCCGACGTGGGGGCGCGGCTGGTCGCGGCCGGCTATCACCAGCAGGTCCCCGTGCGCCCCGGCTTCCTCAACCTTTTCGTGGTGATGGACGGCGAGCGTCGGTCTCTCGGCCTTCAGAACGGGGACGTCGAGGTGCGCGGCGTCGGGCGGCGCATCCCGATCGAGGATGCGGCGGTCCTCCTCGAACGGGAGCCAGCCGCGTGGAGTCCGGGGGTGCTTCTTCGCCCTCTGGCCCAGGACCACTTGCTTCCCACGGCCGGTTACGTCGGGGGCCCGGCGGAGATCGCCTACCACGCGCAGATCGGCCCGTCGTACGCTCATTTCGGTATCCCCCGCTCGCCTCTTCTTCCGCGTCCCGGGGCGACCCTCGTGGAGCCGGGGCACGCCCGCGTCCTCGAGGCGGAGGCCCTCGCGCTGTCCGACTTGCAGGGGGATCCCGAGGCTCTCGTGGCGCAATGGGCACGGGAGGCCTACCCGGAAGTGGAGGGAGCCTTCGCCCGTGCCCGCGAGTCGATCGAACGAGACCTGACCGACGTGGAGAACCGGCTCGCAGCCCTGGATCCGACGCTCCGCGCGGCCGCTGACGCGGCGCGGGGGCGGGCGCTGCACCAGGTCGAAACGCTCCGCGAGAAAGCGACGCGGGCCCTCAAGAAGAGGGACCAGGTGCGTGCCGATCGCATTCGTCGCACCCGGGATGCGCTTTTCCCCGGCGGAGCCTTCCAGGAACGGGGCCTCGGCTTCATCGGCCTGCTCTGCCGCCACGGCGCCTCGGTCGTGGACACGATTGGCGAACGCCTCGACCCGTGGGCCACGGGACATCAGGTGATCTACCTGTGAACATCGGCATCACCTGCTATCCGACCGTGGGAGGATCCGGCGCGGTCGCCGTCGAGCTGGGAAAGCAGCTTGCGCGACGGGGCCACACGATCCACTTCATCTCCTACCGCCTCCCGTTCCGGCTCGGAGACTTTCATCAGAACATCTCGTTCCACGAGGTGGACGTGTCGTCCTACGTCCTCTTCGAATATCCCCCCCACGACCTGGCTCTCGCGGCGAAGATGGCCGAGGTCTCGCGGGAGCATGATCTCGATCTGCTCCACGTTCACTACGCGATCCCCCACGCCATCGCCGGATTTCTCGCACAGCAGATGCTCGGGACCGAAGCGCCGAAGCTCGTCACGACGCTTCACGGCACAGACGTCACCCTCGTGGGCCAGGATCGGTCTTTCTTCGAGATCACGCGCTTCGGCATCGAACGCTCCGACGGCGTCACGGCCGTGTCGGAGTTCCTTCGGAAGATGACGCTCCAGGAATTCCAGATCAAGAACGATATCGAGACGATCCACAACTTCATCGACCTTTCCGACTATTCGCCGAACCGCGCCTACAAGGACCGCGCCGCCTTCGCGAAGCCGGAGGAGAAGATCCTCGTCCATATCTCCAACTTCCGGCCGGTGAAGCGCGTCTTCGACGTCGTGCGGATCCTCGACCGCGTCACCCGCGAGGCGCCGGCGGTCTTGCTGATGGTCGGTGAAGGACCCGAGCGGTCTTCCGCACAGGCCCTCGCGCGCCGTCTGGGGATCCAGGACCGGGTCCGCTTCCTCGGTACGCAGGAAAGCGTCGAGGAGATCGTGGGAATGGCCGACGTGTTCCTGTTGCCTTCGGAGCTCGAGTCCTTCGGTCTGTCGGCACTCGAGGCCATGGCGTGCGGTGTGCCCGTCGTCGGCTCCGACGCAGGGGGCCTCCCGGAGGTCGTGCAGCACACCGAGACCGGTTTCCTCCTGCCCGTCGGCGACGTCGAGGGGATGGCCGCTCGAACGCTGGAGATCCTGAAGAACGACGAACGGCGCCGCGAGATGGGGAGCGCCGGCCGGCGCCGCGCCGAGTCCCTCTTCGGCGCCGACCGGATCGTCTCGCAATACGAGCGCTTCTACGAGAGGGTGATGGCGCGTGGCTGATTTCGACATTGCGGCAGTCTGTGCGCATCCCGACGACGCGGAGCTGGTGATGGGCGGGACTCTGGCTCTCGAGGCCGCCCGCGGCCGGCGCGTGGCGATGATCGATCTCACGCGCGGCGAGTCCGGGACCCGCGGAACGCCGGAGACGCGCGCGGCCGAGGCCGCCGATGCCGCGCGCATTCTTGGCGCCGCTCATCGGGAGTCCCTCGGGCTCCCCGACGGCCTCCTCGCCGTCGTTCCCGAGCACAAGGATCCCCTCGTCGCCGCGATCCGGCGGCTGCGTCCCGCGGTCGTCCTGCTGCAACACTGGGAGCAGCGGCACCCCGACCACACCGCGGCCAGTCGGATCGTGTACGACGCGAGCTTTCTGGCGGGGCTGCGCAACTACCGCCCCGATCTGGGCCCGGCGTTTCGGCCGCGGAAGTTGATCTACGCGCCGAGCACCACGGAGGCCGTGGAGGTTCATCCGACCTTCGTGGTCGACGTCACGTCGGTGTGGAAGACCAAGATGAAGGCCATCGGGGCTTTCGCGAGCCAGTTCGCCCCGACGGCCGGCGAGGCGGTCGCCGTCCCCCTCGACCTCTTCCGCGCGAACATGGAGCTGGCCGCGCGGCGACAGGGACAACGCATCGGTGTCGAGTTCGGCGAAGGCTTCGTGACCCGGGAACCCCTCGCGATTTCCGATCTCTGCTCGCTGGGCGGGCGCTCCCTATAGCCGCCGGCAGGAGCGAATCCAGTCGTCCAGAACGCCGACGGCTATCTCCAGCTTCTCCTCGTGAACCAGGAGATGGTCCTTCAGGAAGGCGCACTGCGGGACGATGGAGACTCCAGCTTCGCCCAGGAGCGTCGCGGCCGGCGCAAGGTAGCCACAGACGTCCAGATCGACGTCGATGTCGAGGGTGATCGCACGGAACGGACCCGAGACGCGAGCCCCGGGGGCCAGAGCGCTCCCCGTCCACGCCGATTCAGCGACGGTGACAGAGACCTCGTCACGCTCGACGACGAGGGCGGCAAAGCCGTCGGCGCGCGACCCGATGAGCGCAGCGGCGGCGGCGGCACGATCGAGCGGCAGGCTGGCCAGCACGTACCGCTCGGGCCAGACGTGAAGCTTCGTCCGCGCCCAGATCTCGCGTGCCCGAGGATTCGTCGCTCTTGCGTCCAAGGTCGACAACATACACCTTCGTCACCCCCGGGGGAGCCGTTGGCGGGCTGAGAAGGCCCGTTCGTCCCAAAGTGGCCCGCGCGCCGAACGGACCGCTGCTAGACTTGACGTTTGCAGTGACGCCGAAGAACGGACTGACCAGCGCGAAACGCTTTCTGACTGAAGCTCGGGACATCCGACGCTGGGGGCGGGCATGGGTTGTGAGCCTCGGCATCTGGGTCGCCCTCGACGTGCTGGTCCAGACGCAGAACTACAGTTGGTACCGCGAGAAGGGGATCCCGGTTCCGTGGCCCAAGTTCCTGGGGGATTACGTCGACAGCGCCTTCTGGGCCTTCCTGACGCCGTTCATCCTCCTCGCTGTCTCTCGCGTTCCGATCGAGCGCCGGACATGGCGCAGGGCCGTGCCGTTTCATCTGCTGGCCGGACTTGCAGCGAGCGCCTTCTGGCTTCCCCAGCTCCAGACCAGCCGTCTCGTTCTGGCGGTCTTCTTCGACGACGCGAGCCTCTTCCGGGAGATGTCCGCCTCCATGGGCTTCCGTGTCGCCGTCGAAGGTCTTCTGCTCTATACCCAGGTGCTGGCCATCGGTCACGGGATGCACTACTACCGTGAGTACACCGCTCGCGATCTTTCTGCCTCCCGGCTCGAAAGCCAGCTCGCCCAGGCACAGCTCCAGATCCTTCGGATGCAGCTCCATCCCCATTTCCTCTTCAACACCTTGAACACCATCTCGGCCCTCATCCACAAGGACGTCCGCGCAGCGGATCGGATGCTGGCGCTGCTCGGCGATCTCCTCCGGGATTCCTTCGAGAAGCTGGGGGCGCAGGAGGTGGCCCTGAAGCAGGAGCTGGACTTCCTCGATCGTTACCTGGAGATCGAGCAGACCCGGTTCCAGGACCGTCTCGTGGTGGACAAGGAGATCGCACCCGAGACCCTCGACGCCCTGGTGCCGAACCTCATCCTCCAGCCCCTCGTCGAGAACGCGATCCGCCACGGCATCGCCCGTCGCGCGGGGGCCGGCCGCATCGAGCTCCGCGCCTGGCGCGACAACGGCATGCTCGCCCTCCGGATCCGAGACGACGGTCCCGGCCTTCCAACGGGAGCCAGTGTCTCCACGCGTGGGGGCGTCGGTCTCGCCAACTGCCAGGCGCGCCTCGAGCAACTCTACGGTCGGGATCATCGTTTCGAGCTGTCGAATCGCCCCGAGGGGGGCTTTGAGGTGGTTCTGGCATTCCCCTTCCGCCCCTGCCCATAGAAGGATCGCGGAACCTGGGCGTCTCCTCCCGCGTACATCGCTCTGTACAAGTGTATGAGGATACGCACGCTGATCGTCGACGACGAGCCCTTGGCCCGTGAGCGTGTTCGGGCGCTCCTGACCGAGGAGGCGGACGTGGACATTGTGGGCGAGTGCGGCGACGGGGCCGAGGCCGTGGCCTCCATGGAGCGCGAGGCCCCGGACCTGGTGTTTCTCGACGTCCAGATCCCGGAGATCGATGGCTTCGGCGTGATCGAGCGCGTGGGCCTCGACAAGACGCCCGTCGTGGTCTTCGTGACGGCCTACGATCAGTACGCTCTCCAGGCCTTCGAGGTCCACGCCGTCGACTACCTGCTGAAGCCCTTCGACCAGGACCGATTCCAGAAGGCCATGGCTCGGGCGCGGCAGGCTGTTCAGCTCCGCCGGAACGGCGACGTCAACGAACGCCTGGTGGCACTCCTCCAGGACCTGAAGACGCCCCAAGGGCCTCTGGAGCGCCTCGTCGTCAAGTCCTCCGGCCGCCTCTTCTTCCTGCGGGTCGAGGAGATCGACTGGATCGAGTCCTCGGGGAACTATGTCTGCCTCCACGTCGGCGCCGAGTCTCATCTCCTGCGGGAGACGATGAACGGGATTGAAGCCAAGCTCGACCCGGCTCGCTTCATTCGCATCCACCGCACCGCGATCGTGAACATCGACCGGATCAAGGAGCTTCAACCCCTATTCCACGGCGAGTACGACGTGGTGCTTCGAACAGGAATGACCCTCACCTTGTCCCGCGGCTACCGCGATCGCATTCAGGGACTCATCGGCAAGGACGCGTAGGCCTCCTGGATTTCGACGTCCCGATTCGGATGGACCCTGGAGGCTCGACTCGTCTACCCTGACGTCCGGAGGTGGGAGTTGACCGACAGGGCGCAATGGCAAGCGGTTCTCGACCGGGACCGGCGATTCGACGGGGCCTTCGTCTTTGCCGTCCGCTCCACGGGGATCTACTGCCGGCCGTCGTGCCCGGCGCGGCACGCGAAGCGCGCGAACGTCGCGTTCTTCCCGAAGCCCGACGACGCCGAGGGTGCTGGGTTCAGGAGCTGCCGACGGTGCCGGCCGCGTGAAGCACCCTCGGCTCCGCAGGCAGCCCTCGTGGCGCGTGTCTGCCGCCTCATCGAAGAGCGCCTCGATGAGGATGTGCCGGTCCGGCTCGCAGAGCTGGGTGTGGCGGTGGGCTTGAGTCCGCGTCACGTTCAACGCGTTTTTCAGGGAGCACTGGGAATCACCCCGCGGCAATACGCCGACGCGCGCCGAGTCGGTGCGCTCAAGAAGCACCTCAAGGAGGGACAGCCTGTGACGCATGCACTCTACGAAGCCGGGTACGGCTCCAGCAGCCGGCTCTACGAGAAGTCCGACGCCCGCCTGGGCATGACCCCCTCGACCTACCGGCGGGGCGGCCGAGGGATGCGGATCGGTTACACCGTCGCCCCATGCCCCCTCGGCCGGATGCTCGTCGCCTCGACGGACCGCGGCGTGTCGGCGGTCTATTTCGGCGAGAACGAGTCGAAGCTGGCGGAGGCCCTGCGCCTTGAGTACCCCGAGGCCGAGATCCACCGTGCGGAGGGAGCCCATGCCGCATGGGTCCGCGGCCTCACGAAACGGGTCAAAGGCGGCGATGCTGCCGACGTGCCTGTCGACATTCGCGTCACGGCGTTTCAGTGGCGCGTCTTCGAAGCTCTCCGCGAAATTCCAAGTGGGGAGACGCGGACTTACGGCCAGATCGCCGCGAGCCTTGGCGTGCCGAAGGCCGCACGCGCGGTCGGACGCGCCTGCGCCACCAACCCGGTGGCGGTCGCCATCCCATGCCACCGCGCTCTCGGCGCGGGCGGGACGATGACAGGTTATCGCTGGGGAGTGGAACGGAAGCGAGCCTTGCTGGCGGCCGAGGCTAGGTCCTCGGCCGAGCGAGGGCGGTGATCGCGAGGCCGACGGCGAAGACGGTCACGACGCCGACGACGTTGTACCAGAGGAAGTGAATCGGGGTGAGCGTGGCGACCGCGACCACCGTCGCGACGCCTACGATCAGGCCATAGAAGGCCCCTCTTGCGGAGGCCGTCGGCGTCAACACGGCGAGGCCGAAGACGCCGAGGATCGAGCCGTAGAAGTACGATCCGAACTTGTTGACCACTTCGATAGCCGAGCCCAGGCGGCCCGCCTCCAGGGCGACAAGGCAAGCGAAGCCGCCCCACACGCCGGTGAGGACGCGGGACGCCAGGAGCTCCTGCGCGTCTCCTCCCTCGGTGCGCACGAAGCGGCGGTAGAAATCCACCATCGAGGCCGTCGCGAGGGCGCTCAGCTCCCCCGAAAGAGCCGACATCGCTGCCGCGAAGATGACGGCGATGACCAGGCCGACGAGGCCGCGTGGAAGCTGCGTGACGATGTAGGTCGGGAAGATGTAGTTGGTGTCGCGGTAGACGGCTCCGTCGAGCCGCCCCATGATCCCCGCGGCCTCCTTGCGCGCGGCGTCCACCTCCCGGCTCGCTCCCAGGTATTCCTCGGCTCCTGTCGAGCCGCTGCGGCGGTGGGCGGCGAGATAGGCCTCGGCAGCGACGCGCCGCTCGGTCACCGCCTTCGCGTAGCGTTCCTCGAGACGCACGACGTCGTTCTTGGGTGCTTCCCGCTCGAAACGGGCGAGGGCGACAGGATTCCACAGGAGCGGCGGTGGCTGAAAGTGGTAGAAGACGAAAACGAGGATCCCCGTGAGCAGGATGAGGAACTGCATCGGCACCTTGAGAAATGCGCTGAACAGCAGCGCGAGCCGGCTCTGGGTCAGGCTGCTCCCGGAAAGATAGCGCTGCACCTGGCTCTGGTCGCAGCCGAAGTACGAGAGCATCAGGAACAGCCCCCCGATGAGGCCGCTCCAGAAGGTGTAGGGCTTCGTGAGACTCGGCGACAGGTCGAAGATCCTCAGGCGCCCGGTCGTCTGGGCGAGGGCCAGCGCATCCCGCAGGCCGACCCCCGTGGGGAGATGGCTGACGGCGATGCCGACGCAGAGGAAGATCCCGAACCAGATGAACGTCATCTGCACCACGTCGGTCCAGATGACGGACTTGTTGCCGCCGTAGATCACGTAGACGATCGTGGTCCCCGCCATGAGCAGGATTGTGGCCCCTTCACTCCATCCAAGAATGACCGACAGCACGAGTGACGGCGCGTAGAGGGTGACGCCCACCGAGAGACCGCGCGAGATCAGGAACAGGAGGCTCGTGAGGGTTCGCGTACGACCGTCGAAGCGCTTCTCGAGGTATTCGTACGCCGTGAAGACGCCGGCGCGGTAGAAGAATGGCACGAGGGTGACGCAGAGGATCACCATGGCGAAGGGGAGTGCGAAGTAGACGACGAGAAAGCGCATCCCGTCGGTGTAGGCCTGCCCGGTGGTCCCCACGAAGGTGATGGCGCTGATCTGCGTCGCCATGACGGACAGGCCCACCGCCCACCACCGCATCTCCCGGCCGGCCAGAAAGAAGTCGGAAATCTTCTTGTTGCCTCGCCCCATGAAGACGCCGAAGGAGACGATGGCGACGAGATAGACGAGAAGGACGGCCCAATCGAGGGAGGACAAGGCTCTCAGTAGTCCCAGTGGGAGAAGAGTGCGATGAGCCCCATCGAGGCGAGGGCGCAGAGGACGACCGCGGCGTAGATCCGCCGCCACGTCCCGAAGAGCGGCACCTTGTCCTCGTCGTCCAAGACGCTTCCTCCGCCGGCATTATGGACCGCTTGACAACCCGCGACGGAGGAACCCAGAATTCATTCGTGATCACCGGCTTCAACACCGACGTCAAGTTCCGCGGTGTTGTCTACCACGTCCAGACCGAGGACAAAGGAACAGCCAATCCCCTCATCGAGACCCTCATCTACAAGGGTGGAGAGATCCTCGGTTCGCGACGCCTTCCCTACGCGGAGCTGGTCAAGGACCACTCCGACGAGGCCGCCATCACGAAGCTGATGGAGGACCAGCACAAGGGGATGATCATGGAGGTCAAGCGGGGACGCTTCGACTCCGCAGGTGACCGGACCGTGATGGAGGACCTCTCCCTGGACGAGATCGTCCTCGCCTATCTCGCGGCCCGCGCCGCCGTCAAGTAACCCGTTTGTCGCGGCCAGCCGGGTTCGAGGTGCAGGTCAACGGCGATGGTGTGTCGGTCCCAGAAGGCTCCACGATCGCCGATCTCCTGAGTCGCCTTTCCCTCGACCCACGGCGAGTCGCGGTGGAAATGAACCTCGAAGTCGTCCCCCGCGCCGAACACCCTGCGCGGCGGTTGAGCCCGGGTGATCGCCTGGAGATCGTGACCTTCGTCGGGGGTGGTGCGTGCTAACATCGAGCCCATGGCAAGCGACTCGCTCGTCGTCGCGGGCCGCGAGCTTCGCTCGCGCCTGATCGTCGGCACCGGCAAGTACCCGAGCTTCCGCGTGATGCGCGAGGCCCACGAGGCCTCGGGAGCCGACATGGTCACGGTGGCCGTGCGCCGCGTCGACCTGAACAACCGCGGCCCGGAGAATCTCCTCGACCACATCGACGCAGACCGGATGTTCATCCTCCCCAACACCGCCGCCTGCTACACCGCCGACGAGGCCGTGCGCACCGCGCGCCTCGGCCGTGAGGCGGGCCTCAGCCACTGGGTCAAGCTCGAGGTGATCGGCGACCAGAAGACGCTCTACCCCGACGTCGAGGGGCTGCTGGCCGCGACGCGGATCCTGGTCAAGGAGGGCTTCGTCGTCCTCCCCTACACCACCGACGACGTCGTGATCGCCAAGAAGCTCGAGGATGCCGGCGCCGCGTCGGTGATGCCTCTCGGGGCGCCCATCGGCAGCGGCCTCGGGATCCAGAACCGGATCAACATCCAGCTCATCAAGGAGGCGGTGGGCGTCCCCGTCATCGTCGACGCAGGTGTCGGCACCGCCTCGGACGCCGCCATCGCCATGGAGCTCGGCGCCGACGGCGTCCTGATGAACACGGCCATCGCCCTTGCGGCGGACCCCGTCCTGATGGCACGGGCGATGCGCAAGGCCGTCGAAGCGGGGCGCGACGCGTTCCTGGCAGGGCGGATCCCGCGGAAGATGTACGCTTCCGCTTCGTCGCCCCTCGAAGGCGTCGTCGGCCGGTAGCGCTTGGACGACCAGTCACCGGATCTTCTCGCCCTCCGGAAGAAGCTCGACGAAGAGGACTCGTCTTACGCCTCGGTGTTGGCCGCCATCGACGCCCTCGCCACATTCCCCCTGCCGGCGGAGAAGCTCCCGGACCTTCCGAACCAGATGGCGCGCCTCAACTCGCTCTGGACCGCCCCGGCGGGGCCGCAGGGGAGTGGGCTGACCGGCCGGTTCCACAGAAGCATCTGGGGAGTCATGGCTCCCGCGATCGACCGGCAGGCCGAGTTCAACTCCACGGTCGTTCAGATTCTCAACGGCCATGTCGACGAGACCGCCCGCCTCCACGCCCGACTCCGCGATCTGATCGCGGCTCTGATGCACTACCTCCAACGCGTCCTCCCGGTGATGGATGCTCGCGACCGTATGGCTTCGGCCCTCGCGACGTCGAGAGCCGAGCTGATCCTCGAGGCCTTCGACCGCCGGCAGGAGTCGCTCGGCCGGCGCATCGAAGGGCTGCTCGCGCTGCGCGACCGACTCGAAGCCGTGTCGGAAGAGGTGCGCGCCCTTCGTGGAACGCTCGCTTCGCCGCCCCCGGAACGCGTCGCAGCGGCGGCGGAGCAAGCGGCCAGCGACTCCGCCTATATCGCATTCGAGAACCGGTATCGCGGAAGCCGCGACGAAATCCGCGAGCGTCTCGCGTCGTACGTGGATCTATTCCGCGGTCTCGAACCGGTGGCCGATCTGGGCTGCGGACGCGGGGAGTTCCTCGAGCTGCTCAAGGAAAACGCCATCGCGGCCCACGGGGTCGAAGGGAACGCCGCCCTCGTCCGCGAGGGACTCGATCGAGGCCTCGACGTGGAGCCAGGCGATCTGCTCTCGTTCCTGCGCGCGCGGACCAAGGGATCATTCGGCGGGGTCTTCGCCGCACAGGTAGCCGAGCACCTTCCTCCGGCCGTCCTCCAGGAGACGCTCCGCGAGGCTCATCGCGTCTTGCGCAAGGGTGGCCTGCTCGTTCTCGAGACGATCAACCCGCGCTCTGTCCTCGGGTTCCTCGAGATCTACAACCGGGACCTCACCCACGAGAAGCCCCTCCACCCCGACACGCTGTCGTTCCTGGCGGCGGCGGCAGGCTTCAGCGACGTTCGCGTCGAGCTACGCTCGCCTGTGGACGCGGCGACGCGACTGCAGGAGGTTCCGGCCGAGGAGCTTCCGCCCCGCGCGCTCGAGGTCCTGAACGAGAACCTCCGCAAGCTGAACGACTTCCTGTACGCGCCGCAGGAATACGCGCTCCTCGCGCGGCGGTAGGGTTCCGGCTGGTGACGTCGGAGGTCATCAGCGCAAACGGGCGTTATCGATCACGTTTGGACCCTTGCCGAGTTCGTAGCCTTGCTCGGCTCGGGACAGATGGGGTATATGCTTGCACTTGCAGTCGGGGCGGAGTGGCTCAGGAGACAGGGGAAACGATGGCAACGGATCCAGTCGCAGACGCGGGCGACTTTCGGCAAGTTCGCCATTGCCCCATCTGCGGTGGCATCGTCATCCGTATGCCGTTGCTCCATTGCTCATGCGGTCGAGAACACGCGCTCCGGTGGTTCACCTATCGGAGCGGCCCCTCCTATATCGCCGAGTGCCTTGATCTTGATCTGCTAACTCAGGGCAATGCGGAAGAAGAGGCTATCGGCAAGCTCCAAGAAGCAGTCCACGGCTACTTGGCCGTCGCGTTCGATGGGCCATCCGAGGATCTTGTGATGCGGCCTGCGCCGTTCACGCATTGGGTCAAGTACTACCTCTGGTCATTGAAATTCCTCCCTGAACGCCTACGGCTTCGTCGACACCTCTTTTCGCCATCAGAATCGTCGGCCCACGCTCCTCGGCCCTGCTGACTGAATGGGACGACGGCGTTACCCGCCCCTGACTCGGGCGAGGTAATTGCCATCGTCTTGGCTCTGGGTTTCGCATTCAAACGGCAAGACGGCTCGCATGCTCAATACGAACGACCCGCCTCCGAAGGCCACAAGCGGGCGATAGTCACGGTGGACAAGTCCATCCGATCGTTTTCGGTTGACCTGATCAAGAGCATGATCCGGCAGTCGACCTTCAGCCGCGAGGACTTCTATGGGGCGACAGACAAGACGCGAAAGAGGATCTAGGCCCGACGTAAAGGAGCTGCACGGCATGCTCTACCGGAAGGGTGGGCGACCGCGCAGCGTCCGGGAGATGGACGAAGGGATCGTTCGCTCCCTCGCGGGAAAGCACGCCCGGCGGCGATAGAGGGCGTCGACGCCAACTGGTCCGCTACTGAACTCATTGACAGGGGCTCGCGTGGTCTGCGGATAGCGGACCAAGACTCGGCATTTCGTCGAACGCCCTTCCCTTCAAGAGGCGTCCCGCCGCTTTCTTGTTCCGTCCGCCCCACTGCTTGAAGAAGAAGGGAACGCCGGCGTTCCGGCACTGCCCAAGGATCTCGAGCGCCCACTCCTCCTTCATCGGCCGCGCTCGAGGGCCCGACTCACCGCCGACGATCACCCAATCGATCCCTTCCAAGTTCAATCGAGGAAGCGGCCCGAGCAGCGGTTCCAGAGACAGGAACCGCACGGACGCGGGCGTTCTCCTGAGATGGTCGATACGAAACGCGTAGTCTCCTCGCTCAACGCTCACACCCATCCAGACGTTGCTGGGCCAAGCGAGTCGGCGAGCGAGTTCCTCCAGTCGGTCGGCGCGCTTCGTCAGCACCTGGAACGTGTGCCACGACGCGCGCCGCATCACGTCGAAGACCTGCCGGATGTAGGACAGAGGCACGTCCTTGTGAAACAGGTCGGACATGGAATTGACGAAGACCATTTGCGGCTGCCGCCAACTGAGGGGCCGCTCCAACATCTGTGGCTGTAGAGTCAGCTCGAAGCCGTTGCGGTAGTTGGGCTGCCCCATGCCCTTGAGGCGGCGCGCCATCACCTCGGCGTAGCAATGTTTGCAGCCCGGGCTGACCTTGTCGCAGCCGGTGACCGGATTCCACGTCGACTCCGTCCACTCAATCGCCGAGCGCGCCATCAGTACCCGATCTCGTCGAACTTGGGCTGACCTGGCATTTGAACCAAGCCTAGCTCCACGCGCGGACAGGATAGGACCGGATACACTATTCGCCCGATGCCCCTCAGCGAAGCCGACACGCGGGTGAAGCTGCTCGACCCGGCTCTGCACGCGCGTGGCTGGACCGAGGACCTGATTCGGCGCGAGGAGACGGCTGGGGCCATCGAAATCGTCGACGGGAAGCCCCGGAAGCAGTCTCGCGGCCGAGCGGACTACGTCCTCCGGATCCGCGTGACTCCGGGCTCGCAGCCGGTGGCGGTGGCCCTGATCGAGGCCAAGTCCGAGGATCTCCCGCCCGGCCATGGCCTGGAGCAAGCGAAGGGCTACGCCGCCTGCAAGCGGCTCAACGTCCCGTTCGTCTTCTCGTCGAACGGCTACCTCTTCGTCGAGTTCGACGGCAAGAACGGCCTCACGTCGAAGCCGCGGCCACTCGCCGAGCTTCCGGCGCCCATGGAACTCCGGGCGCGTTACGAGGGTGACCGCGGGTTCAGCCTCGACGACTTGGCAGCCCGACCGCTATTCGTTCCCTACGCGGGTGGCGAGGCCACGCGCCGCTACTATCAGGACGCCGCCATCCGAGCGGTCTTGGAGAAGCTCGCCCGCGGCGAGAAGCGGGCGCTGCTCTCGCTCGCGACCGGCTCAGGCAAGACCTTCATCGCAGTGAACCTGCTGAAGCGCGTCGCCGATGCCGGTCAGCTCCGGCGTGCCCTCTTCATCTGCGACCGGGACGAGCTGCGTGGCCAGGGACTTGCGGCCTTCCAACGCGTCTTCGGCGCCGATGCGGCCGAGGTCTACGAGGACGCGGACGGAGCCAACCACGCCCGCAACGCGCGCATTCACGTCGCGACGTACCAGACCCTCGACGTCTCGAGCGACGACGGCAGCGCGAGCTTCCTGCACCGCCACTATCCCCAGGACTACTTCAGCCACATCGTCATCGACGAGTGCCACCGGTCGGCGTGGGGCAAGTGGTCGGAGGTCCTCCGCCGCAACCCAGACGCCGTCCAGGTGGGCCTCACGGCGACGCCACGCGAGCTGGAAGTGAGCGAGGCGACCACCGAAACACGGGCCGACGAACAACTCTCGGCCGACAACAGGCGTCATTTCGGCGACCCCGCGTACGAGTACGACCTCGGCCAGGGCATCGACGATGGCTATCTCGCCGCGTGCGAGATAGTACGCCGCGACATCTTCCTCGATCGGAATCCCCAGAGTGAGCGAGAGACCGGCGTCAGCAAGCGCGACCTTGCCGGCAAGACCGTGGTAGACGCGCTCACGGGAGAGCTGCTCGGCGCAGACCTGGCCCGCGACCAATACGACCCCGGCAGCTTCGAAGATCGCCTTCTCTTGCCCGACCGCGTCGAGGCCATGTGCCGGGATCTCTTCGCGCAGCTCGTCGCCACGGGAGGCCCCGAGCAGAAGACGATCATCTTCTGTGCCCGCGACCGTCACGCCGACGACGTGTCGGCGGCCCTGAACAACCTCTACGCCGAATGGTACGCCACCACCGACTTCGATCCCGGAACGACTACCTGGGCCGCGGGAGGTCGAGGGCTGGGTTGCGGGCGAAGAAATCGTACGGCCGGATCTCCAGCTCGTGCCAGAGCGTCGGCATGATCGGCCAGTCTTCGGCCCGCGGCGCGTGGTGCATCCCGAACGTGTACCAGACCACGATGTCGGTCTTCTCGATGGGCCGGTTAGCGCTCGTCCACTTGGGGAGACCGTCGCCCCCCTGGCTCATGGTGACGTAGTCCCCCGCCGCGTACCGCTCGTCGTCGCGCTCGGGCGTGACCCAGAGCATGTGGTCAGCGAAGCCCGCGCGGCGGCGCGGCCAGTCGTCGGCGTCGAGCAGCATCGAGGCACCGTGGCCCGGGCGAAGCTCGTAGCTCACGGGATAGCCGAGGGGTCCGCGCACCGCTGGATTCACGACGCGGAGCAACGCCTCGGAATGTTCCATGACATCGACCATCCCGTCACGCTCCGTGTGGGCGATCCTCGACTCAACGGCCCAGAGACTCCTGCGGAGGTTCCCTTCCGGAGTGCGCTTCTTCACGAACAGGTCGCGCTCGAAGCTGTTGGACGTGCCGTCCACGTCGAAGTCGAGACGATAGGAAAAGAAGTGGTCGTGGTTGATGGCGACGGTATGGGGAGCCACGTAGCGTCCGTAGGGATCTCCGGTCCCACCCGGGGTATCGGCCGCGGTCCGAGCCGCGACGCCCTTCACGGCGACAACCCCGGTGGCCCCCACCACCACCTTGAAGCTGCCGTCCTGGAGGAAGACCCAGTCGAGGACGTAATCGTAGTTGCCCAGGACGGCCACGGAGCGCACCACGAGATCGCGGCGCGGCCGCGAGACGACGGCGTCGGGGCCGTCGGTGTGGCGCCAGGCGATATCCCCCGACTCCCGCTCGAAGAGGCAGGCCGAGCGCGGGCGGGGCTCCGGGCGGGCGCGCTCGTCGGCGATGAGGGCGTCCAGGTAAACGGCGCCCGACGGGCAGTCGGTGCCGCGCTCAAGAGGCTTCAGCAGCCCCTCGGCATTGCCGTAGTCGCCGGCGTCGATGTACGTCGCGTGGAGCCACCCCTCCGAGGGATCCATGTAGGGGACGAAGATCTCGGAGAGGGATCCCTGATACAAGACCGACCGGGCCTTGCCTCCGTCCATGACGCGGACGAGAGACAGGACCAGGCCGACGCGGGGTTCGACGCGAACGTGGAAGCGCCAGTTTTGCCACGAGACCTCGTGCCCGTCGACCCGGAATCCGGGGCCCGCAGGCTGCTCCACCCGAATCGGGCTTGGGATGTCGCGCTCCGGGCCAATCGCCTCGGCATCGTAGTCGCCCGATCCCGCCGGCGGCACGGGAACCGCCCCCGTGTCGATCACCCGCAAGACCTTCTTCGCGTCGAGGTCGTAGACCACAACGACGCCTTCGACCGGACGTCCCCAGGGTGTGGAATCGCCGCGTCGCTCGTCGCACGTGATCCGCTCGAGGCGGTGCGCCTGCTCCTCGGCTGTGCCGAAATAGCCCGCCGGGCTCCCGAAGCATTCGAGGGTCTCGAAGTCCTTGATGCCGCGCTTGCGCATGGCAGCTTGCCACTCCGGATCGTCCTGGACCAGATCGCCCGCATCTGAGAGCTCGGTGAAGGTGAGGTTCGCCTTCACGCCGGTCCTCTCCTTCCACGACGTGAGGCGCTTCCCGGCGACGTCGACGACGCCCTCGAAGGTGCGACCTTCCTGGCGGACGACGACCTTGGCCTCGCGCCCGAATGTCTTCCCCGCCGTCCACGCCAGGACCTCGGCCTTCGGCGGCTCCTGGAGGCTGACGGCGGAGTAGCGGCTCGCGGGACCCAGCTTCCCAGAGGCCTTCATGATGTCGAAGACTTCCCAGTATTCATGCGTTGAAAGAGGGTCGAGGGGATGGCGCGGCTCGGCAAGGACCGATGTCGCGCATGCCAACACCAGCGCGAGGAGGGCCATAGGCTTCATGGGACGGCAAGGATACAGTAGAAGCCTCATGCGCCTCGCGTTGCTGACGCCGCTGCCACCCGCCGCCAGCGGCATCGCCGACTACAGCGCCGACGTGCTGGCGCTCCTGGCGCCGCGTCACGAGATCGACGTCTTCCACGACCAGGAGGCCGTGGACCGCGGTCGGCTTCCGGCCTCGTGCGGCGTCCATCGAGCCGAGAGCTTCACGACCCGCCATCGCGAACGCCCGTATCTCGCGATCTACCAGATGGGGAACGCCCCGGACCACGCGTTCCTCTACCCCTTGCTGGGACGCGTTCCCGGCCTCCTCGTCCTCCACGACCTCGTGCTG
>JBGPYB010000224.1:0-5943 GCA_041493035.1 Vicinamibacteria bacterium | reverse complement strand
GTCAGGGGACACCTGTCGAAGCTTGAGAAAATCCCAGCGTTTAGAGTGCTCCCAGAGGAAGGACAGCATCGCCAGCATGCACTCTTCCTCCCGACCCGCAGGGAAGACGAGCGGAGCCCGATCGGCCTCCCAGTCGTTCAGCGGACTGAGCTGTCTCACCGATACGCCATAGGTGCGGGCGCGCGAGAGTCGCAGCGGGGCGAACCCCTCGAGACGCGCGCCATCCCAGAGGGCGAGAATCGCGAGCTCATCCCCGCGCGGGAGCGCAAAGTGGGTCCAGCTCGTCTCGAGGAAGTCGAGGCAGGCGTAGATGCTGGGTCGCTCGCTCAAGGCGACGACGCTGTCCCAGACGGGGCGCAACTCCCGCCACCGATCCGGCCGATCAATCCATTCGAAATGCACGATCTGGCTCCCGTCGCTGGAAGGCCGCTGCCCGAGGGGCCTAGGCCGCGATATCGCGGGGCAAGTATCAACAGTTCAAGGGGATGTGACGTATCACTGGCATACGGCATACGCGCCCGGTCACTCCGCCTGCTCCCCTGGCATTCTTCTCCAGGCGGCTATACTCCAGGAGCTCTTTGGAGGGCAGGGCCGGGAACTCGACCTGTTAAGCCTGAGGGAAGCCGGAACCCCGAGACAGAAGAACAAGACAGGGTGGGCCACGGGACGAAGAGAGACGATCCGGTGGGTTGGCTACCGCGCCTCCAGCCGGCTCCTGCCGGCGCTTCTGGCCAAGCGTCTCAAGCGGCGATTGAAGGGCCTCGTTCGTTCATCGGCTCCCGCGCCCGGGAGAAAGCGCGCCGCTTCTGAGAACTAGGCTCGGAGATGCGCCAACAGCCGGGCGATGCCGTCGGGCGGGACGTACCCTTCCGGTAGGGGAGCGGCGACGGCATTGACGGGATCCCACTCGATGTTCCCCTCCACCAGGACGGGGCCACCCGCCGTGAGCGCCACGTCCCAGCCGATCGTGCGCAGCGGCAGAAACAACGACGCCGCCCGCCGCACCAACCCAAGCGCCTCCGCAAACCCAGGAAGAGGCAACCCGGACAGGGGAACGCCGGTGCGCGGGTGGCTCACATGTGAAACCAGACCAAAGCCGTTGGGGTCCCTGCCCACGGCGGGACCGAGCACTCCGTCAGCGATGCGGACCCGCGCAAATAGGTTCCCGGTGCGACCCCCTTCGAAGTTGTCCACCCAGGCGTCGCCCACGATGATCTTGAGGAGCGCGTCACAGACGTCCACCCCACCACCGGGCTCTACGTAGGTCACGACGCGCAGCGTCTGTAGCGACCGCGTTCCGCTGAGGCGCTCCAGGTCGGGATGGGCGAAGAGCCGCTCTTGGATCACGAGTTTGCGTACCGAGGCGCCCGAGGCGAGCCAGTCGTAAAGGGTGGCCGGGCTGTAGGACGCGCCCTTCGCGTCGACGAAGGCGTCGCCGCTTCTTCGAAAAACGTGGATGCCCCGCCCATACTCCCCGTCCGCCGGTTTGACCACAAACTCGCTGGGCAACGAATCGAAGAGCCCCTCCCACGCCCTGAGCCCGCTCAGCGGTTCGCCCGCAGCGGTGAAGCCGGCTGGCGTGGCGAACACCGCGAGCAGTCGCGGCGTCGGCAACCCGAGCGCGGCGCAGTACAGATAGAAGATGGCCTTATCTCCGGTCAGACACGCCACCGCACGCGGGTTCAGCCATCTCTGCACTGCGGTCAGTCGTCGCTTCGGAATACGCCCTCCAAGGGCCGCATCGGGCAGGCGAGGGTCGAGCAGGCCGGCCGCGAGCGCCTCTCTGGGCCAGAAGCCGGCCTTTTTTCTGACCAGCAAGGCACGAAGCAATAGCGCCGCGCGGCTGGTGTCGTGGCCCCGAGCCAGCCGGCCCAGATCGCGCCAAAGACCCAGGAGGCGCTGTGGCAGCGGCGGCCGTTTACCGTCGTCAGGCAAATCGTTCCTCACGTTTCGTGCAACGCTGCATGGTCGATGGCCCCCGATCGGAAGTCAACCGTTTGCATCAACCCGACCGACCACGCCTGCCAGGCTATGGTAGACTCGCGGCTGGTTCGCCGTTCCACCCTGGAGGCTAGAGCGTGTCCAAGGCCCGCGCTGCGGCCAGCCCCGTCGTCAATAAGATCGTCGGTTCCGCTGGAGACATCCACCAGAAGATCGTGGCGGGGCGAAAGCCTGCGCTCAAATTCCCGCTTCGGAGCCTCGCCAACGTCCGGTATACCCCGAAGAAGGGGTATTTCGAGATGCTCGGGAAAAAGAAGGAACGAACCCTCAGCGTCTCGACGGTGAAGTCGTTCGCTCAGACGCTGCGGATGGTGTCGCTCTCCAAGCAGCTCATCGAGAAGGGTGACTACGCCACCAAGCGAGACGCCTACTACCAGACGAAGAACTGGGACGATGCCCGCTGCGACGATCAGGTCGAGTCCGACACCATCATGGACGACGTCGAGGGACTCTTCGAGGTCCACAAGGAGCTTCTCCACTTCACCCCTGACGAGCACGGCGGGCTGGTGGCCGGCGAGCTGGTCGTCATCGACCGCGACATGTCGACCGGGAAGGTCCAGGAGATCGACTGCACCAAGTTCGGCTCGGGCGCGTACGGCATTCCCTCGGCCGTGGACGACCTGGGATTCCGGACGAAAGCGAAGTTCATCCTCGCGATCGAGACGGGCGGCATCTTCGAGCGCCTGAACCGCCACCGGTTCTGGGAGAAGGCGGATTGCATCCTGGTGTCGATGGCCGGGGTGCCCACACGGGCCGTTCGTCGCTTCATCCGTCGCCTGGCCGACGAGAAGAAGATCCCGGTCTACGTGTTCGTGGATTGCGACCCCTACGGCATCGGCAACATCTACCGGACTTTGAAGGTTGGCTCGGGAAACAACGCCCACCTGAACGAGTTTTTCTGCGTCCCACAGGCGAAGTTCCTGGGTGTGACGCCCCAGGACATCGTCGACTACAAGCTCCAGTCGCAGGGATGCACCCACCCGCTCAAAGACGTGGATGTGAAGCGGGCCAAGGACGCCCTCAAAAACGACCCCTTCTTCCAGCACTACAAGGAATGGACGAAGGCCATCGAACAGCTCCTCAAGATGGGCGTGCGCGCCGAGCAGCAGGCCTTCGCCAAGTTCGACCTCAACTACGTGATGGACACCTACCTGCCCGCCAAGCTGAAGCACCCCGAAAGATTTCTCCCCTAACCAGAGAGGACGCGATGCCGACCGCATCAGCGAAGAAGAAAACGAAGAAAGCCAAGCCCGCCGCCCACGCCAGCAAGAAGCCCGCTCCCAAGACCAAGGCCAAGGCCCCGACCCCGCGACCCGCAGCGAAGGTCGTGGCCAAGGCGCCGGCGAAGCCCGCCGTGCGAACGGTACGACCGGCGCCGCCGACCAAGGCACCGGTGGCCGCTCCGCCGCCGCCCGCGACCGCAGCAGCGCCCAAGGGCGCGGCGCCGGGCAAGCCGGCCAAGCCGGCCAAGCCCGCAAAGAAGGGGCGCAAGAGCGCCTTCTCGATGCGGCGAGGACCCGACGGCCTGCCGCTCCAGCCCGGCGAGATCCTGTTGACCGGCGGTCCGACAAACGCCGACGAGATCCAGTACCTGCTCCGCGGGTGCGTGGCCGCCGAGCACCCGAACGGCCCCGCCGGCGTCGACGAGATCATCGCCAAGAGACCCAGCGCCGAGAGCGATCGTGGGGAACTCCTGCGTTATGCCGAGGGAATGGCCAAACGCTTCGACAGCGGGTCGATCGAGGCTCTCCTGCCGGCCCGCGGACAGGCGCGGCGGAACTTTCAGGGCGTCGTCGAGCGGGCGAAGCACCGGCGCCGCGAGATCGGCGCCTTTCTCCGCGGCCTCGACCTCGGTCGGACAGAGACCTCCCACATGGACTCCCACGGCGAGGCCAGCCTCCAGAGCCTGATGGAGTGGGCGGCGCGCCTCGAGAACCTGGTGGAGGCCGACGAGCCGGGTCAGGCCGACTACGCCCAGTTCCATCGCGGCCTGGACCAACTCGAGAACACCACCGAGGCGCTCATGCTCGACGTGGAGCAGACCCTGCGGCGCCTGCGCGACCGCATCCGCGCAAGCTGAGGTTCACCGAGCCACGACGATGACCGACGAGGCGCCACCCGCGAAGCCGGAAGGGGACGTGCCCGAGCGCCAGACGACCCCCTTCCTCGTCCTTCAGTTCTTCATCTTTCCGATGGCGATCGTAGCGGTGTGCGTGACGGTCTTCGTGATCTTCGGCCTCATCGCCGCCGAAGGGAAAACCGCCCGCGACTATCTCTCTGAGGTGCGCACCGGAAGCGCCAACCGGCGTTGGCAGGCCGCCTTCGAGCTGTCCACGGTCTTGCAGACGAAAAGGGAAGCGGCCGTCAAGGACGAGCGCTTCGTCCCCGAGATCATCTCCCTCTTCGACGAATCGGGAGGCGACGATCCGCGGGTTCGCCGCTACCTGGCTGTCGCACTCGGGCGCCTCGGCGATGGGCGTGCCCTGCCGTCGCTGGTCAAGGTCATCGGCACTGCCGACGCTGATCCCGAGACCCTCATCTACTCGGTCTGGGCCCTGGGGGCGATCGGCGATCCGTCCGCGAGCCCCGACCTCCTGAAACTGGCCGCCAGCGAGGATGCCGGTGTCCGCAAGGCGGTCGCCCATGCCTTGGGTGCCCTTCCCTCGGCCGAGACCCGGACGGCGCTCAGGGCGGCGCTCACCGACTCCGTCGAGGATGTGCGATGGAACGCAGCGATAGCCCTCGCTCGTCGCGGGGATGCCGCCGCGACGCCGGTGCTCCTACAGATGCTGGACCGAAAGCATCTGGCTTCCGTTCCCGGGCTGACCCCCGAACAGCGCGAGGACGCCCTGGTTCAGGGGGTGGCTGTGGCCGCGGCTCTTCCGGGCGCCGATCTCCGACAGGCTCTCGAAGGGCTCAAGGAGTCCGATCCTGACCTCCACGTTCGCGAGGCGGCGCGCCAGGCTCTGGACCGGCAGCCGTCTGCGAGTGCCGCACCCGCGCGCCCTTGACAGCGCCGGGGACGTGCGTTGAGAATACCGCCACTTCAGGCATCCAGGATTACGTCTAGCAGAACACGCGAGGTTCCCCATGGCTGAGGAGAAGGACGCCACGGCGCCGGCTGCTGCTGTGCCACCGCCCGTTGCGGCGGCGCCGCCGGCTGCGGCACCGAAGGCCTCGGCCGGCGGGAACCTGTCGCGCCGCGGCTTCATGCAATGGTCGCTGCCCCTCGGCTGGGTGGCCTTTTCGGCCGCCACCGCGTCGACGCTCGTGGCCACCGCGCGCTCCCTCTTTCCCAACGTTCTGTTCGAACCGCCGCAGTCGTTCAAGGCCGGTTTCCCCGGCGAGTACAACGTCGGCGATGTGGACGTGCGCTGGAAGGACGCTTTCGGCGTGTGGATCGTGCGGGAGCCCGAGCAGTTCTATGCCCTCATCGCCGTTTGCACCCACCTCGGCTGCTCTCCCAACTGGCTCCCGGCGGAGAACAAGTTCAAGTGCCCCTGCCACGGCAGCGGCTTCTACCGCACGGGCGTCAACTTCGAAGGGCCGGCTCCGCGTCCCCTGGAGCGGGCTCGAATCCTGCTGTCCGACGATGGCCAGATCCTGGTGGACAAGTCGGTGAAGTTCCAGCAGGAGAAGGGCGAGTGGGACAAGCCGGAGTCGTTCCTGAAGAGCTAGCGTCGAGCCGACAACGGAGGAACGCGTAGGCATGGCGACCAACCCCCCCGAGCCGTTCCTGACCCGCACCTGGGACTACATCACCGAGACCCAGATCTGGAAGTCCATCTTCCGCCACGGCGTGCCCACCTCGAACCGCAACAGGGTTCTCGTGGTGATGACCAACGTCTTCCTCCACCTCCACCCGGTGAAGATCCGCAAGAGCGGGATCCGCCTCACGTTCACCTGGTGCATGGGAGGACTGACGTTCTTCCTGTTCCTGGT
>JBGPYB010000178.1:0-8925 GCA_041493035.1 Vicinamibacteria bacterium | reverse complement strand
GTGCCCGTCCCGGTGGCGCTGGAGCGTCGCCCCTGGCGTCTGGCGTGCGACCGCCCCTACGGGTTGCTTCTTCACGAAGGCTTTGCGCGCTACGAGCTGGCGAGGCGAACCGGTGTCGGGATGGTAGAAGTCTCCGAGCGGCCTCGGTGATGACGGCGCCCGCGGCCCTTCCCGTTTGGTTCCACGAAGCTGTCGTGGCGCCGGCCGCCGTGATCATGGCAATGCTCCACGCGACGCGGGCCCTTGGCTGGAAGCACGCGGCCGTGGAGCTCGGGGCTCTCATCGCCTACGGCTTCGTACTCGAGAAGACAGCCATGGTGGTGTTCTCGTCGCACCGGTATGCGATCGCCTGGAAGGTCGCGCCGCTTGGTGTGCCGATCGCGGTGGCGGCGGTCTGGGCGGCGCTGATCGTCTCGGGGCTGGCGGTGACGGGGCGACGCGGACTCGCCTCGCCTTTGTCGCGGGCCGCAGGCGCCGCGGGCCTGGGGATCTCCCTGGACTTGCTCATGGAGCCAGTCGCCGTTCGGGCGGGACTCTGGGAATGGACGCCGCCCGGGCCCTGGCTCGGTGTACCAATCGGCAACTTCGTCGGGTGGGCGGTCATCGTCGGCGCCTACGTCCTTGGGGCCGAACTCTGGGGAGAGTCCGCATTCCTCTGGGGCCAGGTGATGCGTCGACTGTCCTTGGCCGGCGGTGCGATCGTCCTGCTGGTCGTCGTCGGCCTCGCCTGGAAAGGCGGCGATGCGGAGAGCGCTTTCGGCGGCCTCTCGGGCTGGGTCGTCTGCACGACTCTCTTGCTGGCCACGGCCTCTCTCGGCCTGGCGCACCGTTTGCCTCCCAACGCGACGACGCTGGGGGTTCGCCTGGGGGCCCTCCGTCCGCACCTCCCCAACGGCGTCTTTCTGGGCGTCGGAACGGCGTTCGCCGTGGACGCGTGTGCGCTTCGCGCGACGAGCCTCGTTGTGGCCGCAACAGGGACTCTCCTGACGCTTCTGGTCGCTCTTCCCGACGCATGGCCGGCCCAGGCGGCCCGCCGCTGGCGCGCGGTATCGCTGTCAGCCCTCGCCAAGGTGGAGGGCCTCGTTCACGTCCTGATGAAACCGCGCAACCGTCAACCGTGGAGCCGGGAGGACAGGGAGTTCCTACGGAGCGAGCTGCGGGCACTCGCTCGCTGGACGCCCGCGCTCGTCCTCTTCATGGTGCCGGGGAGCTTCGTCCTCCTCTCCGCGTATGCCTGGATCCTCGACCGGAGACGGGGGCTCCGGCCTACTTCTGTCGGAACAGGTTCTTGAGGCTGGTGAGGGCCGAGTCCTTCGGAGAGAGGGCCTCCAGCTCCTGGCGCGCCTGCTTGTGGCGCGGCTCCAGCCGAACCGCGGTGCGCAGTTCGGCGACGGCGCGGGACCGGACCTTCATGGCCTTGTAGTAGAGGCCGAACTGGTAGTGGAGGTCGGCGTTGTCCGGTTCGAGACGCGCGGCCTCGAGGAACTCCCGCTCCGCGTGCTTCGCGGTGCGTGGATAGCAGGCCATGGCCACGGCCAGACGGTTGCGGTACGCCGCCACGCGCGGTGCGATCTCGACGATCTCCTCATAGACCTTCACGGCGTTGGCGTAGTCGGCCACGGTCATGCGGACGTGGGCCTCCATCAGCAGGTGCTCGAGACGAGCGGTGGGATCGGTGAGTCCTCCGGCTCGGATCCTCGACGCGTCGGCGGGAGGCGACGGCGGGGGCTCCGCGGCCGTCTCGGCGAGCGCCGTCGTGGGCGTGACCGGCGGGCCCACGCCACTCTGGGCGGGCGGCAACTCGACGCGGGCCGCGTCCTTTGCGGCCGCTCCCGCCTTCGCAGCGTCGGAGGCCGGCACCTGTCGCGCGAGGCGCAGCATCGTCGAGGCGCGGCCGAGGATCAGTTCGATGTCGGTGCGGAGCTCGGAGTCGGTGCCGACCGCCTCGAGCAGGGCCTGGTACCGCTCCATCTTCTCTTCGAGGGCGCGGGCGAGTTCGTCCTTGGGCGCCGAGCGCGACACACGGAGCCATGTCTCCCGATCGAGGCGCGCCGAGCGCTGCAGCTCCTCGTTGACCTCGAGGCGGATGGCCTCGTGGCTCGAAGGATCGGGGCGACCCTGGAGCGCCGAGAGCAGGAACGTGCTCGTTTCCATGTGGACGATGGGCTCGGGCGCTGCGGGCTTCCCGTCGGGCTTGTCGGCCGCTTCGAGAACGCCAGAGGCTGCGAGGCTGTAGGCCGTGCGGAGCCGCGGAAGGGCGAGCCCGCCATCCCCCCAGGCCAGGCGGCGCAGGGTGACACGACGCTTCGCCTGTTCGAGGACGTCCAGCTCCTCGGCCGAGCACTTCCGGACGCCGAAGGGAAACGGCGGGACGTTCGCGAGAACGACCCAACGATCGAGATTGCCGAGCCCGGTCAGGATCAGATCGCGGCTCCTCATGAGCTTGATCCCCACGTAGAGGATCCTGTGGATGGAGACGCTCACCATGTACTCGAGGGGGATCGGGCACTTTCGCTCCTCGAAGGCGGCGGCTCCCTCGGCGAACTCGAAGAGCGAGACGATGATCCTCTTGACCTGACGGGCGACCGAGTGACCGACTTCCTTCCGTTCCAGGACCCCGGCGTGCACGAGCGCTTCGCCGAAGCGCCGGCGGCGATCTCCCTTCATGAGCGCCGTGGCCTTGTCGAAGTCCTGCGCGCTGATCTGGCCGATGGCCACGAGAGCTTCGCCCAGCCTGTCCTTCTTCATGTTGCTCGCAGCGAAGACGATGCGGCCGTGATCGAAGAAGACCGTCTTGACGATCTTCCCCGAGCGCACCTGGAGGTCGCCGCTCTTGCGCTCGGCCGAGAGAGCCCGGATGATCTCGGCGATGGGGGTCGTGGAGAGGTCAATCAGCATCGCGAAGCTCCTAGATAGCACGCCGGCCGCAGCGGAGCAACGGCCGGGATCACCAGGGCCGCCTCCAAAGGCCCCTATCGGAGCTCGCGCCAGAGGGCCGTCATCTCGCGAAGAAGGCGCAGGATCACACGGGGTGAGGCCAATGTGGAGACGCCGCGCGAGCGCGGGAAATAGTCGACACCGATCTGGATGATGGAGGCACCGGCCTTCCGAGCGCGCAGGAGAAACTCGGCGTCGATGAAGCTCCCCTCGCTCTTCAGCTCGAACTTCCCGAGGAGGTCGCGCCTGAAGAGCTTGAAGGAAAAGTTGATATCCCGGAGGCGCAGGGCGAAGAGGGTGCGAATGAGGCCGCTGTAGACCAGGGTGTAGAGGGTGCGAAGGAGGCCCTCGGAAGTGCGGTCGAAGCGGTAGGCGGCGAGGACGTCGGCTTGCTGGTATTCGAGCAGGCGCACCGCGCGGGACAGCTCCTGGAGGTCGAACGGAAGGTCCGCGTCGGTGTAAAGGACCAGGTCCTTCGTCGCGGCCGCATAGCCGCGGCGGAGGGTGCCGCCGAGGGTAAGGTTCCGGTCGTTGTGGAACACACGAACCTGCGGATCATTCCGGGCGATCTCGTCGGCAAGGGCCCCGGTTCGGTCTGTCGAGGCGTCATCGACGACGAGGATCTCGTGGGCTCCACCCCCGACTTCTCGAAGTGCTGCCCGAACGGCGTCGACCGCTCGGAGAACGTAGGCCTCCTCGTTGTACATCGGGAGGACGACGCTGATGGAGGGAGGCACCTACGCCGTCAGCGCCTGGGTGATCTTCCGGACGTGGGCTTCGGCATCGCGCTCGGTGCCGAAGGCGATTGTCACCCGGTGATCGCGCCCCACGAGGAAGGTCACGCGTCGCGCGAGGCCAACGAGGGGCCAGCGAACGCCATAGGCGCGCGCGATGGTGCCGTCCTTGTCGCCCACGAGGGGAAACGGGAGCTTGAGGCTGTCGCAGAACCGGGCGCTCTCTTCCGGCTTGTCGACCGACACGCCGACGACGTCTCCGCCCGCGCTGCGAAGGGTCTCGTAGTCGCGACCGAAGGCCCTGGCCTCGAGCGTGCACGTGGGCGTGAAGACCTTCGGAAAGAAGAACACCGCGACGGACCGCTCGGCGGTGAGCTTGTGAAGCGTCGTCTTCCCGACGGCGAAATCGGGTGCCTCGTCTCCGACCTTGAGCATGGCCGAACCCTAGACCCTTCCGGGTGTCAGGGCAAGTCGGGGCTACAATGCCGGCGCCCCAGGAGGCCCCATGCGCACGGTCATCGTCGGCAGCGGGAGCGAGATTCCCCCGAACCTGGTCACCAACGACATGCTGGCTCGCCTCATGGAGACGAGCGACTCCTGGATCAAGGAGAGAAGCGGCGTCGAAACGCGCTACTACGTCGACCCGGGAACGGCCACGTCGGACCTCGGAGTGGCGGCCGCCGAACGAGCCCTCTCGATGGCGAAGGTCGCCAAGGAAGAGGTGGACCTGGTCGTCTTCGCGACGATGACGCCCGACCACTTCTTCCCCGGTGCCGGCGGGATCCTGCAGTCCAAGCTGGGGCTTCGGAACGTTCCCTGTTTCGACATCCGCCAGCAGTGCGTGGGGTTTCTCTACGGTTTGCAGCTCGTGGATGCCCATCTCCGCTCCGGCCTGGCACGCACCGCGCTCCTGGTCGGTGCGGAGGTCCACTCGGGCTTCATGCCGTGGAACGCCGCCCAGTTCGAGCACCTCTACGGCCGCAACGACACGCCCCCGACCGCCGAGGAGCTCGCCTGGAACACCCGCTTCCGCCACCTGACCGTGCTCTTCGGCGACGCGGGAGCCGCCGTGATCCTGAGGGCGGAGGACGGTGAGCGCGGGATCCTGGACCAGATCCTCCACACGAGCGGGGCCCACTACGACAAGCTCCATGTGCCCGGGACGGGCTTTGCCCGACGCCCCTACGTCGACGCCGAGCAGATCGCCCGCGGGGAGCACATTCCTGTGATGGACGGCCGCCACGTCTTCAAGATGGCAACGACCCACATGATCGAGGTGGCCCAGGAGGTTCTGTCACGGAACGGGGTCAAGGCCCAGGACCTGGCCCTCGTCCTCATGCACCAGGCAAACAAGCGGATCAACGAGTATTGCCAGAAGGCCCTGGGCATTCCCGACGAGAAGGTGGTCCACAACATCGAGAGATACGGGAACACGACCGCGGCCACGATCCCGCTCCTCTGGGATGAATGCTCCCGGGGCGGGCGCGTGAAGGCCGGCGACCTCGTCCTGATGATCGCCTTCGGAGCCGGGATGAACTGGGGCGCGACCCTCGTCCGCGTCTGATCCTAGCGGCCGCGGCGACTCGCGGCCAGGACGGCCGGCGACGGTGCGATGCCGGCGGCGAGCCGCGGCTCGGGAATCGCGTCGAGGGCGGTGAGCCGAAGCGGGACGACGCCGGCCCAGCAGCCCAGCGAGTAGTCCTCGTCGTCGTCGATGGGGGGGCCGGTCCGGATCTTCGCCGAAGCCTCCTCCAGGGACACCCCGAGAACGAGGGTCGCCTTCATCTCCTTCTCGTTCGGCTCCCGCACCTCCGCCCAGCGCCCGTGCGCCACGTGCTCCACGATGGCGTGGAGCGCGTCCCATTTCTCCTTGGGGTCGGTCACCGGGTGAGCGGTGCCCAGAACCACCACGGAGCGATAGTTCATCGAATGGTGAAAGGCCGAACGCGCCATCACCAGACCGTCGATCAGGCTGGCCGTGACGCACACGGGGACTCCCCCCGCCAGAGTCTTCAGCATCCGGTTCGCGGCCGAGCCGTGAAGGTAGATCCTGCCGCCGATCCTGCCGTGGATCGTCGGTATGACGTAGGGCTGACCGTCGACTACGAACCCGACGTGGCACGTCAGTGCTTCGTCGAGGATCGCTTCGATGGTGGCTCGCTCGTGGGAGCCGCGCTTCGGAAGCCTCTTGAGGGTGGTGCGCTCCGTGGGGCCGGTGACGGGGGTGGACATGGATCCTCGCTTATTGTAATAATACAAACTAATGACCGTCTCAGTACAATATTCGATCGCCGGGGAGACCGCAAGCACCATCGCCGCCAGCGTCGAACGCGGCGCGCGGGAGGGGAAGCTGGTCGCCGGGGGCGCCCTGCCCACGGTTCGTTCGCTGGCCGAAGCCCTGTCGGTGAGCCCCGCGACGGTGGCCGCGGCTTACCGTCTCCTCAAGACGCGCGGGATCGTCGCGACAAGAGGACGGCGAGGAACGCGGCTCAGCCACCGCCCACCCCTGGCCACGCGGCCCACGCCACCCGTGCCGTCCCATCTGCGGAACCTGGCCGAGGGGAACCCGGATCCCAAGCTTCTCCCTCCGTTGCGCCAGGCCGTCCGTCGGCTGGAGGAACGGCCGCGCCTCTACGGCGAGG
Organism: Vicinamibacteria bacterium; assembly: GCA_041493035.1. Classification (GTDB taxonomy): domain Bacteria; phylum Acidobacteriota; class Vicinamibacteria; order Fen-336; family Fen-336; genus JBGPYB01. The sequence goes on along the minus strand of JBGPYB010000178.1, from coordinate 2,612 downwards.
CGACGGCACGTCCCGCTCTCGTCCGTCTGGCCGCGCGGGAGATGGAGGCCGAAGGCGTTCCCTCGAGCCATGTCGCCGTGGTGGGTGGTGCGCTGGACGGGATCGAACGCGTCCTTCAGGCTCGCTTGCACCCAGGCGATCGCGTTGCGGTGGAGGACCCCGGGTACACGGCCGTCTTCGATCTGCTGTCGGCCCTCGGCCTCGTGGCGGAGGCGGTGGCGATCGACGACCACGGCGTGCTCCCGGCCGCCCTGGCGCGCGCCCTTGGCACCGGGGCCGCGGCTTGTATCGTGACCCCACGAGCCCAAAACCCAACGGGCGCCGCCTTCGACGCGAAGCGGGTGCGCGAGTTGCGTGCGGTTCTCGACGCTCATCCCGAAACGTTGGTCATCGAGGATGATCACGCGGGGCCGGTGGCGGGAGCTCCGGCGCTGACCCTAGTTCACCTGAAACGGCAGAGGTGGGCCGTAGTTCGTTCGGTCTCGAAGTCTCTCGGCCCCGACCTGCGCCTGGCGATTCTGGCCGGAGACGCCCTCACCGTCGCACGTGTGGAAGGGCGGCTCTCCCTCGGCGCAGGGTGGGTGAGCTTCCTGCTTCAGGGAATCGTCGAGGCCCTCTGGTCCGACCCGGCGACGCTGAGGCGGCTCGCCGCGGCCTCGGAGGCCTATCAGGAGAGACGCGAGGGGCTGCTCGAGGCATTGGCCGAGAGGGGCATAGCCGCCCGTGGAGCGTCGGGGCTAAACGTCTGGATCCCCGTGCCGGAGGAGGGTGCGATGCTGGCGCATCTCGCGGCCGCGGGCTGGGCGGTCCGCGCCGGCGAACGCTACCGGCTCAGCACCGGCCCCGCCATCCGCGTCACCGTTGCGACCCTGCGTCGCGCCGAAGCTGAGCGTCTCGCAAGCGACATCGCGCGCGGGCTTTTCGGAGCCGGCCGCGGCGCCGTGGCCTGATTTCCCCAGACCCGCATTCTTCTCGGCGAGAATGTCGCCACCGCCGCATTGGAGGGTGGAGAGCATGTCCCTGGCCGAGCCCCCCTCACCCGAGCACGAGGTGTTGCGCGCCCGAGCGCGGGGAGACGTGTCGGCGGACGATTCGTTCGAGCGGCTGTACACAGCCTATGCCGCTGACGTGCGCGCGTGGTTTCGGATGCGAATACCGACGTCGGAAGCCGACGATCTGTTCCAAGACGTGTGGGTCATCTTCCATCACCGCTGGCAACGGTGGGAATTCCGCCCGGAGATGGACGCCGCCGGCGCCCGCCCCGTTCTGAGCTTTCTCTACCGCACGGCGCAATTCGTCCTCCAGGGATACCGTAGGCGCCGGGCGGCGCGCGCAGAGAGTCCGCTGGAAGGCGTCGAGCGCGAGAGCCACACGGGAGCCGAACACGTCTACCAGGCGCTCGAGGCGGCGCGGTGTCTTTCGCTGGCCCAGCGTCTCTGCCCGATCGAGGAGCTGGACGTCCTGCTGCCGAAACTCGCGGGCGTACCTGCTCGGGAGATCGCCCGGGCGCTCGGAATCACCGGGCCGGTGGTCGACCACCGCTTCCGCAACGCCCTCGCTCGGATCAAGGCGGGCCTCGCTCCTCGGCGCCGTACCCGACACGGGAGAAGCCATGGCTGACCGCGCACTCCTGAACGAGCTGGGCCAGGAATGGGAGGCGCTTCGTGGGCGCCTCGCGGCGGAGGATGGGGGCGCACAGGCGACGCGACCTCGCTTCCCAATCAGCCCCATAGCCCTCTACGCGCAGCTCGAGGAGGTGCTCTTCTCCTGGCGGGAGCTGCGCGAGCAGCCCCTTGCCGCACTCCAGCAGCGCTACGTCAACGGGGCCTGGACGCTCAAGGATCTCCTCGGCCATCTGGCTTCGTGGGCAGGCGAGTTCCGCCGTGAGGTAGAGACCGCGGCGGCCGGAGGCGCTTTCGACTACTCGATCCCCTACGCGCTCTCGGTGATGGGGCCCAACGAGTGGAATGCCCAGGCCGCCGAGGAGCAGAGGCCGCGGAACCTTGAGGCGATCCTGGGAGATTTCGAGACCGAGACCCGACGCCTTCAGGCCCTCGTTCTCGACCTCCCCGAGGGCGCCCTCTACGGGCCGGCGGCCTTCCCCCTGGCACCGACCGGCGACCCGGCCGTCCCCTGGAGAGGGAATGTGGCCCAGATCGTCCTGGGCAAGTGCCAGCACGACCGCCATCACCTGGATCAGATCTGGAAGTGGATCGAGCGAGTAAGTAAGGAGGAGCGATGAAGATCCTGATCGGAACCGTCCTCGCCGCCCCTCGCCTGGGTGATCTTCCGCCGCGAGGGAACCGATGCGATGAGCTGGTCCACGTTCCTGGCCGGCTTCCTCCACATGCTCGTGAGCGTTGCGATCAGGGCCTGGCTGCTGACCCTCGCGGCACCCGACACGTACGGCGGTCGACTCACGTTGGCCTTCGTTGCCGGCCTCGCGGGCTCCGTCTTCTCGAACCTCGGCAAGCCCATCGGTGGATCCGGCCCTGGGACTTCCACATCCTGAACTTCGTCTACGACGCCGAGCTGGGCTCTGGCCTCTCTGGTTCTGGCCCACCTCGTTCGGCGACGGTAGGGCTAGAGCCCCCAGCGGGTGAAGGCGGCGG
>JBGPYB010000166.1:0-10063 GCA_041493035.1 Vicinamibacteria bacterium | reverse complement strand
CCGCGCTCCACGCGCGGACGGCCCAATGGCCCGGAGGCCTGCTGATCGGCGGCGAACTGGCAGCCGCTCGTCTCACCCGGCATTTGCGCCCCGGCACTGCTACCTTCTACGCCCAGGCCATCGATCCCAGGAGGCTTCTAGGGCTGATGCTCCAGGCCGACGCCGAGGGCAACGTTGACTTCAGGCGTCGTTTCTGGGACTTCCCAGGCGAAGATGCGCAACTAACGCCCACCCTCCTGGTTTACGCCGACCTCCTTGCGATCGGCGATGCTCGATGCCTTGAAACCGCACAACTGCTCCGTGGCCAACTCCTCGCTCGACTTGTCTGATCGCGCCGTCCTTGGGTCTCTGGCACGGCTCTTCTCGGCGGTCCGCCGGGCAGTCGGCGACACGCCCATCCTTCTGGTTGGCGCAGCCGCTCGTGACCTCCTCCTCGTTCACGCGCATGGCGTCGAGGTGCAGCGAGCGACCGAAGACACGGACTTGGCGTTGGCTGTTCCCAGTTGGGAGGCGTTTCTACGCTTGCGCGAGGCTCTCGTCACATTCGGAGGCTTCACGGCCGATGGTCCGCCGCATCGCCTTTGGTTGGGCGATCAGCGCCTGGACATCCTTCCCTTTGCGGTGGCGAAGAGCGACCGCCGAGGTTAGGCTCTCGCCATGACGGAGACTCCGAAGATCTCGTTGGTCGACAGTCACTGCCACATCGACTTGCCGCAGTTCGACGACGACCGTGACGCCGTGGTGGCACGCGCTCGCGAGGCCGGCGTCGAGACGATGCTGATCGTCGGGGGCGTGGACGAAGCCCACGGCCACCGGCGGGCGGTCCGCGTGGCCGAGAGCCTTGGCCTGCCCGCGTCGGCCGGCGTTCACCCGCACGAAGCGAGCCTCGCCACAGACGCCGTGTACGAGGAGCTGCGGGGGCTCGCGCGAGACAAGCGGATCGTGGCCATGGGAGAGATGGGGCTCGACTTCCACTACGACCACTCCCCGCGCGACGTGCAGCGCGAGGTCTTCCGCCGCCAGGTCCGCCTGGCCCGCGACGTCGGCCTGCCGGTCATCATCCACACGCGGGAGGCCGACGACGAGACGGCGGCGCTCCTGGAGAGCGAAGGTGCGTCGGAAGTCGGCGGGGTCATCCACTGCTTCACCGGCGGCCCCGACCTCGCGCGGCGGGCACTGGCCCTCGGCTTCTTCATCTCCTTCTCCGGGATCGTGGTGTTCCCCCGCTCCGAGGAGATCCACGAGGTAGCGCGAACGGTGCCCCTCGACCGTCTCCTGATCGAGACCGACGCGCCGTTCCTGGCGCCGCCGCCCCATCGCGGCAAGCGCAACGAACCGGCGTTCGTGGTCGAGGTGGCGCGCAAGATCGCGGCGCTCCGAGGTGCCACGGTCGAGGCGGTCGGCCAGGCGGCGCGAGCCAACTTCGACCGCTTCCTGGGACTGCGATAATAACGGGCATGAGCGAGCTGGTCGAGCACTTCGAGGAGTACCTGAAGACCCTTTCGGAAGGGAGGGCCGAAGAAGTGCCGCTCCTCTCGGAACGCGAGCTTCAGGTGGCCATGGCTGTCCTCCTCGTCCAGATCCTGAGAGCGGACCTCAAGATCGAGGAAGGGGAAACCGAAACGGTCGTCGGAGCCGTCGAGAATGTGCTCGGCCTGGAGCACGACGAAGCTTTCGAGCTCGTGAAGGTCGCGGCGCGGCACGCCCGGTCCTCGGTCTCGCTACGCGCTGCGCTGGAGCCCGTCGATCGATGCCTCACGCGCCTCCAACGCGTGGAGCTCGTGGAATGGCTCTGGCGGATCGCCTTTGCCGACGCGGAGTTGGCCAGCCAGGAGGAATACCTGGTGCGCAAGATATCGGACTTCCTGAGCCTTTCCACGGCCGATCTCATCGAGGCCAAGGTGCGCGCCAAGGAGGCGCTTTGAGGGCCTGAGAGACCTCTCTCGTCTGTTGACATCATCCCGCGAATCCGTCACTTTAGAAGCCTTTCGCGGCCCATGCGGGGCGCGTCTCCCAGATCTTGAGGCGGAATGGCCGAGAGTTCCTTTGACGTCGTGAGCACTGTCGACATGCAGGAGGTGAAGAACGCCATCTCCCAGGCCATGAAGGAGATCACGACGCGCTTCGACCTGAAGGGGACGAACTCCGACATCCAACTGACGGGCGAGGAGATCGTCGTCACGACGACCGACGAGTTCAAGATGAAGGCGGTCCGCGACGTTCTGGAGGAGCGCCTCGTGAAGCGCAACGTTCCCCTGAAGGCGCTCACCTGGGGGACGATCGAGAAGGCCCTGGGAGCGACCGCTCGGCAGAAGGTGACGCTCCAGAAGGGGATCCCGTCGGAGAAGGCTCGTGAGATCGTCAAGGTCATCAAGGGAGCCAAGATCAAGGTCCAGGCGTCGATTCAGGCCGACCAGGTCCGGGTCTCGGGAAAGAGCCGCGACGACCTTCAGTCGGTCATGCGGCTCCTGAAGGCCACGGACCTGGGGATCGACATGCAGTTCACCAACTACAGGTAGATTCGTGGCAGCGGTGGATCCAGTGCGAGGCGCGCGCGGGGTAGCCGACCTTCGGGACATCGTCTCCCTGGTGGAGGACGATCTCGCGAAGGTCGAGGAGCTCTTCGAGGCTCAGGTCCGCTCCGACGTGGCGCTCGTCGGCGAGATCGGCCGCTACATCCAGCAGGGAGGCGGGAAGCGGATCCGTCCCGCGCTGCTGCTCCTGGCCTGTCGCGTCTGCGGCTATCGCGGCGATCGATCGATCCTGCTGGCCTCCGTGGTGGAGTTCATCCACACCGCCACCCTCCTCCACGACGACATCATCGACGAGGCCACGGTCCGGCGCGGACGACGAAGCGTCAACAGCCGCTGGGGGAACGACGTCACCGTTCTCTTCGGCGACTTCCTCTACACGAAGTCGATGTCCATGGCGCTCTCCCAGGACAACCTGCCGATCCTGCGGCTCCTCTCCGACGTGACCCTGCGGATGATCGAGGGGGAGATCCTCGAGATCGAGCGCGATGCCGACCTCGCAATGACCGCCGAGGACCACATCGACATCATCCGGCGGAAGACCGCTCACCTCTTCTCTGCGTGCATGAGGATTGGTGCGATCCTCGGTGACGTGGGGAAGGAGCGGGAAGAGGCCTTGGCGAGCTACGGCCTCAACCTCGGCATCTGCTTTCAGATGATCGACGACGTCCTCGACTTCACCGCCGACGAGAAGGTGCTGGGCAAGCCTGTGGCCAACGACCTCAGGGAAGGGAAGCTCACGCTGCCGGCGATCTTCGTCATGCGTCGCGCGGGGAAGCGCGGCCACGAGATGATCTCGGCCGTGGTGCAGGATCGGGGCTTCGACCGCGTCTCGCCGGAGGATGTCGCGCGCCTCGCCCGCGAGTGCGGGGCCTTGGGCGAGGCTCGGGCGCTGGCGGAAGAGTACGCCGCCGCGGCGCGAGCCGACCTCCTGGCCTTCGACCGCTCGCCGTATCGTGAAGCGCTTGAAGCACTCCCCGACTTCATCCTCGCCCGCGACCACTAGGCCGACGGTGGGGCGGACCCGCAGCTTCCCCTTCGGACGCCTGACGGCGCAGATCCTCGCCCTCGCCCTCATCGCGGCCGCGGTCCTCGCCGGCCCGCGGCTCGCGGAGGGCTACGGTGACCTCCAGTGGGTCCGCTTTCACGTGCGCCTCATGAGTGCTCCTCGCGGCGCCGATCACGCCCGCCGAGCCGGGCACGCGGCCGCTCGAGTCGTCGACCTCGTGGCACCCCTGCCGTGGGCTCGCGAGGCCGCCGGCTTGGCGCTGGACGCGGCGCAGTCGCTCAGTGCCAAGAACGCGGTCTCGGCAGCCGCGGTCTACGCCGAGGTTCGTGGTGCGCTCGATCGGGCGTCGTCGTCTCCCGTCCGCGGGTTCGGCATCGAGGACGTCGTGGCGCGGGCGCGGACTCTCGACGACGGCGCGCGTGTCAAGGCTGCCGGGACCGTGCCGTGAACCGCGATCGCGGGGCGGCCCGCATCCTGAAACTGCAGGACGAGATCCGGCGCCACGAGCGCCTCTACTACGTCCTCAGCAAGCCCGAAATCTCCGACGCCGACTACGACGCCCTGGAGCGCGAGCTGCGTGACCTTGAGGCGCAGTTCCCTGAGTTGGTCACGCCCGACAGCCCGACGCAGCGCGTGGGGGAGCGTCCCTCCGAGGAGTTCCCGAGCTTCACCCACCGCGCGCCGATGCTCAGCCTCGACAACACTTACAGCGAGGACGAGCTTCGAGAATTCGAGGAGCGGATCTACCGCCTGGTGGGTCAGCGCGAGATGACGTACGTCGCCGAGCTGAAGATCGACGGCCTCTCGATGGCCCTCCACTACGAAGGCGGACGCCTCGTGCGTGGCGTCACGCGGGGCGACGGCGTTCGGGGTGACGACGTGACGCCCAATGTGCGCGCCATCAAGTCCGTTCCGCTGGCGCTTCTCGGGACGGACGTGCCGGAGGCGCTCGAAGTGCGGGGTGAGGTCTTCCTTCCGCGGTCTCGCTTCGAGGCGATCAACCGCGAGCGGGAGGAGAGCGAAGAGGAGCCGTTCGCGAACCCGCGGAACTCCGCGGCCGGCACGATGAAGACCCTCGACGCGCGGGTCGTGGCCGAGCGCGGTCTCGACATCTACCTCTACGCCGTGGCCGAGGTCCAGGGTCTCGCCATCCGGTCCCATTCCGAGGCCTTGGGACGCATGAGCGGCTGGGGGCTCAAGGTCAACCCGACCTCCCGACTCTGTCGCGGCTTGGACGACGTCCTGGCTTTCTGCGCGGAGTGGCGCGAGAAGCGCGACTCCCTCGAATACGACATCGACGGCGTGGTCGTGAAGGTGGACGACTTCGGCCTCCAGAGCGAGCTCGGATTCACGACCAAGTTCCCTCGCTGGGCCATCGCGTACAAATACCCGCCGCGACAGGCGGCCACCGTCGTGCGCGCCATCGAGGTGCAGGTGGGGCGAACGGGGAAGCTCACGCCCGTCGCCCACCTGGACCCGGTTCTGCTCGCCGGTTCGACAGTGAGCCGGGCGACGCTCCACAACGAGGAAGAAGTCGCGCGCAAGGATGTCCGCCTCGGAGACACGGTCCTCATCGAGAAGGGCGGCGACGTCATCCCGAAGGTCGTCGAGGTCGTCGCCGCGAAGCGACCGCCGGGGACCGTCTCCTGGATGCCACCGGACGTTTGCCCGATCTGCGGCAGCGCCGCCATCAAGACCGAGGGGGAAGTGGACCGTCGGTGCCCGAACGCCTCGTGCCCCGCGCAAGTCGAAGAGCGCCTCAAGCACTACGCTCGCCGGCAGGCCATGGACATCGAGGGTCTGGGGGACGTTTTAGTGCGTCAACTGGTGGAGAAGGGGCTCGTCAAGGACTTCGCCGACCTCTACGCGCTGCGGCTCGAGGACGTCGTGGGCCTCGAACGAATGGCGGAGAAGTCCGGCCAGAATCTCCTCGATCAGATCGACGCCAGCAAGGGGCGCGAGGTGCGGCGGCTCCTGTTCGGCCTTGGCATTCGATTCGTCGGCGAGCGTGCCGCGATGCTTCTGACGCGCCACTTCCGAGGCCTGGACGTGCTGGCCAAGGCTTCCGTGGACGAGATCGACGCGCTCTACGAGATCGGCCCCGTGGTGGCTCACTCGGTCCACGACTGGTTCGGCGACGAGGCCAACGCTCGGCTGATGGCGCGCCTTGCGGCCGCGGGGCTGCGCATCGCCGAGGACGGGGCCGCCCCGGCATCCCTCGCGTTCCAGGGGATGCAGTTCGTCCTGACGGGGAGCCTCGAAGGGATGACACGAGACGACGCGAAGGCGGCGATCGAAGCGCGGGGAGGACGGGTCACGTCGTCGGTCTCGAAGAAGACCTCGTTCGTCGTGGTGGGGGCCGACCCGGGCTCGAAATATGCGAAAGCGCAGGAGCTGGGTGTGCCCTGCATCACCGAGGGAGAGCTGCGGGACCGCCTGGCTCAAGGCTGAGCCGCGCCGCCGGTTATACTCGCTGCTGATGCCGCGCTCCGTCGTCGCCCTGGTGGCCGTCTTTGCGCTCTCGGTCTCGGCGCTCCTCGGCTTCGTGGCCGCGGGGGGCGGAGTCGTGGGACGCTCGCCGAGCGCGCCGTCCTTTGCCGACATCGTGGAGCAGGTGAACCCCGCCGTCGTCAACATCACCGTGGTAGACAGCGCGCTCGCCAACCCTCACGAGGACGTCGAGGATGCTCCCGACGTCGAGGTGCCGCAGCGCGGCGAGGGCTCGGGCTTCGTCGTGGATCCGGCGGGCCTCATCCTCACCAACAGCCACGTGGTCAGCGGCTCGTCGCGCATCCGCGTGCGCCTGGCCGACAAGCGAGAGATGGCCGCCACCCTCGTGGGCGCCGATCCGAACACCGACCTCGCGCTGATCAAGGTCAAGGCGACGTCGCTTCCAGCCGTTCGCCTGGGCGACTCCGATCGCCTGAGGGTGGGGGATTGGGTCTGCGCCATCGGCAATCCCTATTCGTACGATCACACGGTAACCGCCGGCGTCGTCTCCTCCAAGGGGCGGAAGATCTTCAACGCCTCGTTCGATTCCTACATCCAGACCGACGCTGCCATCAACCCGGGAAACTCGGGTGGCCCGCTGATCAACGCCGCGGGGGAGGCCATTGGCATCAACGCCGCCGTCAGCATGGAGGGACAGGGGATCGGCTTCGCGATCCCCATCAACGTGGCCCGCGAGATCATGGGGCAGCTTCGGGCCTCGGGCCACGTGTCTCGTGGCTACCTCGGCATCCAGCTCGAGGAGATGGAGCCCGATCTCCAGCGACTCCTCGCCATGAAAGAGGCGCGCGGGGCCGTGGTTCTCGACGTGGTGAAGGGGAGCGCGGGGGACGCTGCCGGCTTGCGGCGTTACGACGTGATCACGGCGATGTCGGGGCAGAAAATCGAAGACGGTGATCGCCTCGTGCACCTCATCGCGGGAAAGGCGCCGGGAAGCGCCGTGACCCTCACCGTCTTTCGCGACGGCAAGGAGTTGAACCTGGCGGCGCGCCTCGACGAGCGTGCGGCTGATGACGTTCCCGAGAGCGGCGTCAAGACCCCGGCCCCTTCGGCGCCGCGGAAGGGGGACTCCCTCGGGATCGTCCCGTCCGAGCTGACGCGACGGATGCGGCGAGAGTTCCGCATTCCCACCGATCGGATGGGTGTCGTCGTCCAGGAAGTGGTGGGCCTCGCGACGGGCCTCGACGACCTGGCCCACGGGGACATCATCGTCGAGGTCAACCGCCGGGCCACGCCCGACATCGCATCGTACAAGCGCGTGATCGCGCAGTTGAAGCCCGGCGAGATCGCGTGGCTCTACATCTTCCGCCCGCGTCCTCGCGGCTCGTTCCTCGTCAAGGCAGAAGTGGAGAACCCATCCTGAAGGCCAAGGTCCTCATCATCGACGACGAAGAAGCGATTCGCGCGTCCCTCAAGATGATCTTCGAGTACGAGGGGTACGAGTGCGTCCTCGCGGCCAACGGTCCCGCGGGGCTGAAGATCGCCGAGAAGGAAGCTCCCGATCTCGTGCTTCTCGACATCAAGATGCCCCAGGTCGACGGCATGGAGGTGCTGAAGCGCCTGAAGGCCGAGGAAGACAGCCCGCCCGTCATCATCCTGTCGGGGCACGGCACGGTGAAGACGGCGGTGGAAGCGACCAAGCTCGGCGCCTACGACTTCATCGAGAAGCCTCCCGAGACCGATCGCATCCTGCTCGTGGCGCGGAACGCACTCTCCCAGCGCCGCCTCTCCGAGGAAAACCGGAGACTCAAGCTGTCCTTCGACGACCGCCACAGGATGGTCGGGCGGAGCGCGTCCCTCGAGAAGGTCTGGGACGCCATCAGGCGCGCGGCTCCGACGAACGCCACCGTCCTCATCAACGGGGAGAGCGGCGTCGGAAAGGAGCTGGTCGCTCGGGCGATCCACCGTAACAGCCTGCGGAAGGACGAGGCCTTCGTCCAGGTCAACTGCGCGGCGATCCCCGAGGAGCTGATCGAGAGCGAGCTGTTCGGCCACGAGAAGGGCTCGTTCACCGGCGCCACCGAGAAGCAGATCGGGAAGTTCGAGCTGGCCCACAAGGGGACGATCTTCCTCGACGAGGTCGGAGACATGAGCCTCAGGACCCAGGCGAAGGTCCTCCGGGTGCTGCAAGAGGGCGAGGTCGAGCGCATCGGCTCGCAGAGGACCATCGAGGTGGACGTTCGTGTCATCGCCGCCACCAACAAGAACCTCGAGGAATCCATCGCGAAGGGAGACTTCCGCGAGGACCTCTACTTCCGCCTCTCGGTGATCCCGATGCGCGTGCCGCCCCTTCGCGAGCGCCCCGAAGACGTCGAGCCCCTCGTCGACCATTTTGTCACGCGGTTCTCGGCCGAGAACAACTTTCGGCGCAAGAGCTTCGCTCCGGGAGTGTTCGACTTGCTGAAGCGCCATCCGTGGCGCGGCAACGTCCGCGAGCTTCGGAACACGCTCGAGCGCCTCCTCATCATGGTCGAAGGAGACGAGATCCGCTCCGAGCATCTCTCCGAGGTGCTCCGCGGTCCCGGCGATTCCGCCGAGGTCCCCGAGACCGGCGGCTCGCTGCGCGGGTTCAAGGAGTCGGCCGAGCGCGCCTTCATCGTTCAAAAGCTGCGCGAAGCCCGCTGGAACATCTCCGCCACCGCCGCGGCCATCGGCACGCCGCGCTCGAACCTGTACAAGAAGCTCGAGCAGTACGGGATCAGCCAGGAGAAGGACGGGTAGGTCCCGGGGAAGGACAAATCACGAACCCGGAAAGTCGGCTACGTGTGCGCCTGAGGAGAACCCGGTTAGGATTGACGCGACCGTGGACCACCCGCTTGATGGGGCAATCGAGCGAGTTCGCCGCTCCAGGCGACACTCCAAAACCCTGACCGCACTGATAGGGCGCACGGCACGCAGCTACGAGTCGGAAGTCATTGCCAGCAACGATCCCGGTGTCGTCCAGGGCGACCTAGAGTTCAGCATTAAAGAGACGGACTGGCCGAGGCCTGTGCCTCCAGGCGTGCAGGTTCTTGTCAGTGAGGCAGTCTTCAATCTGCGCTGCGCGCTTGACTATCTGGTCTACGAACTAGCCAAGAGAGATAGCGGCCAGGCCGTCGAACAGACGCAATTCCCGATTTGCGACAACCCCGCCCAGGTTGGGAAGCAGCGTGGATTCCGGGAGTATCGGAACAAGGCGCTTAGAGGCGTCAGTGATCAACACGTCGCGCTCATCGAGACGTTCCAGCCGTACAACGGAGCCGCATGGGCGGCTACCCTGCGCGACATCTCAAATTCGGACAAGCACAAGACCCTGGTGCTAGTAGGGAATTTCGTCCAGGGCGAATATCTACTCACAAGCAAGCCAGCTGGGGGCAGACTAGAGCATGGTACGCGTGCCATGTTCGAGCGGGCGAGTCGCGACGGGCAAGATGTTCATGCGCAGGCAGAGTACGCTCTGCGGTTGCTGATCGACGGTCGCATTGATGTCGTAGCAGCGCTTCGGGACATCCAGCGTGAGGTGTCCGCGACAATAGAAGCGTTCCGGACAGCTTTCTAGGCTGGAAGCCGAATGCCCCTTGTCGCGTACGTCGATACCAACGTCTTCGGCCACATTCGGTCGAAGGAGAACGGGGTCACGGCAGAGCACGTCCAGCGTCTTCGGGCGGTGGTAGCTTCCGGGGAGTTGGTAATACCTGCCTCTGTTGTCGTCGCAGAGGAGCTTCTTGCCACGATTGCCAGTTCGCCCGCCAGGGCTTTCAGCCTAGGACGCCTCTACCTTGAACTGGCCTCCATGAACCACTGCATCAAGCCAGCGGGAGACCTCATGCGGGACGCTATCGATGCCTACGTGTCCCGGGGTGCGACCCGTATTCCCTACGCAGGATTGAGCGAGGATGAGAAGGAGCACTGGAGGGCGATCAGCACCGGCCGAATACCAACCGGTCACCTACTAGGCATTGTTGACGGGGCCGGAGAACAGAAGCGCAAGTTTTTGGCTTTCATGAACAACGCCTATCCGGTTGCGCGTGACCTG
>JBGPYB010000192.1:0-7969 GCA_041493035.1 Vicinamibacteria bacterium | reverse complement strand
GCCTGGTTCGGCAGCCATCTCTGAAAGAGCTCCTCGCCCGTCATTCTTTCGGCGAACCCCAGGCGCTCCCGAGCCTTCACGTTCTCGGGGTCGAGTTCGAGGGCCTCGCCCAACTTGACGGTCGCGGCCGAGAACTTCCGGTCGCCAATGAGGCGTTCGGCGTCGGCGAGGAGCGTGTCGATCCGCACGCGCTGGTCCCTGGCCCTCTTGACGCCTTCCACGAACTTCTGGGCCTGAGCCAGGAGGTCGCGGGCGGCCGCGTTGCCGGGATCTGCCGTGGCGTCGGTGAGGGGTTTCAGGGCCTCTTCGTATTTTCCTGCGTCGAAGAGCGCCTTGCCGCGCTCGAACGCAGCCGCCATTCCCGCGCGGCTCGACGACGCGCGAAGGCGCTCCTGGGCGTCGCGTTGTCCTTCCGCGGCGGCGGCGTTCCGGGGGTCCAGGCCGAGGACTTCCTGGAAGCGAATGTGGGCTTCGGTGGCCTTCCCCTCATCGAGGAGCCGGCGCCCCTCGGCGAGGGCCTGTTCGATCCGAGCGGCCCGGGCCGCCGATTCCGAGACCTCGCGCTTCGCGGCGCGGATCTTCTCACGCAGGTCGACGACGCGCTGCAGTGTCGCGGGGTCCAGGCTCCCCGCGCCGATCGAGGCCTTCGCCAGACGCTCCAGGGCTTCGTCATAGCGCGCCCCTCGGGCGAGATCGGCCCCTTCCTTCACAAGGCGCTCGACCTCCTCCCGCGCCATGCGGGCCACCTTTTCGTTGCGCGCGTTCTCCGCCTCGGTCTTGAATCGAAGCAGGTCCTTGTAGACGCGGCTTCGCTTGACGACGCCCCGCTCCACCTCGATGTTGAACATCTGGAGGGCCGTGTTCAGGTCTCCGGTGCGGAGATGGCAGAGGCCGAGGTAGTAGTAGGGGAGATAGTCGATGAACTCGAGGCCGTACGTCCGCTCGTTGAGAGCAGGCGTGGGCTTCAAGCGGATCGCCTCTTCGAGGGATTTCTTGGCTTCCTCGTAGCGTCCGGCCCTGATGTCCTCTTCGGTGGCGTCGAGGTAGTAGACGTACCACTCCTTGACGGCGAAGGCGGGGGTGGCGACCGCCAGCAGCGCGACGACGGCCAACGGGAGCGCGCGGCGAGGCATGTCAGAGTCTAGCAGTAACGGCGAGGCCGGGCCGCCACGAAAGAGGCCCGGGGCGCCACGCCCCGGGCCTTGGACCGCCGCGCCCGTCTCTCGGCCGGGCTATTTCTCGTTCATCGCCGCGATGAGCGCGCCGCGAGCCGTCGCCGCCAGAGGGTCGGCGGCCATCCGGACTTCGGCGATCTCGATCGGGAGCGGCTTCAACTTGAGCGTGCGCTCGAACAGGTCCTTGAAGCCCTTCGGCTTGGCCGTGCCGCCCGAAAGGACGATGGGGAGCGGCCGGTCGGCTCGCGGGAGCTTCTCCCCGGTCGACACCGCGCGCCGTAGCCCGTCCACGAGGGTGTCGACCACGTCCTCGTAGTAGACATGGAGCGCCTTGTCGAACTTGTCCCGCGGAGCCTTGGACAGATCCAGGGATTCTTCCTTCTGGACCTTGACGCGGGTCGCGTGCTCGTTCACGACGGCGCCCACCGAGACGTCGATGTAGTCTCCCCCCTTGGCGATGCTGAAGAGGATCGACGGGATCGACAAGTAGGCAAGAGCCACGTTGCACATTCCGCCGCCGCAGGAGATGCCGATGCCGGTGAAGTTCTCGTTCTCGAGCTCGGAGAAGATTACCGCCAGCCCTTCGTTGATCGCCACGGCCTTGTAGCCGAGGGACTCGAAGTAGCGGCGGAGGGTGGCCTCGTGATACGTGAGGCTCGCTTCCTTGCCGGGCGCAGCCGCCGGAACCGAGAAGGTCAAGATCTCGCCGCTCGTGCGCGCCTTCGGGACCAGGTTCTGAAGGATCGCCTCGAGGACCGGCCAGGCCGACTTCTCGCGGGGGTTCAGAATCCCGTCGGCCATGGGTCGCCGACACTCGGAGTTGAACATGTTGGCGAACTTCTCGGTGGCCGAGCCGTAGATCACCAGATCGTCGCCGTCCCTGTAGTAGGCGATGCCGTTCTGTCCGAGGATCGTTTCGGTGAAGCGGGCGTAGGGGACGGGGATGAAGGCGTTGAGCTGCGCCGCCGACTCGATATCCTTGCCGCGCCGCCGCGCCGCCACGACCTTGCTCGTGCCCACGTCAAGCCCCATGGGGTTGGAGCCCGCTTTGACGAGGTCGTCGATGCGATCCTCGGCTTCCTGGGCCACTTTCCAGAGGTGATCTTTCCGTTCGTCAGCCATGGTCCTATCCTCCGCTTCCCTTTGTGGCGCGCGTCCCGCGCGCCACAGCCTCCGCCCTCACTGAGACCCGCGTCTCATCGTCCCGCGTTTGAGCCTGGCGCCACTCGTCGTAGCGCGCCCGCCGCCCGCGCCTCACGTCGTCTTCACTCTTTCCCGTGCGCCGCGCCTCCTCGGTCATGGCGGCCTCGGCTTGCCGAACGCCGGGCCAGGGCTCGCCCAGAACCTTCAGGAACTCGTCATCATAGCCGAAACCGAAGAGTCCCACGCTGGGTGGCACGGTTGCGTACTGGTCCGGCAGCCCGAACGCGGCGAAGGGGAACCCCCTGGACCAGTCCATATGGTTCCCGATGAGGTGCTTGGCAGGGTTGATGCTCACCATGCCGTGGCCCACGCACATCTCTCCGGAGATCTCCCAGCGCTGCCTCAGGTACTCGGTCAGGCTCCGCCCCGCGGCGAGCTGGGCTTGCGTGATCGGGAGTGCGCGCCCCCCCTCCCATCGGGTTTCGAAGGAGACGCCGAGGAAGGAGTTGTTGAGATTCAGGTAGATCGTCTTGCCGTTGGCCCAGATCGACGTCCCGGCGTGGTTGGCCTTCGTCTCTTCCTCGACGACGCGGTAGACGCGTCCAAAGCGATCGATGAGGTAGTTATAGCAGCGATTCCGCACCAGGTACCGCAGCAGACGTTGGCTGCTGTCCCTGAGGCTCTCGTTGAACGACGCCTCGAGCGGCCAGATATCACTCTCCGACGTGTGAAAGATGATGCCGACCGGCTTCGTGTAGACCTCCTCCTTGAGGCCCACGCCCTCCTCGAAGACCTTGAATCGCCGCGGATCGCCCGCCACCGCGAAGGATGTGTCGACGCGCAGCCCGTTGCTGAAGAGCTCCCAGTCGCCTCCCTTCTCGACGAGCCAAATGGCCGACGGGGCCACGGCGGCGGGCAGAAGGGGAAGTGCCTCCGCGACCGGGGGACGGGCTGGGACCGCTGCCAGAACCGGCGATGACACGGCGGGGCGCGCGGCCCGAAGGATCCCGGCGACCACGAGCAGCGCTGCCGCCAAGACGGCCGCCACCGCCGCGATGCGGCTTCCGAGACGGCGCCGGCGCTGGACCCGCACCATGACGCCGAGAGCGTTGAGCTCCGTCTGATGGCGCTCACCCTGTCGATCGACCCACGCGTAGACCACGCGTCGAAGCCAAGGAACGTAGCGCACGGCGCGATCGAGCGACTGGTAGCGCGAGAGCGACTGCCGGAGGAAGCGGAGTTTCGCGGCGGGGTCCTGAATCTCGCGGCTTACGGCTTCCACCGCCGCGACGAACTCGTCCCCCCTCGCGAGGCCGGCGCCAGCGCGCTCAGCCTGCGATCCCACCCCCGCCATAAGGCCGGCGGAAGGCCTGCCAAAGGGTTCCAAGGCGAGGGATTATAGCATCCTCAGAAGAGGGGTCGCGTGAAGAGGATCGAAGCCTGCCGCGAGCGCAGATAGGGAAGGAGTACAGCGCAGGAAGGGACCTCGTAGAGACTGTGGACGACCAGAGCCGAGGGATAGTGAAAAGGAGCGTGACCGAGAGCCAATGCCAGGACGATCGCATAGGTCGCGAGCGATGCCAGGCAGTAGATCATCGCGATCGACCGGCAGATCGCGATGCGCTTCAGAAGGCCGGCGGCGACGAGGAAGTGCAGCGTCCCACGCCCCAGGGCCTCCCAGAGGTGCCAGAACGCTATTGGCCCGGGAGCCAGGGCCATACCCAGCGCCACTTCGAGGAGGCCGGCACCGCCGAAAAAGGCCGCCGGCAGAAGAACGCCTCGCGGTACCGCTCCCGCTCTGGCCATCGCCCGACGAACCTCCCGATTGGATTATAGTTACAGCCGAGGCGCGAGGGCTGCGATGATCCATGATACGGGCGACGCCCGCCGAAGGGCGCCACGCCTAGAGGTCCGGCTCGAAGGCTCCCTGAAGGGAAGGATGGAGCGACCGGTGTCGGTCGTCGACCTGAGCCTGTCGGGATGCCTCGTTCGCTGCGGCGCCGCTCTTGACCACGGCGCCATACTCGACCTCCACCTCCGGCTCCAGGAGGACGACTTCGGCGTCAAGGTCCAGGTCACCGAGAGCTCCCTCGATGGCGCTTCGGGAACCGACGAGCCGGCGCGCTACCTGGCGGGGCTTTCCTTTCTCGGGCTTCCGGCCCGGGAGGAGGCCCGGCTACGACGCTTTCTGGAGGACGAGAAGCGGAGGCGGAGTGCAGACGCGTCCCCTTAGTGAGGTCTCGTCCCGGGACCTGCGGGCCCTCCTCGAAGAAGAGTCCGGATACTGGAGCGAGGAGCTTCTCTGGGACTATTCAGAGGTCTCTTCCGCGGTCGCGAGCGGCCTCGACCGCCGGACCCTGACGGGTCGCGTCCTCCAGGATGGGCCCCGCTCGCTCGCCTACTGCTATTACATGATGGACACCGGGCGCGCCATCGTGGGCTCCCTCTTTGCCGCGGCTCCTTTTCGGGGTCAAGGCCTCGAGGAGGGGCTCCTTGAGGCCGTCCTCTCCGAGGCCCAGTCCCGGCCGGGGAGCGACCGCGTGGAGTGTCAAACCCTCTTTTCGACGGCCCGTGACGCCGACCGCCGCTTTGAGCGCGCGGGATTTGCGGGACGCCGGCGGCACTACCTGGTCCGGGGACTGGACGAGCCCCTCGCCACTTCGGCGCTCTCGTTTCGCATGCGCCCGCTCCGCCGCGACGACCTCCCGACCGCCGCCCGCATCATCCACCACAGCCACGAGGGGAGCCTGGACGCCGCCCTCAACCTGACCTACGCCACCGCGGCCTCATGCCGAGGGTTCGTCGACACCCTCGTCCTTCGTTCCGGCTGCGGACGCTTCGACGCCGATGCATCGCTGGTCGCCGAGGGAGACGGAGGCGCCGTCGGTGTCGTCCTGTCGAGTCATCTCTCCTCGACCAACGGGCATCTCTGCCAGGTTTCCGTCGCCCCCAAGGCGCAGTCGCGCGGCCTGGGAACCGCCCTCGTGGCTGCCGCTCTCGACGCGTTCCGCAAGCAAGGCCTCAAGACCGCCAGCCTGTCGGTGACCGTGGACAACGACCGCGCCTACGCTCTCTACGGTCGTCTCGGGTTCCGTCTTCGCAAAGAGTTCGCCGCTCACGCCTGGGTCCGCCCTCCCGGGCGGATCGAGCTTCCCGCGTGACGTCGCTCCTCCTGCTGCTGCTCGCGGGTGCTCAGCCGGGGACGGTCATGGTGCTTCCGCCGACGGGGATCGCCAGGGACGCGGAGCAGGCGTGGGTGGGCGAGGCCGTCTCGGATCTTCTCCCCCGGGAGCTGGCGCGCCTCAACGTGCCGGCCATCGACCGGTTCGATCGCCTCAGGGCCCACGAGGCTCTGGCAATTCCCCCGGTTTCCCTCACCCGAGCCACGTCCATCCGGATCGCCGAAGCCCTGGGAGCCTCCCGCATCGTCGTCGGCAGCTACGAGGCACAGGGCGCCTCTCTCAGCCTCTCGCTCCGCATTCTCGACGTCGGCCGCGGCGCCTTGAGCACGCCTCTCATCGCGGAGGGTCCGACGGAATCGCTCCCCGGCCTCGTCCGCAATCTCGCCTGGGACATTGCCCTTTCGGGGCCCACGCCCATCACAACGACGCGCGACGCTTTCCTCGGCCCGGCTCCGTCGTCTCCGTACACTCTCGTCGCCTTGCGCTCCTTTGGGCAAGCCCTCGCGAGCCGTGACGCAGGGGCGCGCCGGAAGCTGCTGAAGGCGGCTCTCGCGGCGTCCCCTTCGTTCGACGAAGCCCGGATCGCTCTCGGTCGCATGCAGGTCGAGGCGCGCGAGAGCGCCGCAGCCTTGGACACCCTCGCCCGCGTGTCTCAGGGCTCGTTCATTTCGAGGCAAGGACGCTTCCTGGCGGGGCGGGCACAGTTGGACCTCGGCCGCTACCGGGAAGCGGCGGGGGTCTTCGCGGCCCTCTCGGTGGAAGCGCCGACGCCGGGCGTGCTGAACAACTACGCCCTCGCGCTGCTGCGCGCCGGGGAGGGTTCGGTTGGCGAGCGCGCCTCAGACGTTCTTCGCAAAGCGGTGGAAGCCGGTCCAGGGTTGGCCGACCTTCCCTTCAATCTGGGGTGGGCGTTGCTCACCGAAGGGGATGGGGACGCGGCCGCGTTCTGGATGCGAGGCGTCGTGCGCGACGACCCTCGGGACGCTCACGCCCGGATCGTGCTGGTCTGGAGCTTGCGACAGGCGGGGCGCGCCGAAGAGGCGGACGCCGAGTGGAAGCCCCTCGTGGCAAGGGCGCCGTCCTATGAACCCCTGGCCACTGCCGATCTCGGCCGTCGCGTCGAGAGGGTGATGGTCTCGGAAAACCCGCCGGTCCTCGATCAGGATCGCTGGGGAGACGCGCAGATGGCGGCATCCCACGTCGGCCGGGCCGAGAAGCTCGCTGAAGCGGGTGATTCCGAGGGTGCTCTTCGCGAGCTCAACCAGGCGGCCTACCTGGACCCGTACGGAGCCAGGGTACATCTCCAACTCGCCCGCCTGCACCACGCCAGGAGCGATTCCGAGAAGGCGCTTGGCGAGCTGCGGATGTCCCTCTGGTGTCGTGAGGACACCGCTGTGCGGGCCGAGCTCGCCGCCCTCTTGAAAGAGGTGGGCCGGAACGGCGAGGCGCGGACCGAGGCCGAGAGAGCCCTGAAGGGCGATCCGCAGAACGCGGATGCGCGCAGGGTCCTCGGGGAACGATAGAACGACCTATAATCCATGAAGACATGATTCCGCTTCTCGTCGCCGCTCTCCTGACCGTGCAAGGGCTCGCCGCCGCGCCCAGACCGGCTGCGCCTCGCGCGGGCCTGTCGCGGGACGAGGCCGACGCCCTGGACGTGAAGCTCGAAGCCATCGACAAACGCCAGAAGAACGGTCGCACGGCGCGCTCCGAGACCGTGGAGATTTCCGAGAGCGAGCTCAACTCGTACGTGAACTTGAAGCTCAAGATGCCCGACGGTGTGACCGATGTGGCCGTTCACCTGGATCGGGAACGTGTGGCCGCCACGGCCATCGTCGATCTGGAGAAGGTCCAGGCCAAGCCGGCGTCGTCATCCTGGAACCCCATGTCTCTCTTGGGCGGGCGGGTGCCCGTGTCCCTTCGCGGGAAGCTCGTGAACCAGGACGACGGGTTCGCTTCGATCGAGTTCGAGGAAATCAAGCTGGGGGCGCTTCCACTTGCTCCATCCGCGCTCGAGCAGATCGTCTTGTCTGCGACCAAGAACCGCGAGAATCCCCAGGGCCTCGACATCCTCTCGCCGTTCCGGCTTCCCTATTCGCTGAAGCGGGTCCGCCTCCAGCCCGGGCGGGCCCTCCTGGAATTCTGAGCCTGGACCTCGGGGCGCCCGTCCAATACGTGAAGGGCGTCGGGCCGCAGCGGGCCGCGGCGCTTCGAAAGCTAGGCGTGGCTACAGTCGAGGATCTTCTCGGCCATGTCCCGATGCGCTACGAGGACAGGCGTCGCTTCGCGCGAATCGCCGACCTCCGCGCAGGGATGAAGGTGGCCGTCGCCGGTACCGTGGCGGTGGCCGGGCTCCGTCGCGCCCGGCGAATGACGCTCTACGAGATCCGCCTCGAGGATGGGACCGGGCGCCTCAAAGCGCTTTGGTTCAACCAGCCCTTCCTCAAAGACGTCTTGCCCAAGGGATCG
>JBGPYB010000084.1:0-20491 GCA_041493035.1 Vicinamibacteria bacterium | reverse complement strand
GAGCGGCGCCGGCCCGGGCGGTTCCTGGTGACGGGGTCCGCCAACCTGCTGCTTCTGCCCTCGGTCGGAGAATCGCTTGCGGGTCGGATGGAGATCGTCCGCCT
Organism: Vicinamibacteria bacterium; assembly: GCA_041493035.1. Classification (GTDB taxonomy): domain Bacteria; phylum Acidobacteriota; class Vicinamibacteria; order Fen-336; family Fen-336; genus JBGPYB01. The sequence continues at coordinate 20,387 of JBGPYB010000084.1, read as the reverse complement.
GCACCCCCTCACGGAAGCTGAGAAAGCCCGGAAGCCCGGACGCTTGGTCGCGGATCTGCTCGCGGGGAAGCTCCAGGCCGCCATTCGGCCAGGGAAGACCGATCCGTCGGCGCTCATCGAACGGATCCTGCGCGGCGGATATCCCGAAGCGATGCAGCGCCCCCGCCTGGCCCGTCTACGGCAATGGCACCGCGACTACCTGGCCGCCCTGATCGAGCGCGATGCGCGTGACGTCGCGAACCTACGCAACCTCGACCACCTGGCCCGACTCCTCGCGCAGTTGTCGGCGCAGACTGCGCAACTGCTGAACATCGAGAGCCTGGCGCGCCTTCTCGCCATCCGGCGCGAAACGGTGCAGAACAACCTGGCGGCGTTGGAGCGCCTCTTCCTGATCCGGACCCTGCCGGCCTGGCACGCGAACGAGGCTCGACGCCTGATCAAGGCCCCCAAAGTCCACATGGCGGATAGCGGCCTGGCGGCGACGCTGGCTGGTCTCGAGGCCGAGGAGTGGACGACGCGGCGTGAGCGCTTCGGTCATGCGGTCGAATCATTCGTGGTCCAGCAGATCGTCGCTCAGGCCGCCTGGACGGATCCCGATCTGCGTTTCTGGCACTATCGGGACAAGGACCAGGTCGAGGTGGACCTCGTCATCACCCGGGGGCGGCAGACCTGGGGTGTGGAAGTGAAGGCGGGGGCGACCGTGACCCCGTCCGATAGCCGCGGATTGCTCCGACTGGCCGAGCGGTGCGGCAAGGACTTTCGGGGTGGCATCATCATGCACGCGGGGGTGAGCACGTTGCCGATGCCGGATCGGCGACTGCTCGCGGTGCCGCTGGCCGCACTCTGGGAAATGTAATAAGGAGTGCTGCGCGCATTCCTTACTGACGGCCTTTGACTGTCAACGCGCCTCCCGGTCGGCGCTCCGCATCTCCCGGAGCCTGAGGGCGACGTAGCCGCTGGCCGGCGCCGCCACCGCCGTGACCAGGCCCCACGCCCATCCGGCCAGGCGGGCGCTCACCACGATCTCCGTCGCCCAGACAAGGGGGAAGGCCAGGATCCCCGCGAGAAGCTTGTAGGTCGCGGGATCGTCGGGGGACTGTGAGAGCCGTCCGGAAATCCAGCCAGGAAGCCTGTAGGGGAGCCAGTTGAGAGCGTAGCCGAGGAGGAGAATGGGAAACGTCAGCAGCCTGACGATGGGCCGAAGCGGTGTGGCATCGGCGACCGCGTGTCGCTCCTCGGACCTGTCTCTCGCCTGAGCGACGGCATCCTCGAGAGCCACGGCGATCCGCCCAGTCAGGGCGCGTACCGCCTCGCCCTGTCTCTCGCGGTAAGAGATCACCTCGTGTGCGGCGCCCAAGGGGGGACCCAGGTGCACGGAAACCCTGGTCCGGAAGCGCTCCTTGGCATCGTAGCGCAGGCCCACCGGGACGACGCGCACACCGAGGGGCCCCAGCCGGGCCTCCGCCCCCAGCGCGATCCGAGCGGCGCCGGTCTTGAGGGGGGGCTGCCGCTCCAGGTTATGGCTCATCCCCTCAGGGAAGATGGCAATCGAGCCGCCTGCGGCCAAAAGGGCGTGGCAGCGGGAGAAGGTGTCGGCGTTCCGCGTCACGTCGGCTCCGCGGTCCCGTCGCCGGTAGACCGGCAGGGCGCCCGCGAAAAAGAGCAGCGGGCCCATGATGGGGTGCCTGAAGAGCGTGCTCTTGGCCAGCATCCGCGGCCGCACCCTTGGCAAAGCGAGAAGCAGGAATGAATCGACGACGGAGTTGTTGTGGTTTGCGACCATGATCAGCGGCAGGCCCGAGGGGAGGTTCTCGAGCCCCGTGATATTCACGTCTCTGAAGAAGACGTGCACTGCGAGTCGGGCGAAGCCCGTTACAGCCTCGGCCAGGAGGCGCCTGACCCAGGTCGGGCGGTCGCGAGCAGGAGAAGCGGCCTCAGGCTCTTCGCGGTCCATCGCGGGCCTCCACAAAGGCCCCCTCCACGTCGGTCACGACCAGAAGCAGTGTTCCCGTGACGAACAAGACGATCAGGGAGAGTATGGCCTCGCGATACGAGTTGGTCAGCCCCACGACCACCCCGAAGAGGGCCGGGCCGATCCAGGACGTGCCGCTCGAGGAGATCTCGTAGATGGCGAAGAAGGACGCCTCTTGTCCCGCCGGGATCATCTGGGAGAAGAGAGACCGCGACAGGGCCTGCGACCCGCCCAGGACCAGGGCGATGATGGCGCTCATACCGACCGCGTCGGCCGTCGTGCGCAGGAAGCCGTAGCCGTAGATGATGACCCCCGACCAGACGACGAGAGAGAGAACGAGCGCGTCCTTCGTGCGGGTGCGGGCGGCGAGACGCTCGAAGGCGAGCGCGCCCAAGAACCCCACGAACTGCACCATCAGGAAGTTGCCGGCCAGGAAGGATCGGTTGGTGGGCTGGCCGTGGGCGACGAAAAGCTCCTGGGCCAGAAAGACGGAGGCCACGGCGATCACGGTCGAGATGCCGTCGTTGTAGAGCAGGTAGGCGATCAGAAAGTGCCGCGTGCATGGTCGGCCCCGCAACTGGCGAAGGGTCGCAGCCAGCTCGGAAAGACCCAGGCCGACGAGGCTGCGTCCCGGCGGCTTCGGCCGTGCGGGTCGCCGCGTCTTGAGGCACCGCAGGGCGGGCCACGAGAAGACCGCCCACCAGAGCCCGGCGGAGAGGAGGCTCACGCGCATGGCGAGGCCGCTCGTGACGCCCAGGAGGGGAGCGTAGCCCATGAAGACGAGGTTCGCGGCAAGGAGCAGGCCTCCACCGAGATAGCCGGAGGCGAACCCGCGGCTCGATACGCGGTCCCGCTCTTCCGCGCTCGCGATCTCGGGGAGGAACGCGTTGCAGAGCACCGTGGCGGCCCCGAGGCTCAGGTTCGCCAGCGCGAAGAGCGCCCCACCCCAGCGGAAGTCCAGGCCGGCACCCACGAAGAACAAGAGACAGGTCGCGCCGGCGCCCACGATGGAGACGAGCGCCAGCAACCGCTTCTTACCGCTCGTGTAGTCGGCGATCGCGCCCAGAAGCGGAAGCAGGAAGACCTGGAGGAGGACGGATGCCGAGATGCAGTAGGCGGCGAACCCCTTCGCGGTCACCGCCGGGAGCAGGTGGGGGCCGAAGACCGGACCGTTCTCTCCCACCGCCGCCTGTGCCAGCTCCGTGAGGTAGGGGCTGAAGAGGACGCTGGCCACGGTGGTCACGAACCCGTGGACGGCCCAGGCGTAGAGCATCCAGCCGAAGACCTCGCGGCGATGGTCGAGGTTCGGAGACGCGGTGTCCATGACGTCGTTCTCCGATCGGACCGTCAACGGGCGAGGCTGATCGACACGCCCGCTGCCGCGGTGAGCTGCCCTTTCCGGGAGGGGTCGCTCAGATAATACGACACCCGGCCACCGACTCTCGGAGCGTGGAGGCCGAATCGCCTCGGACCGAACTGGCGGATCACGACGACTCCGATCTGCTGCGATCGGTTCTCGTGGGCGTCGAAGACGTAGGTGAGGTTGTGGATCAGGCCATAGGAGAGCGTGCCGCGGCCAACGAGATCGTGCTGCCGCAGGAGCACCGTCGACGTCGAAACCATGCTGTCGCCGACGACCTTGAGGAGCGTGTCACGGGAGGGCTCGTAGTAGAGAGGGCCATTGGCGCTGGACCTCCACCACTCGAAATCGGCGCTGCTGGCGACCACCAGCGCCCGCACCTTCATCTTGAAGGTCGGCGAGACGTAGAGGCGAGAACCAGTGCCTGCCCGCGCGTCGCCCTTCCGCGCGTCCCGTGAGGCGTCGTCGAAGGGCGCTCCGTAACTGGCGAAGCTCATGAGCGAGCCGAACGTGCCGAAGTACGCCCCGGGCTCCGCCCCCGCCCGCACCTCCAAGATCGAGAGGGGCGCAAGCTCCACCCAGGCCCCAAGCCGCGTGTAGGAGGGCGTCAGTATGTGGGACAGGCCGACCGAGAGGTGGGCGTCTCTTAGGAAGGGGTTGGGGGAGGTGTTCAGGGACCGTCGCCACGACAGGTCCAGCGTGTGTCGCAGGCCCAGCTTGTTCACGGAAAAGCCGAGGCTCTCGTCGAGCAGAGGCGCCGATCCCTTTGAGGGGGCCTCTTCCGCCCGTAGCCCCACGGCGGGGAGCGCCAGGATCGTGACGGTGAGGAGCGAGACTCGAAGAGTGGCCATGGTTTCCTCCAGCAGCGTGACGGCTCGACTTGGAGGTGAGCAGGCGTCGTGCCATGCAAGAAGGGTACTCCCACACCGCCGGAAGTCGTTGACAGCCAGGTCGTAGCGGCGACGGAAACAGGACGGATGCCGGCTCACCCATGGGCCGGTCGCCCAGTCGCTGCGCACCGGCGCCAAGCCGCTGCGCCGGTCGGCGGCTAGAAATCCGACCTCTACAGCTCCCTCCGGAGAGCTGCGACGAGCTGAGCGGGGGTGCAGAAGGGCCGCGTCTACTTTCGCAAGCGGGGATCGAAGGAGAAGGCTTCCGCGCGTCCGATCGCGATCTTGCGAAAATCGGGATGCGCCGGGTTGAGCAGGTAGTTGAACTCCTGAGGCACGACCGCCGACGGAATCCTGAGGACCGCGGTCTTGCAGTCGCGAACCCACTCCGAACCCAGGTCGGCGAGCGCCTCCGGAGGAGGATACCGGCGCCAGCGTGAGGGGAGGCTTGCGTGGTCGAGGGCCGAGACCTTCAGCCGCTGCGGAACGTCGGCGGCGATCAGGACCAAATCCCGCGGCGCTTGGCGGGGCTCGAGGTGGACGAGGTATTCCGCCATCGCGAGGGCCGCTGAGCCGGCCGTATAGACGACAGCGACGCCACGGTGCGTCCACCGACCGCCCCAGAGGCGAGCGCCCTCACCATCGAAGGCGGCGTAGGGTCTGCGGCAAAGCCGCCAGACGCGCACTAGCTGACTATGCCGTGAGCGATTCGGCCGAGGAGCTCCTCCACCTGGCGAGATCCGAGGTCGGTGTCGAGGCGCCGCAACGGGACGTCGCCGCCCAAGGCGCGGTTCGGGGACTGAAGCCATTCGCGGGCGGAGTCCTTACTGCCCAGGGTCTCCGCCGTGAGGGTTACGATGCGTGCCAATCGGAAGAGCCGATCCGACTCTTCCGGAGAAAAGCGGCGCCGGTTCTTCCGCCGGGCCAGGGTTCGGGGCGGTACGTCCAGAACTTCGCGCAGGAGGTGCGCGTCGAGGCCGTATCCAGCCTGAAGCGACTCGAGGGCCGCGTACGGAAGCCCCGCCCGAACTCGGAGGCGCAGCTCTTCGGGATCGTGGACCCGACCGCTCAGCACCCGGCGTCCGCCCAGCGTGGCCAGGAGATCGGTCAGTCTCGGAAGCGTGACCGTGGCTGCCATAGTGTCTCCATCATCCTGCCAAATGGCATTTGGTTCAAGCCGTCTCTAGGACCAAGACACCCGGTAGCGGCAGACCTGGCCGCCGAGGGCCCGGCACTCGTCCTCGACCCACCTGCGGATCCTTGGCTCAGCACATCTCGAGGGCACAGCGGTACCAGCCGACGACCGTGGCGCAGTCGGGTGCGCTGAACGTCGCCGCGCCGTAGGTGGTCAGGACGCCCTCGCTCGTCCCAGTCCGCTCGTACTCGCGCTGTCCCTGGTCGTAGTAGAAGGCGTAAATCGTGCGTGATATAAGGCCGCCATGAAGAATCACTTCTCGCCGTCGCCTTTGGGCGCCGCCGCTCTTCTGGCCGCCGCCTCGGCGATCGCCGCTGCCGGCGTGGGGGACTGGGCGATCCATGACCGCAACCGCCCGCAGCCGAAGGTGGTCGATCCCGGCACGGCGAGCACGCCGGAGCAGCCCGGTCGCCCGCCGGCCGACGCCATCGTCCTTTTCGACGGAAAGGACCTGTCGAAGTGGCGCTCGCAGAAGGACCACAAGGCGCCCGCTCCCTGGAAGGTCGAGAAGGGGTACTTCGAGGTCGTGAAGGAGACCGGCGGAATCGAGACGGCGGATGGCTTCGGCGACTGCCAGCTCCACGTGGAATGGGCCGCGCCCAACCCGCCCGTCGGGGAGGACCAGGACCGCGGGAACAGCGGCGTCTACTTGATGGGCCTCTACGAGGTCCAGGTCCTCGATTCGTACCAGGCGGAGACCTACCCCGACGGCCAGGCGGGCGCCCTCTACGGCCAATACCCGCCCCTCGTGAACGCCACCCGCGCCCCGGGCCAATGGCAGACCTACGACGTCGTCTTCCACGGCCCGCGCTTCGACAAGGACGGCAAGCTCACGTGTCCCGCCCGCGCCACCGTGCTCCTGAACGGCGTGCTGGTCCAGGACAACAGCGAGCTGACGGGGCCCACGACCCACAAGGCGCGGCCGCCCTACCAGGCCCACGGGTGGAAGCTCCCGCTGGGCTTGCAGGACCACAACCATCCGGTCCGTTACAGGAACATCTGGATCCGCGAGCTCGCGGAGTAGGGGCCGAGTGAAGCCGACCCGTGCGGCCTTCTTCCTCACCGCTTCTCTCGACGGAAATGGACGTCTCGTCTTCCCGGCCGACAAGACTGAGCCGCTCTTCCTGAGAGACTGAGGGGGTGACTGTGACGACAACGGGGGTCTTGGCCTGTCTGGTGTGCGGGGCTTTCGTTGCCGCCGCCGCCGCGGTGCAGGGCGAAGCGGGCGACTACAAGATCGGTCCTGTCGACACGGCGCACGGAGATCGCGAGTTCCACCTCCTCTGGCCCGCGGGGGCACCGGGGGCCGTCGGTGCCGAAGCCGTGGACAAACCCAAGATCACCGTCTACCGCGCTCCTGCCGACAGGGCCAACGGCGCAGCCGTCGTTGTCTGTCCCGGGGGTGGCTACGTCGTCGTGGCCGCCGACCATGAAGGAAAGCAGGTGGCCGAATGGCTCAACTCCATCGGAGTCACGGCCTTCGTCCTCCAGTACAGACTCGGCCCTCGCTACCGCCATCCCGCGGCGCTCCAAGACGCTCAGCGGGCGATCCGGATGGTGCGCGCGTCGGCTCGCGAGTGGGGGATTGACCCCGCCCGCGTCGGCATTCTCGGATTCTCAGCCGGCGGTCATCTGGCTTCCACGACGGGAACCCACTTCGACGCCGGAAACAAGGGCGCTGCGGATTCTATCGACCGGCTGGGTTCGCGGCCGGACTTCATGGTCCTTGTCTATCCCGTCATCACCTTCACCGCTGACGTGACCCACCGGGGGTCGCGGGAGTCCCTCCTGGGCTCCGATGCCGACTCGAAGCTCACGGCGTCGCTCTCGAACGAGCTGCAGGTCACTCCCGAGACGCCGCCGACCTTCCTCGTCCACACGTCCGAGGATGACGGCGTGCCCCCCGAGAACAGCGTCCTCTTCTATGAGGCGCTGCGCAAGGCAAACGTTCCCGCCGAGATGCACGTCTTCACTAAAGGGCAGCACGGTCTCGGCCTGGGCCCGAAGGGCTCCGGCCTTTCCCAGTGGCCGGGGCTCTGCGCGGTGTGGATGGGGGAGATGGGCTTTCTGCGTAGAGACCGATGAAGCGGCTCGCGGCTTGCCTGACGGCCCTTCTCCTCGCCAGGGGCGCTTCGGCGCAGAACCTCCATTGTCATGACGCGTCGGGTCGTCCGCCCCGTCTGCTCTTGGTCCAGAACCTCTGGGGGCTCGTGGCATTGCCCACCAAGGACATGGAGTGGCCGGAGGGCGAGAAGCTCGCCCACATCAAGGAGGCGGGCTTCGACGCCTTCGACGTCTGGGTCGGCGGCGCCTCGGAGAAGGACGTCGAGCAGTGGCGCGCCTCCGGAGAGAAGCGCGGTCTCGGCGTCGGTGTCGAGACCGGGCCCAACAGGGTCGAGGACCTGGTGCCGTCCCTCGCCGCGGCCAAGAGATTAGGCTCGGTGTACCTCGACGTTCATGTCGGGAACTCCTTCGTCCCTGAGGCGCAGGCCACCGAGATCCTCCGCGGGTTGTCGGAAGAAGCCAAACGTGCCGATATCGCCATGGTCGTCCAGACGCACCGCGGTCGTGTCACCCAGGACCTGATCCGCACCGTCGGCTACGCGCGCGCGATCCCCGATCTGCGCTTCGACCTCGATCTTTCCCACTACTTCGTCGGCGGAGAGTTTGGCGGAGCGCCCCCGCCGGAGGCTCAGCCTTTCTTCGACGTCCTTCTCGATCGAGCCGTGATGCTGGACGGCCGCGTCTCGAATGGGGAGCAGGTGCAAATCGACATGGGACCCACGGCCGACAACGCCGAGACGCGCGTCTTCGCAGCCATGTGGAAGCGGGTCATGGTCCACTGGCTGAAAGAGGCGAAGCCAGGGGACGTCTTTCCATTTCGCGTGGAGCTCGGCCCGCCGGGGTACGCGATCCTCGACCCCGCCGGCCGCGAGATCTCCGATCGCTGGGGGCAGCAAAAGATCATGGCCGGGCTCGTGGTGAGGCTCTGGAACGAGGCCGTGGCCGAGACGGGCCGCGGCACTCCCCACGCCACAGCACCGCCGCAGAAGCCGGGCGGGGGTTTGTGACCGGCGCTCTCCTTGGGCTGCTTCTGGCCGCGGCTCCTCCCGGGCCGCCCGTGCGTTCGCTCCACATCACGATCCTCTCGACGATGCTGGCCGACACGGGGATCGGCGAGTGGGGATTCGCCGCCCTCGTCGAAGTCGACGGCCACCGCATCTTGTTCGACACCGGCGCCCGCCCGGACACGGTGAAGCAGAACGCCCACGAGCTAGGGATCGATCTGGCCTCCGTCCGCGACGTCGTCCTGAGTCACAACCACGACGACCATGTCGGTGGCCTGTTGTCGCTGCGCCGGGACGTCCGCGGGCGCCAAGCGGACGCCCTCGCGCGCGTGCACGTCGCGCCCGGGATGTTCTGGAGCCGCCCGTCGCCGCTCGGAGAGGAACGCAATGTGGCGCTTGGGCTGAGGTCCGAATACGAGTCGTTGGGTGGGGACTTCGTCGAGCACAAAGGGCTCGAGGCGATCTTTCCCGGCGTCTGGGTGACGGGGCCCGTGCCGCGCGTCTACCCCGAGCGCAACTGGAGCCGCGACTTCGGCCTGGCGAATCTGTTGGGCGCCCACTGCACGGGGATCGGGGCCGTGTACGTGATCCGCGATCGGGCCGGGCTCAGCCGGAAGACCGCGGTGGTTGGCGCGGTCGGCGCAAGCTTCGATCTGGAGAAGGGGATCGATCCGCTGTCGCTGGCCCGCTGAGCGGCTATCGCTGAGTCGCGGCCTCGAGACGTCTCTTCGCGGCCTCGAGATCCTGGGCGAGGGCGTCGCGCATTCCCGCCCGGATCTTCCCCAGGATTATGCCGCGGAACGATCGCGGCGGATCGACGCGGGCCCGGAGGACGTGGACGAGGGTGAAGCCGGATGCGCCGCCCCCCTCGACCAGAAGGGTCAGGAACTCCAGGTTGGCGAGGAAGAAGTGGCTGTCGTAGAGGTGCTTCGTGGCCACTCGATAGCCTGTTCCTTGGGGGCCCGTCTCGATGCAGACGTGGGCGACGCTCACCACGGGCCTTCGGGTTTTTTCCTTGGACCAGTAGATGAAGTTCTCCAGGTTGGGCAGGGTGCCATTCGGAAAGTCGAGGAACGCCTTCATGAACTCGGGGGTGAACTGCAGCAGCTTCGGGTCGCCGCCAAGAAGCTTGAGGGTCTCGGCAGCGGAGCTTTCAGGGGCGTCGTTGTCGTTGTAAACGGTCATCGCCGGCGCCCCGTCCTGGAGGTACTTCGTCACCTGGGCCAGCAACACGCTTTTCATGAGGCGCGACGCCTCGCCGTAGGCGTCCTTGGCCTTCCAGTCGATCTTTCGAGCCAGCTCTATGGTATCGGCACCGACCTTCAAGTCGCAGTCGCCCACCTTGCAGGTCCGAAGCATCTCCAGATCCCTCGTGTCGAACGTGAGCGGCGCCAAGTCCTCGATGCGGGGTGGCGTCGCGAAACGACCGATTTCCAGGATCGGTGGACGGTTTCGGAAGGTCTCGATCTTCCGGAGAGCCTCTACGAAGGACTCGGCGGGGGCGGCGATGCGGACGACACCCAACACGAAGACGTCGTTGTCTTCCTTCTGTTGAACGACCCTGACGATCGCTCCTTGCGCCAGGCCGGAGACCTCGGCATCGGAGAAACCGACACCTTTCATGTATGCCCGAAGCTCGGGTATATCCGCGGCGAAGCCTGCCTGCGGTGCGGTGAGGCAAAGGGCGAGGGCCCACCGGCCGGCCCGGCCGCGCGGGGCCAGGAGCCTACACCCGCTCCCAGCGCCGTGTTGCCGCAGCCTTCTCCCATGCGGCCAGGACTTTCTGGTTGCGGACGCCGTCCTCGAAGTTCGGCTGCGGCGAGCGCCCCTTTCGGATCCCCTCCAAGAGGTCGTAGATCGTGTGGGTGAAGGTGTGCTCGTAGCCGAGGATGTGCCCCGGAGGCCACCACGACTTGATGTACGGATGGTGCGCGGGCTCGGTGACGAGGATGCGCCGAAAGCCCTGGCTCGCTCCGGGGTCCGACGTGAAGTAGACCTCCAGCTCGTTCATCCGCTCCAGGTCGAAGGCGACGCTTCCCTTGCTTCCGTTGATCTCGAAGCGATTGTAGTTCTTGCGGCCGGCGGCCATCCGTGTCCCTTCGATCGTCCCGAGCGCTCCGTTTGCGAACCGCACCACGGCCGCCGAGGCGTCGTCGACCGTGACACGCCCCTTCTTCCGTGGGTTTCCGAGGAGGGGTCGTTCCTTGATGAAGGTCTTGAGAGCGCCCGCAACCTCGGTGATCTCGCCGACGAGGAAGCGCCCGAGGTCGAGGGAGTGGGAACCGATGTCGCCCAAGGCTCCGGAGCCCGCCTTGCTCTTCTGGAAGCGCCAGAGGAGGGGCAGCTTCGGGTCGAGGATCCAGTCCTGTAAGTACGTACCGCGGTAGTGGTAGATCTCCCCCAGCTCTCCCGCGTCGATCATCTTCTTGGCCAGCATCACGGCCGGAGCGCGCCGGTAGTTGTGGCAGATCATGTGAACGACGCCCGCCTTCTTCACGGCGGCGAGCATCGCCTCGGCATCGCGGACGGTGTTGGCCAGGGGCTTCTCGCAAAGGACGGCCTTCCCTGCCTTCGCCGCCGCGATGGCGATCTGCGCGTGGCTGTCGCCGGGAGTGCTCACGTCCACGAGGTCGATGTCCTTCCGGCGGACCACCTCGCGCCAGTCGGTGGCCGTCTCCTCCCAGCCGAGACGCGCCGCCGCTTCTTTGACGCCCTCGGGGCTGCGGCCGCAGAGAACCTTGAGGCGTGGCTTGAGGCGGGGAGACATGAACGGGCCCACCTGACGATAAGCGTTGCTGTGCGCCCTCCCCATGAAGTTGTAGCCGATGAGCGCGACGTTCACTTCCTTCATGTCGCTACTTCCCCCCCTTGCCGCCCTTCTCCGCGGCCACCTTCTTGCCGAAGGCCCGGACGTACTTCGCGAGTGCTTCGATCTGCCCTTTGGTGAGCTGCTCCTTGAACGGGAGCATCGCCTTCCCCGGGACCCCGTCCTCGATGACTTTCACGATGTCGGCCAGCTTGCTTCCGTGGATCCACTCGCCCTCGGCGAAATTCATCTCCTTGATGGGGGAGCCGCCGTCGGCCAGGTGGCACGCCTGACACTTCGTCTTGTAGACGTCCACCGTGACTTCATCGGCGGCTCGGGCCGAGACGGGCTGTGAGGCGACGGCAGCGATGGCCAGGACCAGCACGGTCCCTGCTCGCGTCTCCCGAACGGTCTCGGGGTACTGACGGCTCAGCTCCTTCAAGAATGCCTCCTGGGTCGCCATTGGAAGAAGTCATACGCGCCGGAAGGGCGTATTGTGCCGCCTTCTCGTCCGGCGGGGAAGGCCCCTGTCGCGAAAAGCCGCGGGCGGCGTACAATCCCCGGCAAAATGGGGGACCACAGCAAACGATGCTACCGACTCTGGAGTCACGGATCGCCGAGCCCGACCTGAAACGCGTCTACGACGCCGTCGTGGTGGGTTCTGGAGCCGCCGGCGGGATGGCGGCCCACGTGCTGACCTCGCAAGGACTGGACGTGCTGCTCCTCGAGGCCGGGAAGAAACTCGACATCGAGAGCGAGCTGAAGTCGATGGAGTGGCCCTACGATCATCCTCGCCGCGGTCAGATGCCGTACACGTCCCACGCCCTCACACGCAACGAGTACAACATCCGCCAGCCGCCCTACGCCAAGGGAATGCCTTGGAAGACGGTTTACTCCTACGTCCAGGGTTGGAGCGGGACCGACTACAGCAAGAACATCGTCGTCGACGAGAAGGACCATCCCTACACCGGTACGAGCTACGCGTGGGTCCGGGCTCGTTGTCTGGGCGGGAAGACCAACATCTGGGGTCGACTCGCGCTGCGCCTGTCGGACTACGATTTCAAGGCCAAGAGCCACGACGGGTACGGCGAGGACTGGCCCATCTCCTACGCCGACATCGCCCCCTACTACGACAAGGTGGACCTCTACCTCGGGATCTCGGGGCATCCGGAGGGCCTCGAGCATCTCCCCGATGGCCGCTTCCAGCGTCCGGTTCGGCTGACCGTCGCCGAGGTCAAGCTCCGCCAGTCGATGGCCCGCTCCGGCCGCGTCCTCACGCCCTACCGTGCGGGCGTCACCACCGACGGCGTCAAGCACAACAAGTACAGGAGCCGGTGCTTCGGTCGCGGTGCGTGCAACCGGCGCGCGGGCGGCTGCGACATCCACGCGGCCTTCGACTCGCCTACCGGCCTCATCTACCCGGCCCTCGACACCGGCCGCCTCACGCTGCGTACGGGCTCGATCGCCCGCGAGGTCACCGTGGACCCCGCCGCCGGGAAGGCGCGCGGTGTTTCCTTCGTCGATGCCCAGACGGGGGAAGTGCTCGAGGCCAGGGCGAAGGCCGTTGTCCTTGCGGCTTCCACGCTGGAGTCGGCGCGGCTACTGCTCTTGTCGAAGTCCCGCCAGCATCCGAACGGAATCGGCAACTCCAGCGGCCACGTCGGCCACAACTTCTGCGAGCACCTCATGGGTCCCGGTGTGGGCGGGATCGTCAAGGACCTCGTGGGCAAGGCGCGGACTCTCGACGACGGGCGTCCCGGCTCCTTCTATGTCCCGCGTTTCCGAAACCTCAAGGACAAGCGCTCCGACTACATCCGCGGGTTCGGATTCGAGGGAGGTGCGGGGACCAAGATGTTCCCCGCCCGCGTCCAGGCCCCCGGCTTCGGCAAGGAATACAAGAAGACGGTGCGGGACTACGCGGGGGCCTCCATCGGCATGAGCGCTTTTGGCGAGGTCTTGCCGCGCTATGAGAACGCCGTCGGTCTCGATCCCGAGGTCAAGGACAAGTGGGGGATTCCGGTGCTCCGCTTCAGCTTCAAGTTCGGCGACAACGAGAAGAAGATGGCCGCCGATATGGCGGACACCGCAAAGGAGATGTTCGAGGAGGCGGGGATCGAGGTGGTCGACTCCAATCGCGAGGTCCTCACCGAAGGGTGGTCGATCCACGAGCTGGGGACGGCGCGCATGGGGAGCGATCCGAAGGCGTCCGTCCTCAACCAGTACCAGCAGTCCCACGACGTGAAGAACCTGTTCGTCGTGGACGGGAGCAGCCACGTGAGCGCCAGTTGCCAGAACCCGACGTGGACGATCATGGCTCTCTGCTGGCGATCCTGTGAACACCTTGCCGACGAACTGCGAAAGGGGAACCTGTGACCACCCTGAGCCGCCGAGACCTGCTCCGATTGGCCGCGGCGGGGGCAGCAGCGCCCCTCGTGCCGCGAGGCGTGGCCGAGGCCAGCGCGCCGGCGGTGCCTCTTGCCGCCGGGCGCTTCTTCACCGCCGCCGAGATGGCGCTCGTCGACGAGCTGTCGGAGCTGATCATCCCGGCCGACGAACATTCGGGGGGCGCCCGAGCCGCGGGTGTGGCCGCCTACGTCGACGGGCGCCTGGCGGAGTACGACCCGGCCATCCCGGAGCTGCGCGAGTCACAGGAACAGTGGCGAGCCGGGCTCCTGGCCGTGGATGCACTCTCGCGGCAGGCGACCGCAAAGGCGTTCCTCGAAGCTTCGGTCGACGAGCGGAACGCTCTTCTCAGTCGCCTTGCCGTCGCCGAAACGGACCCGAAGACCCCGGAGCAGAGTTTCTTCGTCGAGCTCAAAGACTGGACCGCACACGGGTACTACACGTCCAAGATCGGCATCCACGACGAGATCGAGTACAAGGGGAACACGCTGCAAGGCGAGTTCGCGGGAATCGACGTGGCGACTCTTCCGCCGGTCAAACCCGTCGGGGACTGAAGAGTCCTCAGGCCGCCAGGTAGGGGATCGTCATCGGCCCTTCAGGAAGAACGGCCACCCTCGCCTCGGGTCCGATCCGCCGGAGTTCCGCCTCGATAGCCGCGCCAACATCGGATACCGGCTCGAGATGGGCCCGTCGCACCTCCTCGACGGGTAGCTCGCTATAGATGCCGACCCTGGCCCTGATGCGGATCAAGGCCAGCAGCTGCGCCTGCCACTGGTCGAATGCCGAGAAGCCTGGGGACAGGATCGCGTCGAGGAGCGCCTGGGGGGAGCCGTGCTCGAAGAGGAGCCGGCGGAAATGTCCGTGGGACGGGAAGCCGTCCTCGCACCGAGCGGCCGCCAGGATCAAGCCTCCCTCTGAAACGATCTGCGCCGCCGCCGACATTCCCTTGACGGCCTGGTAGAGGTTCTGGTCGAGGGGATGGCCGCTGTTGCTCGTCACGACCACGGCGAAAGGCTCCTCGACCGCAACCATGGCCGTCGCCTTCGAGAACGCGCAGCCGGCTTCATGGGCGGGTATCACGGCGCCGCAAAAGAAGCGCGTGATTTCCCGGCGACGATTGAGGGTGACGTTGATGCAGAAATCGGGCGGGCAGAGGGCGCCGCTCGATCGCACCAGGGCCTGGGTCGGGTTTCCCTCCAGGACGCCCCAGGTGCTACGAGGATCGCCGATGCGAGCGGCGTTGTGGTACCGGAGGATCGACGCAATGTCGGCCACCGCTGGGAAAATCCCTTTGTAGCCCCCCGAGAAACCCGCCATGAAGTGGGGCTCGATGAAGCCCAGGACGATCCGCTTGTCGGCCTCGGCATAGTGGCGACTCAGGAAGACCATCTCTCCCTCGGCGTCACGCCCCACCGGGACGAGAGTGGAGGGATCGTGGGCGTCGTGGTTCACGATCCGGTAGCGGGCCGCGATCTCGGTCCCCAGCATGACCGCGATCTCTTCGGCTGTGTTGGCCCGGTGTGATCCCGTTCCGTTGACGATCACGACGTTCGCTGCGGGCACGTGGTTCAGTTCCCTGAAGACCCATGGGAGCAAGCGCTCGCGGGGAAGACCGCGCGTGGCGTCGGGGATGACGATAGCCAGCCTGTCGCCCGCGCGCACCAGCTCCTTGAGAGGGGGGCTGGCCATGGGCCTCGCCGTCGCCTTCCGAAAGGCGTCGGCTTCGTCGGAGAGGCCCGGGACGAAGCGCGGTTCGAGCACGGAGAGGTTGCGAGCCGGGATCTCGACGTCGAGCCCCTCGGTTCCGTACTGGAGGCTGACCTTCATCGGTGGATGAACGTCCTCAGGCTCTGCGCGCGGGACTGGCTAGGCCTTGGCGGATCGGCCGAGGGCGAGCATGACGAGGCCGAAAAGCGCCAGGAACGCTCCCCAGTAGAGGTTGACGTTGAGCCCCAGGGAGCGAGCGTAGAGCGCCGGGTCCGAGACGAGGCCGTAAATGGCCAGGAGACCGCCGATGAGGGTGAACATCAAGCCGATCGGCGTGCGGATGTCGAGTCCCAAGGATCCCTCCTACCAGAAGATGACGTTCAGGACGACCACCAGGGCGATGACGAGGGCGCCCAATTCGGCGGGCCGCGAGTACCAGGGCCCTGCCTCGACCGCCTGCTTCGGTGTCAGGGAGTAGACGAGGCCCTTCAGGTCCGCGTCGGTCTTCGTCTGGCGCGTGGCCAGGGAGATCAGGATCGTGAAGGCGAAGCAGGCGCTCCAGGCCCAGATGGCCGTCCAGAAGTTCTGCGCCATCTCGCTCGGATAGATGTGGATCGCTCCCAGCCATCCTCCCTTGATTCCGACCATTGCGGCCTTCGGCAAGGTCAAGCCGTGGTGGATCGCCGCGGCCGTCGTGCCTGAAAGGAGGCCGAAGAACGCTCCGTGGCCTGTCGCCCGCTTCCAGAACATGCCGAGGAGGAACGTGGCGAACAGCGGCGCGTTCACGAAGGCGAAGACGAGCTGGAGGAAGTCCATGATGTTGTTGAACCGCGTCGCAAGGTAGGCCGCGGCCATGCTGATGCCGATGCCCCCGACCGTGGACATCCGGCCCATCCAGAGGTAGTGGGCGTCCGACGCGTTCTTGCGGATGTACCCCTGGTAGATGTCGTAGGTCCAGACCGTGTTGAAGGCCGTGACGTTCCCCGCCATTCCCGACATGAACGACGCCATCAGGGCCGTGAGGCCCAGGCCCAGCATTCCGGGGGGGAAGTAGTGTCCCAGCATCATGGGGATGGCCATGTCGTAGTTGTACGTGCCATCGGGCTTCATCGGGAGGGCGAAGCCGCTGGTCCCCTTCTGATAGGTGAGGGCGATCGCGATCATCCCGGGAAGAATCACGAGAAAAGGGAAGAGCATCTTCGGGATGGCGGCGATGAGGGGCGTGCGACGCGCCGCCGACATGGAATGGGCCGCCATGGCACGCTGCACGACGAGGAAGTCCGTGCACCAATAGCCGAAGGAGAGAACGAAACCGAGTCCCATTATCATCCCGAACCACTCGACGCCCATGGGGTTTGCCGCCGGGCTCGTCATGTGGGACCAGGACTCGCTCCAGGCCCCCGGGGCGAAGTGGTTGGCGGTGGCGACGACGGCAAGCCGTTCCTTGAGCCCCGACCAGCCCCCCGCGTCTCGCAGGCCCAGAAAGACCAGGGGGATGAAGCCGAGAACGATCAGGAAGAACTGGAGTACCTCGTTGTAGATCGCCGACGTCAGGCCCCCCAGGGTGATGTAGGCGAGGACGATCAGCGCCGACACCCAGATGCTCACGTTGAAGTCCCAGCCGAGGAGCATCGCGAAAAGCGTCGCGAGGGCATACATCGAGATCCCCGACGAGAAGACGGTCATCGTGGCGAAGGAGATGGCGTTGAATCCACGGGTCTTCTCGTCGAAGCGCAGCTTCAGGTACTCGGGGACGGAGCGCGCGCGGGAGCCGTAGTAGAAGGGCATCATGAAGACGCCCACGAAGACCATGGCCGGGATCGCCCCCACCCAATAGAAGTGGCTCGTGGCGATGCCGTACTTCGCCCCCGATGCCGCCATGCCGATCACTTCCTGGGCCCCGAGATTGGCCGAAAGGAAGGCCAGCCCGGCGATCCATGCGGGGAGCGAGCGTCCCGAAAGGAAGAAGTCCTCGCTGGTCTTCTGGAAGCGTTTCAGGGCGACGCCGATGCCCAGCACGAACGCGAAGTAGATAGCCAGGATCGCGTAGTCGATTCCGGCCAAGTGGATGCTGGTCACGAGCTAACCTCCTTGTCGTTGCCCCTGCCTGCCGGAAGTGTGCGGATTCTACTCCGCGGAAGGGCGCTTCGTCCTTGACCCTCAACTTCGGGGGCGTACACCGCGCTCCTCGCGACCATCGCCTACAAGTTCTGATGTGAGGAACTGAAAAGAGCGACGAGAGTTGACGATGTGAGAGCTCTCACCGTTGGCGTCGGCCTTTCGGGGGTACACTGTGTCGTGCTGGGGCTCAAGAAATGACGGTGGTGCCTCCGCCCAAGTCCCTTCCGCCGGGGACCTACGTTCAGTGCCAGGCGTGTGGTCGGGTCCTGCGGGTGGTCTGCGCGACGCGAAGCATGGTCTGCTCCTGCGGTGCCCGGTTGCCCCCGCAGCCCAGCCGACCTCCGGAGCCGAAGGCGCCGTCGCGCTAGCGTCCCGGCCCGCGCCGTCCGTGAGGTGCAGGACCGCGCCGGGGCGCTGGTCCCGGCCGATGTCCACGGCTCGGGCCCTGCGGCCGGCGTGACCGGATCTCGGCGAGCCGGCGGCCCAGGGGAATCTCGAGCTTCTCCGCGGGCCGCTTCGCGTAGTCGAAGCCCGGCAGCGTCACTCGCGGGAGGCGCTTGCCGAGGACGCGCTCGATGTCCCGGAGGCTCCCTTCCTCCTCCGGGGAGACGAAGACGAATGCATCGCCCGTGGCCTCAGCCCGAGCCGTGCGACCCACTCGGTGCACGTAGTCGTCGGGGGAGGCGGGGACGTCGAAGTTGACGACGTGGGACAGGGACTCGACGTCGATGCCGCGAGCGGCGATGTCGGTGGCGACGAGCACGGGGAACTTCCCTGCCTTGAACCCCATGAGGGCCTGCGTGCGCTGCGCCTGGCTCCGGTTGCCGTGGATCCGGGCCGCCGCGATTCCTTGGCGAGCCAGGTAGTCCGCGACGCGATTGGCGCGGTGTTTCGTTCGGGTGAAGACGATCACGCTCCGAATGTCTCCGCGCCTCAGCAGCTCGGTGAGGAGCGCAGACTTCAGCTCCGCCGGCACCGGATAGGCCGCTTGCGTGATTCCGATGGGCGGCGCCGATTTGCGGCCGAGATCGATGGTGAAGGGGTTTTTCAGCATCTCCCGGGCGAGGGTGACGATGGGCGGGGGCATCGTTGCCGAGAAGAAGAGCGTCTGCCGCTTGGCCGGGACGTGACGTAGCACCCGCTTTATGTCGGGAAGGAAACCCATGTCCAGCATGCGATCGGCCTCGTCCAGGACCAGCACCTCGAGGCCCTGGAGGCGGGCATACGGGAAGCGGAAGTGGTCCAGCAGTCGCCCGGGAGTCGCGACGAGGACATCGACGCCGCGCCGGAAGGCGTGCTCCTGTGGTCCCATCCCGACGCCGCCGAAGATGGCGGCGCCGGAGAGCGGTGTGTGGAGGGCCAAGGCGTCCAGGTGCTCCTCGATCTGCGCCGCCAACTCTCGGGTCGGTGTGAGGACGAGAGCCCGCGTGGTGCCGCGGGGCTTGCCAACGAGTCGGTGGAGGATGGGGAGCACGAACGCCGCGGTTTTTCCGCTTCCCGTCATCGCCCCGGCCAGGATGTCGCGTCCCTCCAGGGCCGGCGGAATGGCCTGCTCCTGGATCGGCGTGGGTCGCGTGAAACCCAGCTCGCGGACGCCGCGCAGAAGGTCCGGATGGATGCCGAGGGAGGAAAAGGCCATGGTCGATTCTCTATCTGGCGAACCGGCGCCGCACTCAGACGGCTAGAACCGCCGCCGCGGGCTGCGCCTTGAGGTACGCGTTCGGGTCGTGTGCCAAGCCACCGACCGGAAGCGAGTCCCACAGAGGACCGAGGTCGCTGCGCACGCTGTCCGAATAGAAGGCGGGAACGTCCGACGTGTCCCCTTCGAAGAAGCGCCGCACCGAGAGGTCGCTGTCCAGGAGTCCTCGAATCTTGGTGTCGTACCGGATTCGCCCGGAGCCCTCCGACGAGAGAGCCCGCACGAGGTTCAGGGATTTCGTCAGGAACCCCTCGTTCGCGTTCACGCGTCGCCCGACGGAACTCCACGAGAAGGAGTGCTTTCTAAGATCGATCACTCGATCGTAGAGCTCCGTCCACGAGTAGTTCTTCGGGCGAACGTTCATCGCGCGGTTGTTGTCGAGGAAGTGGAACGGGAAGGGGAGGACGCGAGCGTCGCGTTGCAGGCTCAAGTTGAGGGGCGCCGCCTGGCCGAAGGCGGAGAGAAGCGAGTAGGCCGGGAAGACGCCCGGCGTCTTCTCCACGAAGCGCTTGGTCAGCTCGAAGGGCTCCTCGCCCGCGTCATCGTCCAGGCCCAGGACAAAGTTGGCCTGGACGTAGGGGATGTACCGCAGGATCATGTTTACGTGGTCCGAGACCTGGTTGACCTTGTCGAGGCCGACGTTCCGCCCGGTCTTGGACTTGGCGCCCATGCTGTACCACGACTCGATCCCAGGGAGGATGCCCTTGAAGCCACTCGACTGGAGCCTCTTGACGTGAGGTTCGGAGAGGATCGACAAGCTGCTCTCGGCGATGAAGTCGATGCGCCCCGGCGGCACGGCTTTGTCGATGGCCTCCATCGTCTCGTTGAAGCGCACGCCGAAGTTGGGGTCGTGCCAGCCGACCCGCGGCCGCTTCAGTTTCTGGAGGAGGAAGCGCAGGTCCTCCTGGATCTGGTCGTTGCAGAGGGGCTGGTAGTCCACCTCGGAGTCGATGCAGAAGCTGCAGGTGTAGGGACATCCCAGGCTGCCGATCATGGGCACCAGTGCCACGGAGTGGGCCTTGGCGATGGTGGGCTCGATGAACTTCCAACGTTCGCGCACTCCCGGCAGCTGGGGCGGATGGCGGGGAGCGGCCAGGCGCCGTCCGAGGGGCTGGTGCGGACCACACTCGCGAAGCACCTCGTCGATCACGGCCCGGTCCGTGAAG
>JBGPYB010000100.1:0-17335 GCA_041493035.1 Vicinamibacteria bacterium | reverse complement strand
GCCGGAGAGTCCGCGGATCGTGAACGGGGCTGTGAGCCTCGGGCTCGAGGCTGTGATTGTAAAGGCGCTGGACAAGGATCCGAGCCTTCGGTACCAGACGGCGGGCGAGCTGCTCGTGGACCTCGAGAGACTCCAGCAGGGGTCGCAGGCGGCAGCGGCTGGCGCCGACGGCGTCCTTTCGGGTGCCAGCCCCAAGGTCTGGGTCGAGCCGGCGAGGCGATGGGCGATCAATGCGGCTGCGGCAGTCGTAGCCCTGGGCGGCGCGGCCTGGGTTCTGCGGCCTCCGCTTCCGCCGCGGATCACGGACATCCGGCCCCTCGGGCTCGACGTGGGGCCGGAGTTCCGCGTCCCAAGCGAGGCAACTTGGACCACGGACGGTGTACGGCTCTACTACGTGGCGCTCGTGGAGGGTCGGCACCGGATCCGCCAGGTTCCCCTTTCGGGAGGCGAGCCCGTCGAGGTGCCGACTCCGTTCCGCTTCGGAATCGAGATCCAGGGTTTTCTGCGAAAGCAGTCCGCCCTTCTCGTTAACGCCGATGACGGCGCACACAACGAGCTTGGCTGTGCCTGGCAAGTCCCGGTTCCGCAAGGCGCCCCGCGTCGTGTGGGCGACATCTGCGGCGACATGGCCCTCTCGCCGGATGAAGAGCACCTGCTGCTCGTCCATGGAAGTCGGATTCTGCTCGCTCGAGTGGATGGGAGCGAGGCTCGGCCACTGCTCGACATCCCTGCGATTGTGCCCCGATGGATACGCTGGGCCCCCGACGGGAAGCGGTTCAGGTTTACCGGCCGGGGACCGTCCGGCCATGAGAGCGAAAGCTACGTTTGGGAAAGCTCCACCGTGGCGGAGGCCCCGAGGCCGCTCTGGCCGGGCGGAAGAGGCGACTGGACCGCGGACGGCCGCTACTTCGTCTTCGGCCAACAGAACGAGCCTGCAGTGCGCGGGGAGGTTGCGGCCGTTCGGGAGAGCCACTGGTTGCCTTGGGCTCGCCCGGAGCCGGCCCGGTTGACCGCCGGTCCGGTGATCTTCAGCCAGGTGGGCGCGCGACCCGACGGCCGGGGACTTCTTGCTTTTGGTCGAGCTGGCAAGGCGGAGCTGCACCGCTACGACAACCGGTCGAGGCGCTTCGAGCCCTTCCTGGACGGCCAGTCCATCGGCATGGTGAGACCGTCGCCGGACGGGCAAGGGCTGGCCTGGGTGACGTATCCCGAGGGCGTGCTTTGGCGCGGGCGGCGCGACGGCCGCGATCGCCTGCCCCTCACGAGTCCTCCCCTGATGGCCTTCCTGCCCAGTTGGTCGCCCGACGGAACGAAGATCGCATTCATCGGATCGGATTCTCCGAGTGGCTGGAGTCTCCGGCTCGTCTCCCCAAACGGCGGGCCCATCGAGGTCCTCGCTAAAGCCGAGAAGGGCTCTCGATACTGGGACCCCTGCTTCTTGCCTGACGGGCGCACGCTTCTCTTCAGCAGCCTCGATGCTCCGGGCATCCAAGAGTTCGACCTGGAGACGAGGACGGTCTCGCCGATGGAGGGCGCCGAGCGGTCCACCGCTCCGAAGTGCGGGCCGCAGGGCCAGGTGCTGGCCTCGAACGCCGACCTGGCATGGGCCCAGAAGGTGTACTGGCCGAAACGTGCTGCCTGGGAAGACCTCGGCCCCACCCGGCTCGTCTACCCAACCTGGACGCGGGACGGCCAGTCCTTCTGCGGCCTCGCAATCGAAGCGAACCGGATCGAGTGCTATTCCTTCGCCTCGCGCCGCCTCGAGGCGCGGGCCGAGATCGGCGACATGCCGCTGCTGAGCTGGGTCCATGTTCCCTGGATGGGGCTCGACGCCGACGACAGCCCGATGGTGATGCGCGACCGCAGCACGCGCGACATCTACTCCCTCGACTGGGAAGCGCCGTAGGCTCCGCCTTAGAACGCGACCAGGAAGTCCTGCAGAGGGACGAACAGTAGTTTCTGTACCGCGTCAAAGACACTCAGGTCCCGCGTCACGATGATCCCAAGCTTGGCTGGGAATTTGTTCATGAAATGAGAGATCGGAGCCGTATCTTCCAAACCTATCGTCTTGCGAAATTTGGATTCGACCGGGAGCACCGACCCATCCAGTCGCTCCGCAACGAAATCGACCTCCATGACGGCGGATCGGCGATTGTGGGGTTCCTTATAGTCGCGATAGTAGTGAACGCTCAGGTTGTGGTCGCGGATTGATGCCTGGACGAGAGTTTCAACGAGCGGCCCGAGAAGCGTTGGATCGAACTCCCAAAGAGATGGCGCCCCGCGGAAGATGGCATTCCGCACTCCCAAGTCGGACACAGTGATCTTCGCCGGAACCCTTGCCGAAGCTTTCTTCGCGAGCGGATAGCGGCGGAACTCGCGAATCAACAAGGCATCGGCGAGATAGTGGAGGTACTTTCCGACCGTTGGCTGATTCGTATTTATGCCGCCCGCGGTCAATTGCTCGGATAGCTTTACCTGCGAAACGACTTGGCCCGTCAAGCGCGCCACAGCGAGATAGAGCTGCCTCAACAGTTGAGGACTCTCCACTGGAAACAGGTCTGGGATGTCGGCGCCAAGAACGTTCTCGAACACGGTCTGGACAACGTAGTCGGCCCACCGGTCATCGTCCACTTCTCCGCTGTGGAGTCGCGGATATCCTCCCCGGTTGTAGTAGCGCTCCAACGCGCGACCGATCGCTAGTCTCTGCTGCGGCTTCAACTTGGAAAGCGCCTCTCGTGACTGGACCAGGGCGCCATCGAAAGCATCGTCAAATCGGATGCGCGGCGGCAGGGTGGCAGCCAGCTCCGGCTTCCAGCATTCGAGAACCTCCCGAAATGAGAACGTGGGTAGTTCCGTGGTGAAGACCCTGCCCGCCAAGCTCTCACGCCCCCCTCGTGCCACAAGCACGCTCGATGAGCCGGTCAAGAGCATGCGCACGGGAAAGGTGTCCCCGACATGCTTCACTTCCTCGCTCCATCTGGGTAGCTTGTGGATCTCGTCGAGAAAGAGGTATGTGGGTTCCCCGTCATCCAGGGGCCGATGCCGAATCGCCTCAACGTACCAGCGAAGGATATTCTGGAGACCGGCCGCCCTCTCGCGCAGAAGTTCAAGATCAAACCTGACGAAGAGGATGGTGTTTGCAGGAGTGCCATCCCGAAGCATGTCCTGAATGATTTGTCGTATCCCGGTGGTCTTTCCCACCTGACGCGGCCCGCGCACGACCTCGATGACGCCCTTGGGTTTCTGGAAGCGGGCACGCAGATCCGAAACAAGGGGTCGACGGTACTGGGGTGGGGCCGGGCGGACGACGTGCTCGTCTTTCCACCATGTGTTGAGATCGCGCAAGACCTGGACAACCTCGACGGAAACTGGCATGCACGAATTATAAATGGAATTATTACTTGTACACCAGGTCTCTAAAGTGGCTCTAATTAAATGACTTAGGAAGATGGCAGTATCCACCGCGGGCCGGGTAAGGACTCGCAAGGTCGACTCCTCGGCCGAAAGAAGAGAGTAGACGTCGCCCGCGCTTCGGGCGCAGAATCGGCGCCAAGGCTTCCACAATGCCTCTCAGCACGGGCAGCCGTCTCGGCCCTTACGAGGTCGTGTCCCCGCTCGGGGCAGGGGGCATGGGCGAGGTCTACCGCGCCCGTGACACGCGCCTCGATCGCGACGTCGCGATCAAGGTCCTGCCAGTGGGTCTTCTCTCGGACGAGGCGTCCCGGAGCCGGTTCCGCAAGGAAGCGAAGGCGCTCTCGCGCCTGAGCCACCCCCACGTCGCGACGCTCCTCGACTTCGGCAGCGCGGACGGCTCGGACTACCTGGTGATGGAGCTGGTCCCGGGCCCGACCCTCGATGAGGCGCTACAGAAAGGACCGCTGCCACCCAAGGACGTCGTGCGACTCGGAGCGCAGCTCGCACGGGGACTGAAGGCGGCCCATGACCAGGGCGTCATCCATCGAGACCTCAAGCCCTCGAACCTCTGCCTGACGGGGGACGGCCTCCTGAAGATCCTGGACTTCGGCCTGGCGCGGGTCGTGCGGCCAGCGTCGGAACCGGCTCGCGAGGACACGGACACGGATACGGCGCTGGGCAAGGTGGTGGGCAGCCCCCCCTACATGCCCCCCGAGCAGGTGCTGGGGAAGGAGGTGGATGCCCGGACGGACATCTACTCGGCGGGAGCGGTGCTGTACGAGCTGGCGACGGGCCGGCGGCCATTCGGGCAGAGGAAAGGAGCGGCCCTGACCGACGCGATCCTGCACGACACGCCAGAGAGTCCGCGGAGCGTGAACGCGGCCGTGAGCCCCGGGCTCGAGGCGGTGATCGTGAAGGCCCTGGACAAGGACCCGGGGCTGCGCTACCAGACGGCGGGCGAGCTCCTCGTCGACCTCGAGCGGTTGCAGCAGGGATCGGAGGCGACAGGGTCTGGCACCCGCGGCGTGCCTTCGGGCACCGGCCCCAGAGTTGCGGCCCAGCGGTCGAGGCGATGGGTGATCGCGACGGTAGTCGCAATCTCTGCTCTCGCCGGTGCGGCCTGGCTTCTGCGGCCCCCGCTTCCGCCGCGAATTACCAACATCCGGCCCCTCGGGCTCAACGTGGGGCCGGACTTCGCCCACGTAACCGCGCCGACTTGGACGACGGATGGCGTCCGGCTCTATTACGTGGTGCTCGACGAGGGGCGCTGGCGAATCCGCCAGGCTCCCGTTTCGGGAGGCGAGCCGGTTGAAGTGCCGACTCCGTTCCGATCCGGAATCGAGATTTGCGGGTTTCTGCGAAAGCAATCCGCGCTTCTCGTTCTCGCCGATGATGGTGGAGCCAACGGCAATGTCTGGCTCGTCCCGGCTCCGCGGGGCGCCCCGCGGCGTGTGGGCGATCTCCGCGCGGACTCCATGGCTCTCTCGCCGGACGAGGAACACCTGCTGTTGGTGCACGGGAGTCGCATCCTCCTCGCACGAGCGGACGGGACCGGGGCAAGGCAACTGCTCGACATCCCTGCGGTTGGGTGGCCCAGATGGATACGCTGGGCCCCCGACGGCAAGCGGTTCCGGTTTACTGGCCGGGGACCGGCGGGCCCTGACAGCGAAAGCTGGGTTTGGGAGAGCTCCGCGGCGGGAGAGACCCCGCGGCCGCTCTGGCCGGGCGAGAGAGGCGAATGGACCGGGGACGGCCGCTATTTCGTCTTCGACCAAACCAACCAGCCGGCATTGCGATGGGACGTTGCGGCGGTTCGCGAGGGCCATTGGCTGCCGTGGTTCCGACCGTACCCGGTCCGGTTGACCGCCGGTCCGGTGAGCTTCGACCACGTGGGTGGGCGACCCGACGGCCGGGGCCTTCTCGCCTTTGGTCGGACCCGCAATGCGGAGCTGCAACGCTACGACACTCGGTCGAAGCGCTTCGAACGTTTCCTGGACGGCCAGTCGGTCGGGATGGTCAGGCCGTCACCCGACGGGCAATGGCTGGCCTGGGTGACGTATCCCGAGGGCGTGCTCTGGCGTGGCCGGCGCGACGGTCGCGATCGCCTACCCCTCACGAGTCCTCCCCTACAAGCCTTCTTGCCCACCTGGTCGCCGGACGGAACGAAGGTCGCATTCATCGGGGCGGATTCCGCGGGTGATGAGCGCGGGAGTCTCCGGCTCGTCTCCGCGAACGGCGGAGCTGTCGAGGTCCTCGCCAAACCCGAGCAGGGCTCTCAGTACTGGGATCCCTGCTTCCTACCCGACGGGCGCACGCTTCTCTTCAGCGTGCTCGATGGTACTCCCGGCATCCACAAGATCGACCTGGAGACACGGGCCCTGTCTCGGCTCGATGGCGCCGCGCAGCTTTTCTATCCGAAGTGTGGGCCGCAGGGCCAGGTGCTGGCCTCGAGACTTGTGGGTTGGCGGCAGATCTTCATGGTGTACCGGCCGCAACGCGCCGCCTGGGAAGACCTCGGCCCCTTCCCGCTAAACTATCCCACCTGGACGCGGGACGGTAAGGCCTTCTGTGGCCTCGACGTGGAAGGGAACCGGATCGACTGCTATTCCTTCGCCTCGCGCCGCATCGAGGCGCGGGCCGAGATCGGCGACATGCCGCTGCTGACCTGGGTCGCCGTTCCCTGGATGGGACTCGACGCCGACGACAGCCCGATGGTGATGCGCGACCGCAGCACGCGCGACATCTATTCCCTCGACTGGGAAGCGCCGTAGACGTTGCCGTTGCTCACGGGCCTCATCGGCAGCGCGACTCCACGCGCTGGGTGATCTCGATGCTGGTCGGGGGGTTTTCGCCGAGGCCGAGGGTGTGCAAGACCTCGTGGATCACCATGCTTTCGGCGATTCCCGGCTGGCGGAGCTGGACGTCGGCGAAGGCCTGGCAGACGTAGATGCGCCGGACTCCGGGGTTGGCGACGAGCGCCGTCTTCGTCTTCCGGCACAGAGGCTGCGACGAGCCGTCGAGGAAGGGGATGAGGCTGATGTAGTCGGCGGGGGACGCGTTCCACTCCTCGAGGTTCTGCCGGAGCGAGCGGCCCTGGGCATCGGCGAAATCGGTGAAGACCTTCTGGCACTCGGCGCTCTCGAGCTTCTTGACGGCTCCCTTGCGCGCCCGGTCCACGGCTGCGGCGTCCCATCCGCTGAGCTTGAGCGGCGCGGCGGCGTTGGCGCCGGTGGCCGCGAGGAGGATGGCGGAGGCGAGGACGGCCCGACCACACGAACGGCTTCCTTTTCTCGACATGGGCGACTCCTTTCGCGATCCGCTGCGGGAGCCGCCTGGCCAGGCGCTACCGTCTTGCTGTCAGTAAGGTAGGGCGCGTACCATCAGCGACGCGTTATCGACTTCCAAGCAAGTTGCTAAGGCCGCGAGGGCGCTCGTGAGGCTTCGATTCGGCGAGCTCGTTCTGGACCCCGACAGCCGCCAGCTCTTCCGCGCCGGCGTGGAAGTGCACCTCCAGCCGAAGACCTTCGAGCTGCTGGACCTGCTCGTCCGGTCCCGGCCGAAGGCCCTGAGCAAGAAGCACATCCGCGGGCACGTCTGGCCGGATACGGCGGTAGGGGACGCCAGCCTGACCGTGGCGGTGGCCGAGCTGCGTGCCGCCCTGGGCGATGACGCGAAGGAGCCGCGGTACGTCCGGACCGTCTACGGCTTCGGCTACGCCTTCGCCGGGGAGGTCGCCGCTCCGGCCTCGCCGGACGCGATTCCGGCGACCGGCGCGCCGCGCGTGATCTGGGGGCGGCGGGTCACGCCGCTGGTCGAGGGCGAGAACGTCCTGGGGCGCGACGAGACCGCCGCTGTGCGGATCGATGTGCCCGGCGTGTCACGCCGCCACGCCCGGATCGACGTGCGCGGGGACCAGGCGATGCTCGAGGACCTGGGGAGCAAGAACGGAACGTTCCTCGGCGAGCAGGAAGCGCCGGTGAAGGCGCCGGTCCGCCTGGCGGACGGTGCCACCTTCCGGCTGGGGCGCATCCTGCTGCTCTTCCGCTCCTCGGCCGAGCACGGCTCGACAGTGACAGAAGGGAGCCGCTAGAGCCTGGCTCCGCCGCTCCACCGCAGCGGTCCCTGGATGGCTTCCCGACGGAGACAGAAGTGGCGCGCCTCGGCCGGCTGGTCGCGCTCAAGGTTCTTCCCGCCGAGCGTATGGCCGACGAGAGCCGCCGCCGACGCTTCGTTCAGGAAGCCCGCGCCGCATCCTCCCTCAACCATCCGAACATCGTCACGATCTACGAAATCGCCGCCGTCGAGACAAGTAGCTTCGCAAGCAGGTCGTCATATGGCCGACGCCGCTTCGGCCACGGGCTACAAGATCGAGATCGGCCCGTTCCCCGGTTGGAACAAACCCCCCACCCGGTGACGGGTCGCCGCGCCAGCCACGCGAGTCCCGTTGCCCCCGGGCGAGGTTCTTTTCACGAGGCGGCTCGGGTCTGACGCTTCATGGCTTGGCGCAGATCCCAGTCGGCCTGTAGCCGCATCCAGAACTGCGGCGACGTCTTCAGCAGGCGCCCCAGCCGGAGAGCGGTGTCGGCGGAGATTCCGCGCTTCCCGAGCACGATCTCGTTGAGCCGATTGAGGGAGATCCCGAGTCGGCGCGCCGCCTCGACCTGACCGAGGCCCAGGGGCTTGAGAAACTCCTCGAGCAGCATCTCGCCCGGCGGGATCGCCGGGCCGAGCCAATCGGGATCCCTAGTGATAGTCCTCAACGCGGACTTCGTTCGCATCGCCCGCCTCCCATCGGAACGTCACCCGATACTGGTCATTGATCCGAATACTGTGCCGGCCCGCCTGATCGCCTCGGAGCTTCTCCAGGCGATTGCCGGCGGGGGCGGTCAGGTCCTCCAGGAGCGCCGCAACGTCGATCGCCTTCATCTTCCTTTGCGCGGCGCGCCAGAGCTTCCGAGGGACGCGTCGGGCCGCGCGACTATTGCGCTCCCGGAAGAGATCGGCCGTCGTCTCGTCCGCGAACGATCGGATCACGGATCCACCAGTTCCACGCTACATGGATAGCGTGTAATTGTCAACCGGCGTGCCGCGCTAGTCCCGCTCGGCGAGGGCGCTCTCAACCGCTCGCCTGAACGCCGCCTGATCCAACGCGGGGTAGCGATAGAGGGCCGGGACGATCGCATCGAAGAGTTGCCGGAGGAGCGACGGAGTGACGAGGCCGGCACCGATTATCGTCGCGACGTCCGCACGATCTTGCGAGTGTCCTCTCTCGATTTTCGCCAGAGCCTGGGAGTAGAAGTCGTAGTGAAAGAACTGGACCCGTCCTTCGCGCACGATGAAGACGCTTCGATCCGCCCAACCGGGCAGCTCAGGAATGAAATGAGACGGCGCCGCTAGCTCGACGTTGATCTCCAACCGCTCCTTGAGCGCCGGCAGGGCTCGAAGCAGCTCGTCCCGGTCGGGGATGATCTCGATGTCCACATCCAGGGTCGTGGAGCGCCACCCCTGGAGCACGGCGCTCGCGCCCCCCGTGAAGTAGACGCGCGCCTCGTCGTGAGCCGCCTTACCGAGAGCGGCCATGAATCGGCGTATTCGCTCCGCTTCGGCTACTTGGCGCATTCGGCCGCGCGCTCGAAGCTCACCAGGCGGCGTATGAGGGCGTTGTAACGCGAATGGGCGCTGTCGGGGTCCGTCCTCGCGAGTCTCTCGTAGAGCCGATGCTCCGGACGCGGGAGGTCGCTCCGAGGCACGTCGATCCCCAGGGAGCGGAGCCGCGGCGAGCCGACGAGAACAAGGAGCGCTGCGTCGCTTTCCTGGCCGGCGGCCAAGTCACGGAGACCCTGCTCCACCAGGTCGCCGCCGGGCAGATCGGCCAGCTGCATGCGTTCATTGTAGGTTACCCTTCGCTATGGACCTCACCATCGGTCCCGATCTGGCCGGGCGGGTTCGCCTGGGCGTCGTCGTGCTGGAGGGTGTCGCGGTTCGCGAGGCCGACTCCGCTCTCGCCGGCGAGGTCGACGCCACCTGCGCCGAGTTCCGGCAGAAGTACGGAGAGGGCAAGAGCGGCGAGGTTCCTGGGGCCGCCGATGCACGGACGCTGTACAAGGCCCTCGGCCTTGACCCGACCAAGACGCGCCCGTCCAACGAAGCGTTGCTCCGTCGCGCGCTGAAGGGCGAGTCCCTCTATCGGATCAATACGCTGGTGGACGCACTGAATCTCTCGTCGCTTCGCTTCCAGCTTCCCTTCGGCCTGTACGACGTCGCCAAGATCGAGCCGCCGGTCGTGCTCCGCAAGGGCGCGCCGGGGGAGAGCTATGAGGGGATTCGCAAGGGGCCTGTGAACGTCGACGGACGGCCCACTCTCGCCGACTCGCGCGGCGCCTTCGGCAACCCGACTTCGGATTCGGCTCGGACCTGCATCACCCTCGAGACGACGAGCGCCCTGGTCGTCGTCTATGCGCCCGCGGGGTACAACCCGGCGCGGTTGGGCGAGGTCCTGGACGGCACCGAAACCGCCCTGACGCGTTTCTGCGGCGGCTCGCGTGTCGATCGTCGGCTCTTGACCTGAGCCGGCGCACCTTCGTGGCAGACTGACGCCGTGGCCACCTTCTCTCTCACCGCCGAAGAGCGCGTCCTCGACGGTCTCTCGGAGGCGCAACGGGAAGCCGTGCTCCACGGCGACGGGCCGCTTCTCATCATCGCCGGGGCAGGAACAGGGAAGACCACCGTTCTCACGCGCCGCATCGCTCATCTGATATCGAGCAAGCGGGCGCGCCCCGAGGAGATCCTGGCCCTCACCTTCACCGAGAAGGCCGCGGTCGAGATGGCGGAGCGCGTGGACCAGCTCATCCCCTACGGCTATGCCGAGACGTGGATCTCCACCTTCCACGCGTTCGGGGACCACGTGCTCCGCGAAGGGGCCCTCGACGCGGGGATCCAGCCCGAGTTCCGCGTCCTCACGAAGCCCGAGCAGATCATCTTTCTAAGAGAGCGCCTCTTTCGACTGCCGCTTGAGCGCTACCGCCCGCTCGGCGACCCGACGCGCCATCTCGACGCGCTGCTGACGTTCGTGAGCCGGGCCAAGGACGAAGACGTTTCCCCCGCGGCCTACCGCGTGTGGGCGGAAGGCCTCGTGGCGTCGGCCGAAACGCCCGAAGCGAAAGACGACGCCGCGAAGCAGATGGAGCTGGCGGCGTTCTACGAGTCCTGCCAGGCGCTTCTGGCCGAGGCCGGTGTCGTGGACTTCGGCGACCAGATCTTCCGCACCCTCGCGCTCCTTCGCGAGAGCCCGTCGCTCCTGGCCAAGCTCCGCGCCCGCTATCGTTACATCCTGGTCGACGAGTTCCAGGATACCAACCACGTGCAGCTCGAGATGGTTCGCCTCCTGGCCGGCGCCGAGTCGCCGAACATCACCGTCGTCGGAGACGACGACCAGGCCATCTACCGCTGGCGCGGGGCCGCCGCCGCCAACCTCCTCGCGTTCCGGACCGTCTATCCCGGTTGCCGCGAAGTGGTCCTGAATGAGAACCACCGCTCGACGCAGCCGATCCTCGACGCCGCTTCCCGTCTCATCTCCTACAACAACCCGTATCGGCTGGAAGTCGTGGCGGGGATCGACAAGCGCCTGCGGGCGCAGCGGCCCGGGGGTGTCGCCGTTCGCCACGCGCATTTCGACACCGGCTCCGCAGAGGCCGATGGCGTCGCAGCGCTGATCGACGAGCGGCTGCACCAGGGCTTCCGTCCCCGCGACGTGGCGGTTCTCGTTCGAACGAACGGAGACGCCGACGCGTTTCTCCGTGCCCTCAACGTGAAGGGGATCCCGCACCGCTTCAGCGGCAGCCGTGGCCTCTACTCTCGCGAGGAGGTGCGCCTTCTCGTCTCGTTCCTGCGGGCTTTAGCGCATCCCGACGATTCGGTCTCGGCGTTCTATCTGGCCGCGTCGGAGCTGTACGGCCTTCCCGAAACCGATCTGCTTCGGCTCAACCAGTACGCGAAACGGAAGTCCCGGCCGCTTCTCGAGGTGCTCCGCGGCCTGCCGTCGAACGACGATCTCGTGGGCGTGGCGGGAACCGCGCGGGAAGCGGCACATCGGATGCTCGCGGACCTGGACCGCTCAGCCCGCGACGTGGCACGCCTTCGTACCGGCGAGGTCCTGTACAAATACCTCCAGGAGTCGGGCCTCCTGGCGAAGCTCTCCCGCGACGCCGCGCCCGAGGATGAGGTGCGCGTCAAGAACATCGCCCGCTTCTTCGAGAGCGTGAAGGCTTATGGCGACGTGGCGGAGCACGACCGGGTGACGTCGTTCGTGACCCACCTCGACCTGCTGCGGGAGGCGGGGGACGATCCGGCTGTGGCCGAGGCCGACCCCGACGAGGACGCCGTCCACGTCCTGACCGTCCACAAAGCCAAGGGACTCGAGTTCCCGGTGGTCTTCCTGGTGTCCTGCGCCGAGCAGAAGTTCCCCGTTCAGCGGCGCCGTGAGGCGATCCCGTTCCCCGACGCCCTGGCCAAGGAAACACTGGCGCCGGCGGATGCCCACATCCACGAGGAACGGCGCCTCTTCTACGTGGCGATGACGCGGGCGAAGGACGAGCTGGTCCTCACGTCTGCCGCCGACTACGGCACGGCGCGGGCGCGAAAGGTATCGCGGTTCGTGGTCGAGGCGCTCGACCTGCCGTCGGCGGCGCCGCTGCCGCGGAAGAGCCAGGCGCGCGAGGCCCTGGCGCGCCACCAGCCCGTCTCTGAGCCCCCCCCGCTTCCCGAGGCCCCCATTCCCGAGACCGAGACGCTGCGCCTCTCGTCCACGCAGATCGACGACTACCGCACCTGCCCGCTCAAGTACCGCTACATCCACATCCTTCGCGTCCCGCTGCTGACCCACCACCGCGTGGTTTACGGCCACGCGGTCCACGAGGCGGTACAGCAGCTCTTCGAAGCGCGCCTCGTGGGGCGAGCCTTCGGGGAGGAAGACCTGCTCGGCGCCTTCCGGGCCGCGTGGGTGTCCGAGGGCTTTCTGTCCCGCGAGCACGAGGAGCGACGTCTCGCGGCGGGGGAAGAGACGCTGCGCCGCTTCTTCCAACAACAGGAGGAGGACCCCTGGCTTCCGACGGCCGTCGAGGAGGAGTTCGCGTTCGGGCTCGACGCCGGAGTGAATCCGTTGCCGAGCGCCGCTCGTGGCTTGACGCGGGTGCAGGGACGCTACGACCTGGTGGTCGAACGCGGCGGCCACGTGAGCATCGTCGATTTCAAGACGGGAGCCGTGGACGACGCGAAGAAGGCGCGAGAGCGAGCGAAGGAGAGCCTGCAACTCGACGTCTACGCCCTCGCGCACATGAAGACGAAGGGACGTCTCCCTGAGTGGGTCGAATTGCGCTTCCTCGAGTCGGGCCTCGCGGGCGGAAAGCGGCCGACCCTCGAGGAGGCGACTCAGACCGAGGCGCTCGTGCGGGAGGTCGCGGCGCTCATCCGTCGGCGGGAGTTCGGGGCCAAGCCGTCCTGGAACGCCTGCGGCCAGTGTCCCTTCCGGGACATCTGTCCCCATACGGCACGAGGGCCGGAATCGGAGGCGCAAGGCTCGTGATCCCGGTCGCGCAGCGGTCGGGCAAAACTTGATAGGCTTGGCGGTATGAGCAAGCAGCGCGTCGGCTTCGCGGGACTCGGGCTCATGGGCGGCCGCATGGCCCGTAACCTCCTGGACAAGGGCTTTTCCCTCACCGTCTGGAATCGGACGCGGGAGCGCTCGCGTCCCTGGGCCGAGGCCGGCGCCGACGTCGCCGCGTCCCCCCGGGCCTTGGCCGAAGCCTCCGATGTCGTGGTGGCCTGTGTCGCCGATCCCGCCGCGGTCGAGCGTCTGCTCTTTTCCAAGGACGGGATCGTGGCGGCAGCCCGCCCGGGCTTCCGTTACGTCGAGTGCTCGACCATCTCTCCCGACCTCGCGCGGCGCACGGCGGAGGCCTTGCGCGCCTCGCGCGCCGACGCCTTGGAAGCGCCGATGACCGGCTCGAAGACCGGCGCCGAGAAGGGGACGCTCCTGTTCATGACCGGGGGCCGCCGCGAGACCCACGACGAGCTGCTCCCCGTCCTCATGGCGATGGGGTCGAAGGCCATCTACTGCGGCGAGACCGGCCAGGCCGCGACGATGAAGCTCATCGGTAACGCGGTCATCTCCTTCATGCTCGAAGGGCTCTGCGAGGGGCTCGTTGTCGGTCGGAAGGCCGGCCTCCCCATCGAGACGATACTCGAAGTCATCATGGCCTCGGGCTTCGCGTCTCCCTACTTCGCGTTCAAGGGCGAAGCCATCGCCAAGCACGACTTCGAGCAGCACTTCTCCATCGACCTCCTGGTCAAGGACCAGACCCTGATGCTGGCCGAGGCGACCAAGCGCCTGGCCCCGATGCCCGGCCTCGCCGCGATCCGCGAGGTCCACCAATCGGCCCGCGCGCAGGGATTCGGCCAGGAGGACATCGCCGCCGTGATCAAAGTGCTCCAGCGCGCAGCGGGCATCTGAGGCCACGGTGGAGGCGCGAAGGCACCGTGCGGGCGACACGATCCCGGACCTCTGCCGCGCGTGCAAGGCGTCGCGCGATCACACCGTGATCGCCGTCGACGACCACGGCAGCATCCTTCGGGCTCAGTGCGGGTTCTGCGGCAGCCAGCACAACTATCGCGGCGGCGGAGATTCACCCTCGCCGAACCCACGCGTCGCGAGCGAACGGCAGCGGTCGGGGGGAGAGCCCTTCGAGCTCGTGTCGGAACGGGAAAGGACCTTTGAGCCCATGGCCATCGATGCCAGTGCGACCGACCTCGAAACGATGCTCCGCCGAGTCCTCCGCGAGGAGGCGGGCCTGACGACCGTCGTCCCGGCCGAAAAATGGCGCGGTGGCACCCTCGTCCTTCGCCCCGGGAACCCGGCGCTGCAAGAGAAGACCTGGCCCATCGAGGCCTTCTTCCACAAGGTCGTGATGCTGCGCAACCGCCTGCGAGCGCTCGAGCAGCAGGTCAACGCCTCGGACTTGCCCGAAGACCAGAAGGTCCGGCTGCAGAGTTACGTCACCGGCTGCTACGGAACGCTCACCAGCTTCAACGTCCTCTTTGCTCTCGAGGACGACCAGTTCCGCGGGGCCGGGGGCGGGGAGTAGACGCCTAGTCCCGATGCCCGGCCTCGCCGCTGTCGGGAAGGCGCCGGAGCGTTCCCCCGGGATTTTGGGTGCGATGGAATTGTCGATTCGTACTCCTAAGGTGTATACTCCGCCTCCCTCCGGAAAGCGTCACTGAATAGGATCCCTATACCGACTCGCGACGGCGGTTTGCTTGGCCGAAAGAGTGCGGCGCCACCCAGAAGCTAGGAGTCATTATGTTCAGCAGAATGAGCCGTTGGCCGCACTTTGTGACCCTCTGCGCCTCGATTGTTGCCACCTTGTCGGCTTCTTTCGGGTGGGCCCAAGGGACCTACGAGGTCCTGCACCCCTTCGCACGAGCACCGCAGAGTCGCTATGGCAGCGTGGTCCTGGGAACCGACGGGGCGCTCTATGGCGTCGCGGCTGGCGATGATGGCAGCCTCGGCACTGTCTTCAGGTTGAGCGCTGATGGTTTGACCTTCACGAACTTGCACACTTTTGTCGGAACGGACGGTGCCTCGCCGGTCAGCGTCATCCAAGGCATCGACGGAGCACTCTACGGGACGGCGGAGGTCGGCGGCTCAGATCCTGGCGGCCGCGGCGTCATCTTCAAGATCGGCACTGACGGCTCAGGCTTTACTAAGCTCCATGACTTCTCGCTCCTTGATGGCTGGTTCCCCCGCACCGGCCTCGTTCAGGGGGCGGACGGCGTCTTGTACGGAGCCACCTCCTTTGGCGGTGCCTTCGTCGCTGGCACCGTGTACAAGATCAACGCTGACGGGTCAGGCTACACGAGACTCACCGATCTGAATCCAGGCCCCGGCGGCTCGACCGGACCTGTAACGATCACTCTCGGGCGAGACGGGCTCTTATACGGAACGACTCCGTGGGGCGGCGCGAACTTATACGGCACGCTCTTCAAGCTCAAGGCCGACGGCACTGGTTTTGCCAGGCTTTGGGACTTTGGAGGACTCGCCGGAGCGAACCCCGTGGGCGTCACGCACGGGGCGGATGGCCTGCTCTACGGAGCCACTTCGGCCGGAGGGGTGAACGACTCTGGTGTGGTCTTTAAGATCAAGACTGATGGCTCCGGGTTCGTCAAGCTTAGCGACCTCGTCGGACGCAACGGCGCGAGGCCCCTTGCCAGGCTCGTTCAGGCCGCCGACGGAGCCCTCTATGGCACAACCTCGTCGGGCGGCGCGACCGGGAACGGCGTTATTTTCAAGATCGACGGGGCTGGCTCCGGCTTCACGAAGCTCTACGATTTCGACGGGACCGCTGGTGCCGCTCCTCAGTCTTCTCTTGCGCAGGGAGCGGACGGGGCGCTCTATGGAGCTACAGTCTCCGGGGGCGTCGTGTTCAGGGTTGAGACTGACGGCTCCGCCTTTACCCCGCTCTATCAGTTCGCCTGGACCGCGGGCGCCGAGCCTCGTTCCGGCGTAGTCCGAGCCGCCGATGGCGCACTGTACGGAGCGACGTCCCTCGGGGGCACCAGCAACAACGGCGCCGTTTTCAAGATCGAGACCGATGGGAGCGGCTTCATCAAGCTCCACGATTTCAATGGGACCGACGGAAGGTACCCCCACGCGAAACTGATCCAAGGACTCGACGGGTTTCTCTACGGCACGACCGAGTCCGGTGGTGCGAAATCGGGTGGCGTCGGTACTGCCTTCAAGATCCGCACTGATGGTTCGGGCTTCACCAAGCTGCATGACTTCGATATAGGAGCGTATGACGTTGCTGCCGGTCTCACGCAGCGGCCTGATGGAACGCTTTTTGGCGCCACATCCAGCGGGCCGGGTGGGGGTAACGGCTGCGTCTACAAACTCAACGCCGATGGCTCTGGTTTCGCGAAGCTCCATGATTTTAACCAGCCGAACGACGCAGATGGCAGCCACCCATCTTCAACACCGATTCTCGGGATGGATGGAACGCTCTTTGGTAGCGCCACGTCAGGAGGAGCGTCCAGCAAGGGGGTCGTATTCAAGCTGAACACCGACGGTTCCGGTTTCGCAAAGCTTCACGACTTCGATCAAAGCACGGGGAGCGCAGGCGTTCTGATCCAAGGATCCGACGGTGTGCTCTACGGAGGGACAGGTGCGAGCCTCGGCGAGAACGGGACCCTGTTCAGCCTCAATCCGGACGGATCAGGATTTCTCACGCTCTTGGACTTCGACGGGACCACCGGTCAACCACCGGCCGACTTGACGCCGCTGACCGACGGCGGCCTCTGCGGGGTCACTATCGGAGGGGGCAGCGGAGATGTGGGTGTCATGTTCAGGGCCAACACCGATGGATCTGACCTTGCCGTGCTTCACACCTTCGACTCCGGCAGCGGAGCCAGGCCATTGAGCATTGTTCAAGGAGCCGACGGCGGTCTGTATGGAACTACCTCTGCCGGAGGTGCTGGAGGTGGCGGCGTCGTGTTCACCTTCGTGCTCGCGCCCCAGACACTGTCGGTGGCCGATGCGTCAACTGTGGAGGGCGGCGCCGGGTCGGCAGCGACGTTCACCGTGTCCATGGCGCCACCCAGCAGCGAGGTCGTGACGGTCCGCTACATGACGGCCGACGGCACTGCGAACTTCGGGACTGATTATGCCGCGACATCTGGGACGCTGACATTTGATCCTGGCGAGACAACAAAGGCCGTGGATGTCCTTGTGAACGGAGACAGCCAGTACGAGTCGAACGAAACGTTCTTTCTGACGCTCAGTGCGCCAGTGAACGCGAGGATCGCCAGGGGCACCGGGACAGGAACGATCCTGAACGACGACCCCTTGCCGTCGCTATCGATTGCCGCCACT
>JBGPYB010000246.1:0-5210 GCA_041493035.1 Vicinamibacteria bacterium | reverse complement strand
TCATCGGCACCAACGACTACAAGGACACCGCGGGTTCCGACGTCGTGGTGATCACCGCCGGGATCGCGCGCAAGCCGGGGATGAGCCGCGACGACCTCCTGAACACCAACTACAAGATCGTGAAAGACTGCACCGAGAACGTCCTGAAGCACTCCCCGAACACGATCCTCATCGTGGTGTCGAACCCTCTGGACGCCATGTGCCAGGTGGCCTACAAAGTCTCGGGTTTGCCGAAGCACCGGGTCTTCGGGATGGCCGGCGTCCTGGATAGCGCGCGGATGCGGTCCTTCATCGCGATGGAGCTGGGCGTCTCTGTCGAGAACGTCCACGCCTTCGTCCTTGGGGGCCACGGCGACACGATGGTTCCCCTGCCGCGCTTCTCGACGGTGGCCGGCGTGCCCATCACCGAGCTTCTCTCCCCCGAGCGGGTCGAAGCGATCTGCAAGCGGACCGCGAGCGGCGGCGCCGAGATCGTGGCGCTTCTCAAGACGGGATCGGCCTACTA
Source organism: Vicinamibacteria bacterium (assembly GCA_041493035.1). Classification (GTDB taxonomy): domain Bacteria; phylum Acidobacteriota; class Vicinamibacteria; order Fen-336; family Fen-336; genus JBGPYB01. Next base: position 4,705 of record JBGPYB010000246.1, on the reverse strand, counting down.
CGCGCCGTCGTCGTCGGCCGCGGAGATGGTCGACGCCATCCTGAAGGACAAGCACAAGATCCTCCCCTGCTGCTGCTATCTCGAGGGGGAGTTCGGCGTGAAGGGGCTCTACGTGGGCGTGCCGGCGCAGCTCGGGTCGAAAGGCGTCGAGAAGATATGGGAGATCAAGCTCACCGATGGCGAGCGCGTGGCTCTCGAGAAGTCCGCCGCCGCCGTCAAGGAGCTTGTGGACGTCCTGAAGGTCTGACGTCCCGCGGGGCTTCGAGGTGCTCGGGGTGGGTGCAACCCGGGCACTCGGAGTGGAACATCTGTCCTCCCCAGTTCAGCTCTCGGAGACCGATCTCGGACGTATAGAACCCGACGATCGTGTCCCCCTTGATGGCCTCGAAGAACTCGGGAGAGGACTGGGCGAGGCTCGTCAGGGCTTCGTCCTGCAGCCGTCCTTCGAGAGCGAGAAAGCCCTTCCCGTGATGCTCCCGGCAGAGCCCCTCGAGGCGAGCGAGGCCCCCGCGGTAGAGGGTCTGGCGCGCGTCCTCTGACGCCGCCGTGAAAAAGTCGATCCATTCCTCGACTCGAGCCTCGCGGGCGCCGGGGGTTTCATCGGAGGGGATGATCCGAGACGCGACGGTGGCGACGAGGCGGAGGTCGGCGTCCTCGAAGAAGCGGGGCCGGTAGGGACCTGCCGCGGGAGCCGCAAATGCCTCCAGCAGATCCACTCCGGCGGTCGTGACGATCCCCGCTCCCAGGAGGCGCGCGATCGCTTCGCGGCGGCTGAGGCCACGGGCCTCGCCGCTCATGTGAGATTTCCTCGCCGGTACTCTTCGAGGAGGTACTCCGAAGCGCGGACCGTCACGGCCATGATCGTGAGTGTGGGCTCGTAGGGGCCCTGGGACGGGAAGCAGGCCCCGTCGGTCACGAAGAGGTTCTTCACCTCGTGGGCCTGGTTGAAGCGGTTCAGGACCGAGGTCCGTGGGTCCTTGCCCATGCGCGCCGTCCCCACCTCGTGAATGTTGAGGCCGAAGGTGCTCGGCTCCGGCTTCGCGTCGCTCATGTCCTCAGCTCCCATGGCATGCACCATCTCGCTCACGTCATCGGCCATGGCGCGCGCCTGGGCCCGTTCGTGATCGCCGTAGGCCGCATCCACGTGCACCGCCGGAATGCCCCACGCGTCCACGACGGCCGCGTCGAGGCGCACGTGGTTCTCGAAGCGGGGAAGGCACTCGCCCTGGGCGCCCATCGTCACCCGCGTCGGGACCCGGGTTCGGACCGCTCGCTTGAAGGCGCCGCCGAAGCCCGGCGTGTGGAAGGCGTGCTCGAAGTGCTCCTGACCCGCCCAGAGATCGTAGCGGTAGCCGCGGAGGAACCGGCGGTCGGCCGTCTCCAGGTTCTGGTAGCGAGGCATGACCGTGGCGCAGGGGCGTCCGACGGGATCCCGTTCCGCCTTGGTGAGGAGGGGCAGCGTTCCTGTCGCCTGGGGGATGGTGAAGTGGTCCATGTGGTAGTGGCCCAGGACGCCGCTGCCGTTGGCGATTCCGGCCGGGTGAGCGGCGCTCCGCGAGTGGAGCATGATCCGCGTCGATTCGATGGTCGACGCAGCCAGGACCACCACGCGCGCCGAGAGGTCCCGATGCTCTCGGGTGAGCCGGTCGATGTAGTGGACCCCCGTGGCCCGTCCCCGGTCGTCGGTGTTGACGTGGCTCACGACGGCGTCGGAGATCAGGGTGAGCCGGCCCGTAGCCGCCGCCGCCGCAATGGTGAAGGCGGGGCTGTTGAAGTACGACTGGGTGAAGCAGCCCCGCTGGCACGCGTCGCAGTAGTGGCACGGCGTCCGCCCGTCGAGGGGCGCCGTCAGGTTCGCCACTCGATCGATGAGGAGCTTCCGGCCGAACCGCGCCTCGATCACGTTGCGAGCGAGGATCTCTCCGCACGACATCCGCATGGGTGGGAGGAACTGCCCGTCGGGGAACTGGGGAAGGCCGTCTCGATTGCCGCTCACGCCGATGAAGGACTCGACCTTGTCGTAGTAGGGGGCGATCTCGGCGTAGTCGAAGGGCCAGTCCTCACCGATGCCGTCGCGGCTCGCGGCCCCAAACTCGTGATCGCTGAAGCGATAGCTCTCGCGCGCCCAGCAGTAGGTCTTGCCGCCCACTTGGCGCCCGCGGATCCAGGTGAAGGGCCTTCCCTCGGCAGTGGTGTAGGGGTTCTCGTGGTCGTTGACGAAGAAATGGCTGCTGTACTCGTCGCAGGCGTAGCAGAGGCTCTGAACGGGCTGTTCCGCAGCCAGGCGGTGCCGGTCCCCGAGGCCCCGGAAGGGCACTTCGTAGCTTCGGACGTGCTCTGTGAAGTCGCGGGCTGGAACGCGGTGCGGACCTGCTTCGAGCATGAGGACGCCCATGCCGCCCTCCGTCAGCACCTTGGCGGCCCAGCCGCCGCTCGCGCCGGAGCCGACCACGATGGCGTCGAAGATCGATTGTTGTGCCATGGCGTGTCGATCGCCGAGCGAAGGAAGGGCCGGGGCGCCACTCCGGGCGGCGCCCCGGAACGGGGTCCTACTTCGTCTTCGGTGCGGGCGTCAGGGACGCGATGGTCGCCTCGGCCTGGGCCTTCAAGGCCGTGGCCTTCTCCACCGCCTGAGGGATGTTCCCGGACTTGAAGGCCTCGCTGGCCTCGGTCCAGGACTGCGTCACGGTTCCGAGGACGGACTTGGCCGAGTCCAGCTTGGCCTTGTCCAGACCCGCGGGCAGCTTCTTGAGGGCCGAGAGCTTCGTCACCTGGCCCTTCAGAGACTCGACCAGAGTGGGAAGACTCGCGGACAGGGCGGACCACGCCTTGGTCAGCTCCTCCTTCTTGGTCGCCGCGGCCGCGACTGCCGCTTGCACTTTGGCGGGCAGTGCCTGAGCCGCCTCGAGAGCGGCCTTGTAGTCTCCCTGGGTGAACTTCTCATGAGCGGCCTTGGCGGCGTCGCTCAGAGATGCGAACTCGCTCGGGACGTATTTTTCGACCTCGGGCTTTGCGGCTTCTATGGCAGCGTCGGCCGCCTTGAGTGCAGCCTCCGCGGGAGCCTTGCCGCAGGCTGCGGCAAGCGCGCAGGCGATGAGAACGGCCGTCAGCTTCAGTGTGCGCATGAGGACCTCCAATCCGTGTCCGTAGGAATGGTAGTCCAGGACGAGGCCGCCGTGGAGGCCTCTTAGCCCGCCCCGCCGTCCCCTGTGGAGACCCGCTCTCCGGCCACGCTCGCTCGGATGAAATCACGGTTCATGCGGGCGATGTTCTCGAGACTGATACCCTTGGGGCAGGCGCTCTCGCACTCGCCGTGGTTGGTGCAGCTCCCGAAATCCTCGGCGTCCATCTGCGCGACCATGCGACGCACCCGCTGGAAGCGTTCCGGCTGCCCCTGGGGAAGGAGCGCCAACTGCGAGACCTTGGCGGAGGTGAAGAGCATCGCCGAGGCGTTGGGGCATGCGGCGACGCACGCGCCGCAACCGATGCAGGCGGCCGCGTCCATCGCCAGGTCCGCGTTCTCCTTGGGGATCGGTATCGCGTTGCCGTCGGGCGCGCTGCCCGTGGGCGCGCTGACGAAGCCCCCGGCCGCGATGATGCGGTCGAAGGCCCCGCGATCCACCACGAGGTCCCTGACGATCGGAAAGGCCGCGGCCCGCCAAGGCTCGAGGGTGATGGCATCTCCGTCCTTGAAGCTCCGCATGTGAAGCTGACAGGCGGTGGTCCGCATCCGAGGACCGTGGGGCGATCCGTTGATGACCATCCCGCAGGCGCCGCAGATCCCCTCGCGGCAGTCGTGGTCGAAGGCGATGGGCTCTTCGCCCTTCAGGACGAGGCCCTCGTTGAGCACGTCGAGCATCTCCAGGAACGACATGTCTTGGCTTACGTCCTTGGCGTCGTAGGTGACGAAGCGGCCCCCGGCCTTCGCGTTCTTCTGCCGCCAGACGTGGAGTGTCAGTTTCACTTGTAGCTCCGGGTCGAAAGGTGGACGTTCTCGAAGGCGAGGGGCTCCTGATGGCGCACCGGAGTCTTGCCGTCCCCCGCGTACTCCCATGCCGCCACGTGGCAGAACTTATCGTCGTTCCGCAGCGCCTCGCCGTCTTCGGTCTGGTATTCCTCGCGGAAGTGACCGCCGCAGGACTCCTCGCGCTCCAGGGCATCGCGGCACATCAGCTCGCCCAGCTCGATGAAATCGGCCACGCGCCCGGCCAGCTCGAGTCCCTGGTTCAGCTCCTTGTCGCTTCCCACGACCGTGAGGCCCTGCCAGAACTCCTCCCGGAGCGCCGGGATCTTCTGGAGTGCGGTCTCGAGTCCCTTCTTGTTGCGCGCCATGCCGCAGTGCTCCCACATGATGCGACCCAGCTCGCGATGGAACGAGGTTGCCGTGCGCTTGCCCTTGACGGAGAGGAGCCGCTTCATCCGGGCGCCGACCTCGGCCTCCGCCTTCTTGACCTCGGGATGGTCGGCCGCGACACTTTCGAGCTTCTGGCTCGCCAGGTAATTCCCGATGGTGTAGGGAATGACGAAGTAGCCATCGGCCAGTCCCTGCATGAGCGCCGAGGCGCCCAGCCGGTTGGCGCCGTGGTCGGAGAAGTTGGCTTCCCCGAGGACGTGCAGGCCGGGGATCGTGCTCATGAGGTTGTAGTCCACCCAGAGGCCGCCCATGGTGTAGTGGCTCGCCGGGTAGATGCGCATGGGGACCTTG
>JBGPYB010000140.1:0-12025 GCA_041493035.1 Vicinamibacteria bacterium | reverse complement strand
CGCTGACACCCAGGCCGAAGTCGGTTGGACCGGCCACCTTCGCGCCGTTCACCCAAAGCGTCGCCGACGAGACGCGGTGGCTGCCGGCGGCTTCCCCGTTCTGCACACGGAGCCAGAACGCGGACGTGACCGACGTGGGAACGGTTACCGTGGTCGTGTAGACGTTGGAGGTGCCGCTGGTCCGGTCGTAGCGCTGCGGACCGAAGAACGTCGTGCAGTTCGTGGGGCAGCCGCTTGCCGCAGCCGACGCCGCGGCTTGGGGGGTCGGCTGGACCGGGGCAACGAGGGGCAGCAGCCGGGTGCTCGCTGCGACGGGCTTCGCAGCGAGCTTGATCGGTGGCACGATTCCCCAGGACGACGAACCCGCCAGCAGATCCGCCAAGACAAAGGCCGTGACGCGCACGCGGGTCTTCCTCACCATGGCAGGTTGGGCGACACGATGCGATACCTCTTGGCAAGGTACGTCGCCACCTCCTTGCCTTCGGCTTCCGTCAGCGCGCGGTCGTAGACGACGACCTCCGCGATGTCTCCTTGCCAGTTGTACCCTGCGTAGCCGCTGGCCACGTACGCTGTGGGAACGACTGCATCGGTGGCGATCGAAGTCAGGATGGCCAGTGACGCGGACGCGTCCGGATAGACGGCCTGCGTACCGTCTACAGGCGCACCGTTCAGCCAGGTCTGCCCCGTCAGCACCTGTGCCGCATCGCCGTAGTACCAGATCTGGCGACCGGCCCCCGACAGATAGGTGACCGCGTTCGGGTCGCCCAGCGGTGTGTGATATCCGGCGGGGCTGCTGTTACGTAGGACCAAGAAGACCGTTTGCCCTGTCGCGATCGGCGTCTTGAGGGACAAGAAGGCGTTGCTCCCGTCGAATCGCAGGACGGGGAGCCCGCTCGACGCGTCCATCGCGAGAGCCGGAAGCGCATAGCCCACTCCCTGCGACGCGTCATCTTCGTTCCCGGACTGGTCTTTCCACAGGTCGACAAAGCCTCCGCTCGGCGGGACGCCGGCGTCGGCCCTCAGCCACACTCTCAAGCCCGAAAGACTGCCCGGGCTCTGGTCGGCGCTCTCGATGAATCCAGCGATGCCCGTCGAGGACGCGAGGCCTCCCAGGAATGCCTTCGCCTTCACCGTTGTGGTGGCGCTGATCGAGAACGGGCCGTGATACGTGGCGGAGGCTGGAGTGGGATCGCTGCCGTCCAGGGTGTAGGTGACGACCGCGCCGGGTGTCGTTTCGCTCAAGCTGATCGTGGCGACGCCCGTGAACCTTCCGCCATTCGGCGTGATGGCCGGCGTCGAGGGCGGCAGCGCGGGCACCGACGCGTACTTGCGCATCAGGTACTCTTCCACCTGATGCCGTTCGGGGCCGGTCAGCGCGTGGTCAAACAGGACGACCTCGGCGATGTCCCCTTGCCACAAGTACCCGCCGTAGCCTGAGCCCAGTTGCGATGCTGGAACTGCCGGCGCGGTCGCGATGGAGGTCAAGACCGCGAGAGGCTGTGTGACGTCGGGGTAGACCGCTTGCGTGCCGTCTACGGGCGCTCCGTTCAGCCAAGTCTGTCCCGTGAGCACCGAAGCGAGATTGCCTGGGTACCAGATCTGACGGCCATACCCGGACAGGTACGGGAAGGCGTTCGGATCGCCGAGCGGAGTGCGATAGCCGCTGGCGTCGCTATTCCGCAACACGAGGAACGCCGTCTGCGCATTGGCGATTCGAGTCCTCAGGGACAAGAAATCGTTTGCGCCATCAAAGCGCAGCGCCGGCATGCCGCTCGGCGCGTCGGTCACCAGCGCCGGAGACTGGTATCCCGTCGCCTGCGCCGCGTCGTTCCCGTTCCCCGACTGGTCCTGCCAGAGGTCCACGAAGCCGCCGTTCGGAGTGATTCCGGCGTCGGCGCGCAGCCAGAGCTGTAGCCCCGCAAGGCTGGCCGGGCTGAAGTCGTCGCTGCTCGTCAGTGTCACGGTCGTGACGTCGCTGACGGGCAGATCGGGGGCGGTCGCCACGGCCTTGATCGTGGTGCTCGCGCTGATCACAAACGGACCCAGGAAATCCTGGGCCGAGAGGCTGGTAGCCGGATCGCTGCCGTCAACGGTGAAACGGATCGCCGCGTTCGGGCTCGTCGAGGTGATGTCGACCGTGGTCGATCCCGAGAATCGTCCCCCCGGTGACGTGATCACCGGCGCTGCGGTCTTGGGGACGTAGCAGCCGTACTTCAAGGCGAGGTAGTCCTCGATCGCCACTCGATCGGTCGGGGATACCTGGACGTCGTAGATCAGCACCTCGGCGATGTCCCCCAGCCAGAAGTAACCCCCGTACCCCAGTCCCACTTGCGATGCCGGGACGACCGGAGCGGTCGCGATGGAGGTCAGGACAGCCAGAGGTTGCGAGACGTCGGGATAGACAGCTTGGGCTCCGTCCACGGGCACGCCGTTCAGCCATGTCTGCCCTGTCAGCACGACCGCTGGGTTGCCCGGGTACCAAAGCTGGCGACCATAGTTCGAGAGGTACGTGAGGCCGTTCGGATCGCCGAGCGGAGTCCGATAGCCACTGGCGCCGCTGTTCCGCAAGACGAGGAATGCCGTCTGCCCTGTGGTGATCGTCGTCCTCAAGGAGAGGAAGCTGCTGGTGCCATCGAACCGGAGGGCGGGCACACCGCTCCCGGAGTCGGACGCCCAGAGAGGCTGGGCCGCAGTCGAGGATTGCTCGGCGTCGTTCGCATCCGGGCTCTGGTCCCGCCACGCCGACACGTGGCCGTCGGCGTCCTGCACGATGCCGGCGTCCGCCTTCAGCCAGAGCCGTAGACCCGCCAGAGGCACGCTGCCCGTCGCCTGCTTCGCGCCGACGGCGATGCTCGTCGCCCCGCTACGATTGCCGACGCTATCGATGGCGAGGAGGGAGAGAGCGTCCCCTTGAGCTGCCTGGATGTTGGCCGCGAAGGAACCGTCTCCCGCGGCGGTAACCGTCACCTTGGAATTGTTGGCTGTGTCGACGATCTCGACACTCGCGCCGCTCTCCACGGCCGCGGCGCGGCCCAGCACGATCGCCGTCGCGCTGTCGGAAGCCTGCGCCGCGAGTTTCGCTGCGTCAGGCCTGGAGGGTGGCGTGTGGTCCACGATGATGCGGCGAGTCGCCGACGCGGGGTTTCCCTGACCGAAGGCTTGGACGGTGACGATCTGTGTGCCTTCGGCCACGCCGGTGAGGTCAAAGGTCGCCTGGTAGGGGGCCGCCGAGACGCTCACCGTCCGGCCACCGATGGAGATGTCGAGTTGCGCCACGGGTTCCGACGGAGACGCGACGACGGTCACGCTCGCACCGAAGACTTGGCCGTCGGTCGGGGGAGTCTGGACCACGACGCCGAGGGGTTGGTTGTCCACGACGACAGCGAGTGACGGGCCCGCGGCTCCAACGTTCCCCGCCACGTCGGTGGCTCGAACCGCGAAAACGTGGTGCCCCTCGCCGAGCGCTCCGCTGTTGAGAGCGAGGCTCAGGTCGGCGAGAGAGAACAACGCCGTCAGTGTGCCATCTGCGATGAGCTCGACACGGGAGAGGCCCGAGCCCGCCTCGGCCACGCTCGCGACGAGATTCACGGTCCCCCATACGATCTGCCCGTCGCTGACTCCGCCGACCGAGGCCACCACGGGAGCTGTGGTGTCGACGCCGAACATTACTGAGAGAGTCCCCACGTTACCGGCCCGGTCGGCCACAGAGGCGACGAGCGTGTGGGTCCGATCGGCGAGCGCCGCGCCGGGGGTGAAGACGAGCGTGTTCCCTTGGACCTGCGCCGAGACCGGCGAACCGTCGAGGGAGAGGGTCGCCGTGGCCATGTCGGGACCGGTCAAGCCGTCGTAGAACGCAGTGGTGATCGTGGGTTTTCCGAGCGCCAACCACGCCCCTCCAGTGATGTTCCCGGCCGTCGAGTAGAAGGCCACCGTCGGTGGGGCCGTGTCGACGGTCGTGAACTGGAGGAGGTCGGGCGCGGTCTGCTGGTTCCCGCTCAAGTCGATGGAGCCGTTGATGGTCACGTTGTAGGCCGAGTCGGACTGAAGGGGCGCATTCGGAGTGAACGTGACGCTACGGGGCGCGACGAACGCCGCACTGCCGCTGATGGGACCCGTCGGTCCGGACACGGTGATGATCGAGCCAACGTCTTGCGTGGGCAGCAGGTCTTCGCCGAACGCGATGGTGATCCTCGCGTTCGGACTCACCTGCTGAGCCCATCTGGCCGGATTGGTCGAGGCGACTGAGGGCGGAGTCAGATCGACCGTTCTGAAGTGGCCCGTCTGCGATTGCAACGGGTGGCGGCCGAAGACGTCGGTCACCGCCGTCGTGACCGTGTAGACGATGTCGGCCGTGTCGGGCCATCGGCCTCCCCAGGGCGTGATCGTCAGCGTCAGCCCGTCGGCCGAGAGGGCGGGGTTGGCGCCGATGGGCCCAAGGTCGACGCCACCTGGGCCCTGGAGCGGGTTCGTGAACGTCAGCACGAGCGGATGGTCGACAGCCACCTGCTGCGTCCCATCGGCAGGATCGGCCGACAGCAGGGCGAGGACTCGGTCGTTGAGTACGATATCGTGCAGGTCGAGAACTTCGTCGTCGGAAGCGAGGTTGACGCCGGGGACAAAGCCCAAGGCCGCGGTCACCGGGTCCGTGATCTTCACCGTCGACACGCCGAGCGGAACGCCCTTCAGCTCGAAGGCGCCGTCGGTCTGAGCCTGGACGGCGACCGTGGCTCCCGAGGCGTCGAGCCGCAGCGACACGGACGCCCCGTACGCTGGCGTGATCCCATCGGGCCGGAGCACCCGGCCCGTGACGGTACCGCTCGGCTGGAGGCTCACGGCGAAGTGCGTCGTCTGCCCCGGCACCACGGCGGCCGTCGCGCTGCCGTACAGGGTGAAGCCGCCGATCTGAGCCCAGAGCGTGCCCGTGAACGGTCCCGCGAGAACGGCCGAGAGCCGGAAGACTCCGTTGCCAGGCACGGCGAGCGTGTGGCCATAGGGGAAGGAACCGGTGCCCTGGATCGTGACGCTACCGGCCACGGCGTCTCCGGCCGCGCCCGTCGCCAGACCATCGATTGCACCCGTGCCGTTGAGCGTCAGCGTGACCGAAACGGTGGCCGCGATCGGGACGTTGGCCGTGGTCTGCCCCTGGTCGATGCCCCCGAGGACGCTGCACGTGAGCGTGGCCAGACCCGCGAAGATTCCCTGGAATTGGAAGTGGCCATCGCCGTCGGTGACCGCCGTGAAGCTCCCACCGCCGATGCCACCCACCTGGATCGTCACCAGGGACGGCGGCGCCGGCGTCTGCCCGTCGGCCTCCACCACGCGGCCGTCGACGCTTCCCGAACCTCGGAGGGCTACGTCCAAAACGAGATCCTGTCCCTCCTGGTTGAGGGATCCGGCGGCGGTGCCGGCTCGCAACCCTTGCGCCAGGCTCGCGGTGGCGACCACGTGACCCGCGGGAACGCCGGGGATCACGTAGTGGCCCACGTCGTCGGTCGAGGTCGAGGAATGGTAGACGCCCGAATAGACATCCACCTGGGCGAATCCTTCCGGACTGCCGTTCGTCGTGACGGTTCCTTCGACCGTTCCGAGGGCCTCGGCTATCACGTTCAACGTGACCATCTGGTCCTGCTGCGCAAGAGAGCCCCCGGCCAGGCCCGTTCGCCCGCTGAGGGGATCGGATCCCGTGACCTGGAGGGCTCCAGCCGGGACGTAGTCGAAGGAGAAGCCCCCGACGTCTCCCGACCCTTGCGTCGTTACCGTACCGATCACCCGGCCGTTGGCGGACAGTTGCACTGATCCGTAGGGAATCGCGGTGACTCCATCGGGCATGTAGAAATGCCCGGTCACCGTCCCCGTGGTCGTAAGCGGAACCTTGATTTCGACGCTCGCGCCCGGAGCGGGGAGCACCGACGCGGCGCGCCCGCCGCGCCCGAAAGTGTCGCTGGCAACGACGCTGAAGGGTCCCTCGAAGACCCGATCGAAGGTCACGACCCCCTGGTTCGAGGCGTCGAGGACGCCGTCGAAGGTCTCGCTCGGATACTCGGTCTCCGTCAGGCTGACGAAGGCATTGCCGACCGGTTGCCCCGCACCGTCCACCACGGTCACCTTCACCGTCCCTCTCCCCTTCAGGCGGAAGTCGTGGACGATGTCCTTGTCGGCGGGGAGCGAGACCGAGTCACGCGCTGTGCCCCCCGTGACCGGATCACTGGCGGTCACCGTGTAGCCCCCCGCGGGGAAGATCTTCGCGAAGTGGTATTTCCCCTGGGCATCGGTGCGCACCGTCACGTCCGGTAGCGGGCCGTTGGCAGTTACTTCCACGCCGGCGCCTGCGGGCGTGCCATCGGGGAGCGAGACGGTCCCCGACAGAACCCCAGCGATCGTGTTCACCATCCGGAGGTTGAACGTCACCACGCCGCCGTCCTTTTGCAGCGTCCCCAGGGCGCCCACCTGCGTCGGATAGAATTCGCTCGTCGCCGTCACGCCGACGCTTCCCACGTTGACGCCGCGGAACTGGAACTGGCCGTCGATGTCCGTTTGCGTCGACGCGGCGGTACCGCCTTGCAGCCCACAATCCAGCTCGTCGTGGACAAAGTGCATCGCCGACAGATTCACCGTGACGCCGCCGAGTGGCTTTCCGTCGGGGTCGACGACTGTTCCCTTGACCGTTCCGGACCCCGCAAACTGAAGCGTGGCGAATCCCGTTGTCCCGTCTCCGGGGACGATGGCGACACCCATCGCGACGTCAATGGGCGCGCCGAGCCGCACGGCTTGGGCCCAGACGGCCCCGGGGGGCACACCGTCGATCCGCACGACCCCCTGGGCGGTCGTCCGGGGATTGCACCCGCAGGCATCGGCGCAGCGATCGGTGGGAAAGAGGACCTGCTGGGCGTTCACGAGGTTGCCAAGCGGATCCTTGACTGTGAACTGCGCGGACCCGAGGCCCGACAGCGCTATGTCGACGCCGCTCAACTCCTGGCCAGCGGTGTCGAGGATGAAGGGAGCCGAGCCGCTCCGCAGTCCGTCGGCGCTTCGCGCCTCGACAACCTGGCTCTGGTTCGCCTTCACCGGGACGCCGGGAATGGCGTAGGTACCGTCCGTCGCAACCACTCCCCCACCGTCCACGGTGACGATCGCACCCTGGGCGAGGGTGCCATCCGGCAAGCGCACGCTCCCACGGATCGTGCCGGTCGGGTTGATCGTGTCGTTCAGCACGATCACCAGGTCCTGCTGCAAGAGCTGCTGGCCAGCTCCCGCCGTCCCACGCTTCGTGACGTCGTGGCCGGTCCCGTAGGTGCTGAGCTGGAAGGAACCCGCGGGCATTCCGGAGAAGGCGAAGCCCCCGTCGGGCCCGGTCGTGACGACCCCGGCCGCCACCGACGTGCCCGAGTTCGCGTTGATGGCGTAGAAGATGACGTAGACCCCAGGCAGCGGCGTGTCCGTCCCGTTCTGGACCACACGCACGCGTCCCGTGACACCGACTCCACCATCGTTCAGGGGGACATCCACGGTGGCGATGGTCCCCGCGCGAGCGATCCGACCGGCCCCCACGCCCGAGTTGATCCCATGGACGGCTTTCACGCTCACGGGCCCGACCGAGATTCCGTCGATCCGGTAGATGCCATTGCCATCTGTGGTCGCCGAGCCGCCGCTCTGCGGATCGACGGAACTCAGGGCGACGACTCTCGCGCCGCCGACGAGCCCGTGGCTGTCTCTCACCGTGCCACTTACAGAGCCGCGTCCCAGCAACGCGATGTCCAGGATGAGGCGCTCTCCCCCGAAGCGAACGAAGCCGGAGACCGTCCGCGCCTCTCCGGTCTCGGGGTCCTGGGTGGCGAGGCCGAATGGCCCGCCGCAGGTGTCTTGGCGAACGTACCGGATCTCGTAGCTGCCGTCCGCCGCCAACGAGACGGCCGAGATCGGCGACGCGTATCGCGTCGAGCAGGTCACGTCGACGTTGTTGGAATAGACCACGGTGCCCGAACTCACCGGCGTGCCGTCGGCGTTTCGAACGCGGCCGGTGACCACGCCGCCCGGGTCGCGAATTCTCGACTGGAGAGCCATGAGGGCGCCGCCGCCGACCACGCCCCGCTGGTCAGGCATCGGACTGACGAAGATCGTTCGCGGGACGTAGGGACCCTCAGGTTCAGCGAGAGCGAGAAGAACGATGCGACCCGAAAGCTGCCGCCTCGCCACCTTCACGACGTTGCCCTGTGGCTGGTAGGAGGATGTTTGTGCCGCGGCCGATTCGTTCACGACGCGGTCGAAGAGAAGGACTCCTTGAACCCCGCCGGGGTTCGCTCCGGGAAGCGTCTCGGGGCCGATCACGCTGGCCGCGACGAGGCGCGGTCCCGAAGAGACTATGGTCTCCATCGTTAGGGGCAACGCGCCTTCGAAGACGCCGTCGCCATCGGCGTCGATCGCGAGGGTCATGGAGTCGGGTCGGGAAAGGTCCGCCACGGCGCGGGCTCGCCCGCCCCGGAAGAGGCTCACGTTGCTCGCTTGGCCTCGCACAAACGTCCCGTCGCCGCGCGGGACGGTGATCGAGACCTCGAACAGCCCCGTTGCCTGGGCCGTGAGGTCCAGCGCGTAGGGCGATGTGGTCGGGGCCGTCACAAGTCCCAAGGTGCGGAAACCCGCCGAGTCGGATCCGATCGGGATCTGCACTCCGCCCGGGATGTCGGCTCCGGGCAGCGCACCGGCAGCGGAGTGACTCGTGGTCGTCCTCTGCGCTCCGTCGGTCAGGGTAACGTCGCCCACCGGACCCGATACCGCGACCGAAACGAAGTCGCTTCCCGAGGCAAGGACCTCGGCGACGCCACGCTCATAGGCGAGAGCACCCCCGGCCAGGCGCGCTTCGTCAGCCATGGCCGCGCCAAGAGCAAGAGCCAGTTCGTGGCCGGCGGCGGTCTCTCGCAGAAGTTGGTCGAAGCCCGGATCCAGAGGCGTTCCACCATAGAAGTCCGGGGCCAGATCCTTGACGGCGTCAGGGGCGCGCTGTCCGAGGTCGACACGCAGACCCGCTTCGGCCAGCGCCAGAGCTTTCTGCGTCACCACGGTCTTGCTGGTGCGCAGCACACCGTCGGGGAGAGTGCCCGCCGGAGCGTTGGCAAGGCTCCACGCCTGCCCCAACACACGCATCGCCGCGGAGACGACGGGCGAAGGCAAAGCGTCCACTGAGCTGGGCAGGACAAGGGTGTCGGGAGACAGCGGCACCCCGCGCTCGCCCACGCCGAGCGTGAATCGCATCGCTCCGGTGACACCCGTCTCGGTGTCGAAGTGAAGGTAGCTCGCCACCACCTTTCCTGTTCGCTCGCTCACGAAGTCGAACTCGAGGGCCTTGGAGTCTCCGGGCTTGAGCGTGTCGATCGCCTGGCTCGCCTGGCTGACAAGGCGCGCACCGCTGGCCGCCCGGTCATCGAGGTTGACGTGCAGAAGGTTGGCGGCGCCTTTGCCGATGTTCGTGACGGTCGCGAAGAGTTTGAACGGCTCTCCTGTTCGGACGACCGACGGCACGGTGAACGTCATGTCCAGGTACGGGTTGCGCACCAAGACCCCGCCGCTGGCCTTGCCGGTGATGTTGACGGGACCAACGGGCAGACCGTCGAGCACCGCGCCGATATCGAAGTCCAACGTGTAGAAGCCTTCGGAGTCGCCGCGCACCAGGAACTCCCCCTGGCCCTGTTCACCCGGAGCGAAGCGATCGGTGTCGTCAGGCGTGCCGGGCTGACCATCGAAGCCGGGGCCGGTAATCGGGAGCATCGACGGCTGCGGTCCGTGAATCGTCGCGGGCAGAGACAGCGGTGCAGGCTCGCCCGACCCCGGTGATGGCGGCAGCTTGATCGTCCCCGCCACGTCTCGGAGCGTGAGGCCGGAACCCACGGGAGCACCGTTGGCCACGAACAGCTTCGCCGAGAAGAACTGCTTCAGATACCCGACGTTGCCGGGGATCACGAGCAGACTGGGGATCCGGACGGGCTGTCCGCTCGGCAGCGTCAGCGGAATCTTGTTGCCGCTCGAGTCGGTGGCGGAATCCGCACCCAGGAGCATCGGGACGATTGTCGGAAGCGGCGGGAGAGTCACGCCTTCCGGCTGCGGAAACGATGGCGGTAGCGTCGGCGCCGGAGGCAACGCCACTCCGTTCTGGTCGAAAACCACCGGAAAGCTGAACGTCACCGGGGTCGACTGAAGCTGCAAGCCCAGGGTGAACTGGAAGCCGACGTAGGAGTCGCTGTCCAGGACGATGCCGGCCTGGCGGATCTGGTCGAGGGTGAGGGCCTGGGTCTGGACGGACGTCACCAGGATCTGGTCGATGACCTGAAGCGTCGCGTCGGCCGGCGTCACGTCGAGAACCGTCCTGCCACCGGAGACGAGGCGGAGGTTGGCCAGGGTGTAATCGCCGCCGAGGTTCAACCCTGGAATGGGGAGGAGCAAGGGATCAGTCGGGAGTGGGTCACCCTGCTGCGGGAGCGTGATGGCTCCTGAGAGGCCCGGCCCTGACAGCTCCGCTCGAACTTGGGTCCCCGAGCCCAGGAGCGCGGTCACTTCGCTCGAGGACATCTGCCGGCTTCCGGCGTGAACGACAACGCGGACCCCCGACGCTACGTTCTTGGGAACGACGGGCTTGACCGGATCCAGGGTCGCGGTCAGCCCAACGAGGGAAACCTCCATCTCTCCGATCTTGCGGAGGGGCGCCTGACCGCTGGCGGGGACGCTCACGGCCAGACAGACTGCTATTAGAAGAAGATGCCGGGCCCGCATGACTGTCACCTTTGACACCGCCACGGCCCGACACAGCTTCTGCGCAGATCCTGCGATCTGAGACCAGGAACCGAGCACTTGAGCCACTAATCCGTTGAAGAGAGGCGCGGAGCGTATAGCCCATATCGGTTACATGTCAAGTGCAAAAGTGACATGCGTGACACGCGCTCGAAAAGGGGGGGTTTCATCGACGCAATCGACCGGGCTCAAGGCACCACCAAGCCGAGGGCCGCCGCTCTCGGGACGTTACTTGAGGTTCATCACGAACAAGCCATTCGTCAGGCAAAGAAAGGCTACGAGGCTTCCGTCAGGGGACAGCACGGGAGACCCGCACTCTTCGAGGCCCGAGGTCCACTTCACAACAGGGGCTTTGCCTCGCCGCGTGACTACCAAGGAGCTCCTCAGCTCTTCTTGCCGAAACTCGATTCTGATGGAGCGGCTCTCCGCCACGGCCGGATCTGGCTCGACCTCGGGCTTCCATCGGTGGACGAGGGACTGCTCGAGTGGCTCGACGATCGCTCGCGCCTCCACGACGCCAATCCGCTCCCCGCCGTGCCAGGTTCCTGGCGCTAGAGTGATCTCGTGAAGGTCGACTCGGTTCCATGTGCCCATCACGTTGGCAGCGACATACCGCGAGTCGGGTGACCATATCGGAAATTCGTCGAGCGCCGAGCTCGGCAGGACCAGGGCGGTGTCCACGCCAAGGCGCGCGAATTCCTTTCGGATCCCGTTCGGCGCCTGGGGCGCCGCTAGAAGCGCCACCACCAAGAGCTGCCTGATCATGTGGTCCCTTCTCCACGCCAAGCGTACTTCTCCAGGCTGCGACGAAAGGCGGCCTCGACCGCCGGCTCGCGCACGGCGAACACGACTCGTTCCAGGCGGAGGGATGGGAGTTCCTCGCTGAGGGTACGCATGGCGATCTCCGCCGCTCGCTGCACGGGGAAACGATACGCACCGCAACTTATGGCCGGGAAGGCCATCGAGCGCAGGCCGTGCGCCTCGGCGATTTGAAGGGCACTCCGATGGCAGGATGCGAGGAGGTCGTCCTCCCCCCGTCCGCCTCCGGCCCAGACGGGGCCAACGGCATGGATGACGTGTGCGGCGGGAAGCCGGTACCCCTTCGTGATCTTCGCCGAGCCGGTGGCGCAGCCCCCGAGCGTCCGGCACTCGGCGAGGAGATCCGGACCCGCTGCCCGATGAATCGCACCGTCCACCCCTCCTCCCCCGCACAGGGACTCGTTGGCGGCGTTGACGATGGCATCAACGG
>JBGPYB010000103.1:0-17139 GCA_041493035.1 Vicinamibacteria bacterium | reverse complement strand
GACAATGACCTCGTCTCCCCACAGCTTGCGAACGTCATCCCTCCGACTGGCGCTCATGGAGAGGGTTCGTGTCCCACGGTCTCCGGTAAGCTGCAAGACGATCCCCGGCGGATTCCAGACGACCGGGGGATCGAAAGCTTGAAGGTCGTGGATGTGAAGTGATCGGCAACGGAATATGAAGGTTCGAGATGTGGTTAAGATGCTGGGGAGGATGGCTGGCGGCTCAGCCGAGTCCGCGGGAGCCACCATCAGTTCAGCCATCCGGCGAAGATCGGGGTCGTGACCGTTCCGGGCAAGCCGGGAGATGACCTGCCCAAGGGGACGCTCCACAGCAGGAGAGGAGACAGCATGCACCGCTACGTCGTTGTCTTCGAAAAGGCCCCCAACAACTGGGCGGCCTACAGCCCTGATGTGCCCGGCTGTGCCGCCACTGGCGCCACCAAGGAAGAGACAGCCCAAAGCATGCGTGAGGCCCTGGAGTTCCACCTCGAAGGGCTCCGCTAAAAGGGTCTCCCCATCCCCGAAAGCTCCGCGGGAGGGCACGTCGAGGTCGAAGTTCTCGAGGTTGCTTGATGGCGCCGACCAAGTTCCCGACGGGTTGGGACGAGGACCGGGTGCAGAGGGTTCTCGCTCACTACGAGAGTCAGACGGATGAGCAGGCCGCGGCCGAGGATGAGGCCGCCGCCGACGGGCGGGGCAAGGTGCGCCCCAAGACTCGGCTCTTTGAGTCCACGGACCCTGATCTCGGAGCCGAGGACCGCCTCTTCGAAGACCTCGACGACGACTAGAGCGCCAAGCCTGCCTTCGCACGACGGAGTCTGATGCCCGGTTCCATCGACCAGCTCATCATCAACTCGCCTTACACGGAACCCGGCGAGCACTGGAAGTACGACCGGGAGAGCCGCAGCTTCAGCCGAGTCTCTGGACGTCGCCCAGCCGGGTACGTCAAGGCGACCGCGGACGCGCGGAACTTCGACGATCCGGGGATCTTCGTTCCGCTGGAGCTGCCGAACCGGATCCGGTCGCGGGTGACGGCCTGGCGTGACGCGGGCTATCCCGGCGTGACCGGCATCACCGAACGCCTTCTTCAGCATTGGCGAGACCCTGAGCTGTCGGAGGGGCAGCGCCGGTTCTTCTTCTGCCAGTTGGAGGCGATCGAGACGCTGATCTGGCTTGCGGAAGCCCCGCCCGGCGACCTCCAGAGCGTCGAGATCCGTGGCGACGGCGGCCCGTTTCCGCGGCTCTGCGCCAAGATGGCCACGGGGTCGGGCAAGACTCTGGTCATGGCGATGGTCATCGCGTGGCACGTCTTGAACCGCGTCGCGAACCCGCAAGACAAGCGATTCTCGAAGAACGTGTTCATCGTCGCGCCGGGGCTCACCGTGAGGAAGAGGCTCGAGGTTCTCCAACACTCGGCCACGGGCAACTACTACGACCACTTCGACATGGTCCCTGTGGCGCTGCGCGAACGGCTGCGGCAGGGGCGTGTGCTCATCCGCAACTGGCACGCCCTCAACTGGGAGACCGAGGCACAGATCGGACGCCGCCGGGGCGTCGACAAACGCGGCGCCAAGAGCGACCTCGCCTACGTCCGGGAAGTCCTGGGTGAGATGGCGGACGCGTCGAACCTCCTCGTCCTGAATGACGAAGCCCACCACGCGTGGCGTGTGCCGGCAGAGTCAAAGGTCAAGGGCGTCGCCAAGGCCGACATCGAGGAGGCCACGAAGTGGATCGGCGGCCTGGACCGCATCCACCGCACGCGAGGCATCCTCGCGTGCTACGACTTCTCGGCCACGCCCTTCGCTCCTTCAGGGAAGAACAACGACGAGGAGGCGCTCTTCTCGTGGATTGTCAGCGACTTCGGCCTGAACGACGCCATCGAGTCGGGCCTCGTCAAGACGCCGCGCGTCGTGGTGCGAGACGACGGCGTGCCGAACGCCCGCGACTATCGGTCGAAGCTCTATCACATCTATCAACATGTGAAGGACGACTTGAACCGGAAGGCCGAGGAGCACGACGCCCTCCCGGACCTGGTCCGCAACGCGTACATGCTGCTCGGCAAGGACTGGCTCGAAACGAGCCGGAGATGGGACAAGGAGCGACGCGACACACCGCCAGTCATCATCACGGTGGCCAACCGGACCGAGACGGCGGCGCGGGTGAAGTACGCCTTCGACCGGGGCCGGATCCCCATCGAAGAGCTGACCGCTCCCGACAAGACGCTGCACATCGACTCGAAGGTTCTGGAGAAGGCCGAGGCTCGCGAGGATGCGGAGGCGGATGCAGCCGAATCCGATGTGGAGGTCGACGCCCTCGCTGACGACCCTCCGGCTCGCAAGCTGACCAGGGACCAACAGGCCGCACGCCTCCGGCTCATGGTGGACACCATCGGCCAGCCCGGCAAGCCCGGCGCCGCCATCCAGAACGTCATCTCGGTCGGAATGCTCACGGAGGGCTGGGACGCGAAGACCGTGACTCACGTGATGGGTCTCAGGGCTTTCTCCAGCCAGCTTCTCTGCGAGCAGGTCGTGGGCCGTGGCCTGAGGCGGACGTCCTACGAGGTCGACCCGGTGAGCGGACTCTTCGCCCCCGAGTACGTGAACATTTTCGGCGTGCCGTTCACGTTTCTCCCCCACGAGAGCGGAGACCCCGACGTTCTTCCGCCGCCCCCGCCCCCGAAGTCACGCATCGAGCCGCTGCCCGACAGGGCGGATTTCGAGATCACGTGGCCTAACATCCTCCGCGTCGAGCACTCCTACGCGCCGCGCCTTTCGCTGGACCTCGGTCGCGTGCGGACCCTGGACCTGATGGCCACCGATGTCGCGACGCTTGCCGAGCTGGCCCCCGTCATGGAGGGGAAGACGGACATGACGCGGTTGACGCCGATCGAGCTGGAGGAGCTGCACGGCCGCCTCCGGATGCAGAGGATCGTCTTCGAGACCGCGGCCCAGCTCTTCGATCAGATGCAGCCCGGATGGACCGGAAGCCGCGAGTGGCTGCTCGCACAACTCGTCGGCATCGTCGAGAGGTTCCTCGCGTCTGACTGCATTCACATGGAGCCCGAGCTGTTCATGATGGATCCGCTAAGGAGGCGGCTGCTGCTCACCCTCAACATGAACAAGCTTGTTCGCCACATCTGGGAGGAGATCCGCTTCGAGAACACCGAGTCGATCACGCCCGTCTTCGATGGAGAGCATCCGATCCGCAGCACCGGCGACATGCTCCCCTGGCACACCGGCCGCCCCTGGGAGTACACGCAGCGCTGCCACGTCAATCGCTGCGTCTTCGACAGCACATGGGAGGCGAGCGAGGCTTTCGCCCTCGACCATGAGGCCAACGTCGTCGCTTGGGCGAAGAACGACCACCTGGGGTTCGAGATCTCCTATGTCTTCGACGGTGTCGTGAGAAAGTATCGGCCGGATTTCCTGATCCGCCTGCGCAGCGGGGCTCTGCTGGTTCTCGAGGTCAAGGGACAAGACTCCGCGCAGAACCGAGCAAAGCGGCGGTTTCTCGAAGAGTGGGTCCAGGCGGTGAACCAGCACGGCGGTTTCGGCCGATGGTCCTGGGCGGTCTCCTACCACCCGTCCGACGTCGTCGGGATTCTCCAGTCCTCTCGCTAGACGGCGCGCCGCAGCCTTTGCAGAGGAGCGGGTCGGCGTGGTACACGTGGCCGATGAGCCGTCGAGTAACTGAACGGAGGTTCCCGTGATCGCCGCCTTCTTGCTGTCGATCGCCGCGCTGCCGGCCGCCGAAGGCGCGGCGGCAAGAACCGTGGCGGTCACCGTGACCGTAATCGACAAGTCGGGCCGCATGGCGCAGGACCTGACCGCCGCCGAGGTGACGGTCAAGGAGAACGGCCAGGCCCGTGAGGTGAAGCGCGTCGAACGCGATGGCCGGCCGCTGGCGCTCGCCGTGCTCCTCGACTCGAGCGCCACCCTGGGCAGCGTGTTCCGGAGCGACCTCGTGGACCCGGTGATGGATTTCCTGGCGGCGCTGCCCGAGGGCACCGATCGGACGCTCATGACCATCGGCACGCCTCCGACGGTGGTGGACCTGACGGATCTCGCACAGGCTCGCGCAGCCCTCAAGGCGAAAGTGCCCTTCGGAAAGGTGTCACTGTACGACGCCCTGTCGGACGCCTCGCTCCGCCTCGCACAGAAGAAGGGCACGAGGCGCGTCATCTTCGCGATCACGAGCGAGTCCTTCGAGCCCGACGACCAGGCCCTCGCGATGCAGTCGATGGGCAAGGCCGCGCCGCTCGTGCTAGTGATCCAGTTCGGCACCACAGGTGCCTACCTGCCCGACCTCGATGGCATCGTGAAGTGGACCGGCGGCCGCTACGAGACCATAGGCGCCGCTTCCGGAGTGGGGAAGGTTCTGCAGCGGTTGAGCCCCGAGCTCGAGGCGCCCTGGCGCGTGACCTACGACGCGTCCCCGACCGCCGACAAGCGCGAGGTCGAAGTGAAGATCGCGCGCAAGGGCGCGAAGCCGCGTCTCCTACTGGGGGGCGTCGGGCCGTAGCCGGCGTCGTCTCAGGGACGACGTCCAGGCGCACCTCTCGTCACTTGATCCCCGTAATCCGCTCTATGACGGGGCGTGCTCCCTCGAGGGCGGCCCGCTGCATGTAGAACGAGAGGGCGCGGAGGCCCCCCAGCTCCTCGCCGCCACCGGCGCGCCCGGGTCCTCCGTGGACGAGAGACGGGAGCACCGTGCCGGGTCCCGGCGAGTACTCGGCGATCTTCGCGCTGCCGAGGAAGAGGCGCCCGTGGTACGGGGCCAGGCCGAGCGCCACCTCCGTGGTAAACGCCGCATCCTCGGAGTAGATCGACGAGACGAGACCGCCGCGGCCTCGCGCCACGATCAGGGTGGCGCTGGCGGCATCGCCGGAGTAGGGGACTACCGTAGCCACGGGACCGAAGACCTCGCGCGAGTGGACGGTCGCCGCCTCGGCCCCCGGCTCCACCTCGATCAGCACCGGTCCTACGAAGAAGCCCTTCCCTTCGGGAACGCCCAGCGGCGCAGTCGTGCGGCCGAAGACGAGGCGCCCGTCGCGGGCGAGGGCCTCGATGCCGGCGTTCACGTCGTCCCGCTGCGCCGCCGTGGCCACCGGCCCCATCCGCACGCCGTCGAGAACCGGGTTCCCCACGGTGAGGGCCGAGAGGCGGTCGATGACGTCGTCGCGGACGCGGTCGGCGACGCCCACCGGCGCCAGGACACGGCGGATCGCGGTGCACTTCTGCCCCGCCTTCTGCGTCATGTCGCGGATGACGTCCTTGAGAAACAGGTCATACGTCTCGGAGCCCGGCTCGACATCGGGGCCCAGGACGGCGGCGTTCAGGCTGTCGGCTTCAACGTTGACGCGCACCGAGTCACGGATCAGCTCCGGCATCCCTCGGATCAGGGCACCCGTGTCGCCGGAGCCCGTGAAGGCCACGACGTCCTGCGGGCCGACGTGGCGCAAGAGGTCGCCTGCGCCGCCGACGAGGAGAGACAGGGCCCCTTCGGGCAGGACCTTCGCGTCGACCAGGATCTCGACGATGCGGTGGGCGACGAGGGCCGAGCTGGTGGCCGGCTTCGACACGACGGGAACGCCCGCGAGGATCGCGACCGCCGCTTTCTCGGCCAGTCCCCACGCGGGGAAGTTGAAGGCGTTGACGTGGATGGCGACGCCGTGGCGCGGCACCGAGATGTGCTGACCGTGGAAGCGAGGCGAGCGTCCGAGCGTCATGCCCTCGCCGTCCACCAGCAGGCGCGCGTCTCCCAGGCTCTTGCCCAGCTCCGCGTAGGCCGAGAGCGTGAAGGTCGCGCCGTCGACGTCGAACTTCGCATCGCTCCGGGTGTTGCCACCGTTGGCGACGGCCAGGTCGAGGATCTCGTCGCGATGGGCCTGGACCCTGTCGCACATCGCCTTGAGCATTGCACCGCGCTCGGCGAAGGTGAGCGCGCGAAGAGCCGGGCCACCGGTTCGCCGGGCAAAGTCGAGGGCCGCGCCGCGGTCAATGCCGTCGCTGCCGACGCGGGCGAGGGGCTCCTCGGTCGCGGGGTTCACGAGGGTGTCGAGGGAACCCTTCCCATCCACCCAACGCCCGCCCACGTAGCTGCGAAGCGTGTCCACTACACCCCGACGCCGAGCCGCGACAAGGCGAAGGCGTAGTCGAACGCGATCTCCCGCAAGTAGTCGTACCGGCCGGAGGCGCCACCGTGGCCCGCCGCCATGTTGGTCTTGAGCAGCAGAACCCGATCGTCGGTCTTCAGCGTCCGCAGCCTCGCCACGTACTTCGCCGGCTCCCAGTACATCACCTGGCTGTCGTTGAAGGCCGTCTTCACGAGCATCGCGGGATAGGCCTTCGCCTCGACGTTTGAATACGGGCAATAGGACTTCATGTACCCGTACTCGTCCTTCTTGTTCGGGTTCCCCCACTCCTCGTACTCCGCCACGGTCAGGGGAAGGGTCTCATCGAGCATCGTGTTGATCACGTCGACGAAGGGGACCTTGGAGATGACGACGCCGAAGAGATCGGGACGCATGTTGGTCACGGCGCCCATCAGGAGACCGCCGGCGCTTCCGCCTTCGATGGCAAGGCGTTTGCTCCGCGTGTAGCCGTTCTGGACCAGCCGCTCTGCGCATGCGATGAAGTCGGTGAAGGTGTTCCGCTTCCTCATCATGCGGCCGTCGTCGTGCCAGGGCTTGCCGAGGTCGCCGCCGCCGCGGATGTGGGCGATGGCGAAGACGAAGCCGCGGTCGAGGAGAGAGAGCCGGTTCGAGGAGAAGGTGATGGGCATCGGGAAGCCGTACGAGCCGTAGGCCGTGAGGAAGGAAGGTGCGGAGCCGTCTCGAGCAAGCCCCTTGCGGTAGACGAGAGACAGCGGGACCTTGACGCCGTCGGGCGCGGTGGCTTCGAGGCGCTCCGACACGTACTGCGTGCGATCGTAGCCGCCGAGCACGGGCTGTTCCTTGAGGAGCGTGACCTCCCGCGTCTCCATGTTGTAGTCGAAGACGGAGCTGGGGGTGGTCAGGGATTGGTACGAGTAGCGGTACTCGAGCGTCTCCCACTCGGCGTTCGTCCCGGGGAAGGCCGCGTAGACGGGCTCGGGGAAGGCGAGGCGGTGGGACTTGCCGCTGCGCCAGTCGGTGATTCGGGCTTGGGGCAATCCGTCCTGGCGCTCCCAGACGACGTAGTGATCCCGAAAAACATCCACCCCCTCGATCATCACGTCGTGGCGATGGGGCAGGACCTCGGTCCAAGCGTGCCGCCCCGGCTGGGCCACCGGCGCCGAAACCAGGCGAAAGTTGCGTCCCGTGTCGTTGACGCGGATGTAGAAATGATCGCCGTGGTGATCGACCTCGTATTCCTGCTCCGCGACGCGCGGAGCCACGAGGGTCCATGCGGCGTCGGGCTGGTCGGCGGGCAGAACGCGGGCTTCGGACGTGGTGTGGCTCCCGATGCCCAGGACCATATAGGCGCGGCTCCGCGTGCGCCCGACGCCGATGTTGAAAGCCTCGTCGGGTTCCTCGTAGATCAAAGTGTGTGCGTCGGTCGCCAGGCGATGGCGATAGAGACGGTAGTGCCGTTTCGTCTGCTCGTCCTCGACGCTGTAGAAGAGCGTCCGATTGTCCGTGGCCCACGCGACAGAGCCGGTGCGCTCGACCTGCAACGGGAGAGTCTCGCCGGAGACCAGATCCTTGACAGTGAGCGTGTACTGGCGAAAGCCCGTGTTGTCGGTCGAATAGGCGAGGAACCGGCCGTCGTCGCTCACGGTGTAGGCCCCGAGCGCCATGAACGCCTGCCCTTCGGCCAGGGCGTTCAGGTCCAGGGTGATCTCCTCGGGTGCGTCGAGATCGCCCTTCTTGCGGCAGTAAATCGGGTACTGCTTCCCCTGCTCCGTACGAGAGTAGTAGAGATGGGCACCCTTTCGGAACGGAACGCCCATGTCGGTCTCCTGGATTCGCCCGAGCATCTCCTTGTAGAGCGTCTCCTGGAGGGCGACGGTCGGCTTCATGACCGCGTCGGCGTAGGCGTTCTCGGCCTCGAGGTAGGCCTTCACTTCAGGGTCGGCCTTGTCCCGCAGCCAGGAGTAGTCGTCCACGCGCCGGTCGTCGTGGACCAGGTCGATCTTGGGGATGCGGCGGGCCGTCGGAGGAGTGGTCGTCATGAGCAACTCATCACGCTATCGTCCACGGCGAGGCGCTGTCAAACGCGGCGGATCGCCCATCCGTCCAGCCGCCGAGCCTCGTACCGACGTGTAGGCGAGTTACACTAGGCGCACTCGGAGATTCCCTGCGTGCGGAAACTGTGGTGGGCGGCGACCGTCCTGGTTCTGGCCGGCGTCGCTTACCTGGCCGTGGGTCGCTTCCGCACGAAGAATCTGGGTGCCGTCCAGCGGGGCTACCGGATCGCCGATGAGACGGGCTGCTTCACCTGCCACGGCCCTGGCGGGCATCGCGGCATGCCCGACCCGGGGCACGGTCTCGAGGACGTGCCCCCGTGGTCGGGGGGGATCCTGGCCACGTACGTCGAGAACGAAGGGGAGATCCGGGAGTGGATCGTGGACGGTCTCCCCGCGAGCGTGCGCAAGGACCCGGAGCAGATGAAGCTCAGGCACAAGGCTGTCGTGCGCATGCCGGCCTTCGGCGGGATCCTGAGCGACGCCCAGGTGGCCGATCTGGTCGCCTACGTCAAAGCGGTCGGTGACTTCCAGAAACCCAAGGACGAGAAGGCCGAAGCCGGGCGGCAGGTGGCGCTGAAGTTCGGCTGCTTCAATTGTCACGGGCCGCAGGGCCGGGGCGCCATGCCCAACGCCCGCGCCTTCAAGGGCTACATCCCGTCCTGGGACGGCGACGACTTCGCGGACCTCGCCCGCGACGACCAGGAGACGCGCGACTGGATTCTCGACGGTGGAACGAAGCGGCTCGCCGCGAACCGCTCCGCCCAGTTCTTCCTCGAGCGACAACCGATCAAGATGCCGGCCTACCGCGGCTACGTCAGCGACGACGAAGCCGCGCGCCTCGTCGACTACATCCACTGGGTCCGGCAGCACCCCTACTGAGGCGGGCTGACGGGACTGAGTGGGACGTCCCAATGGGCCTCCAGGATCTCGAAGCGCCGCTGCTCTTCCTTCTCATATTTCTCCTGGTCGGGGTAGAGCTTCTTGATCAGCTCTTTCTCCTCTCCGAGCACTCCCTGGAATGCGGCCCAGTTGGAATAGGTGATGACCACGAGGAAGGTCCAATCCGCGTGACCATCGCCGTGGTACGTGGGCTTGAAGACTTCGACATCCTTCATCCGGCCCGCCGCCATCTGGGCCTTCAGGAGCGGATAGTGGTTGGCAAAGAAGAGACGCTCGAACTCCTGCTGAAAACCCCATCGGACCTTGTAGTAGTAGGCGGCGGTAACGGGCTTGGCGGCCGCATCGGCCGACGGCCCTGCGAGTACGGCGGCGGCGAGGAGCAGTGAAAGCATGGTTCCCTCCTGCCGCGGATTCTAACTCCCGTGGTACGGTCTCGGGGATGCATGACACGACTGTTCTGGTGATCGGGCCGCCCGCCGACGCGAGCCTCCGCCTCCTGGCCGAGGCCGGCGACGGCGTGCGTTTCGTCGTCGGCGAGCGGCCCGAGGATTTCGGCGGCGCCGCCCAGGGCGCAGACGCGGTCTTCCTCTCGGGGAGCAACCCGAGGGCGCTCGAGGCCGTGCTCGCGTTGGCGCCGCGGGTGCGGTGGGTCCACACGCGCTGGGCGGGCCTCGACGGCCTTCTGCTGCCGGGCATCGCGGCTCACCCGGCACCGCTCACCAACGCGCGGGGCGTCTACAGCGGGGCGCTCGGGGAGTTTGTTCTTGCGGCGATTCTGTACTTCGCGAAGGGCGTCGCGCGCATGGTGGAGAACCAACGCGCCGGGCGATGGGACCCGTTCGACGTCGAAGAGGTGAGCGGCAAGACAATCGGCATCGTCGGCTACGGCGACATCGGCGCAGCGATCGCCGAACAGGTAAGGAGCTGCGGCCTCCGAGTCCTCGCGCTGCGTCGAAGCGCCGCGCCAGCCCCGGATCCTCGCGTCGACGAGTGGGTTCCGCAAGGCCAACTCCGTGACCTGATGGCCCGCTCCGACTACGTCGCCGTGGCGCTACCGGCCACCGACGGGACGCGCCGGATGATCGATGCCCATGCGATCGACGCGATGAAGCCGTCGGCCGTCTTCGTGAACGTGGGCCGAGGAGCGACGGTGGACGAGGGCGCCCTCGTGCGCGCCCTCGAAGAGAAGCGCATCCGCGGCGCCGCCCTGGACGTCTTCGAGACGGAGCCGCTTCCGGCCGGGCATCCCTTCTACCGTCTCGTGAACGTTCTTGTCTCTCCCCACTGCGCCGACCACACCCTCACCTGGCGCGACGACGCGGTTCGGCTCTTCCTCGAGAACCTCGCGCGCTTCCGC
This sequence comes from Vicinamibacteria bacterium, assembly GCA_041493035.1. GTDB lineage: Bacteria > Acidobacteriota > Vicinamibacteria > Fen-336 > Fen-336 > JBGPYB01. The sequence goes on along the minus strand of JBGPYB010000103.1, from coordinate 6,713 downwards.
CGCGGCGAGCCGCTGCAAAACGTCGTCGACAAGACCCGCGGCTACTGACGGGCCGGCGGCCTTCAGCTGACGGAGAGGAGGTCGACCACGAAGACGAGCGTCGTGTTCGGGGGAATCGATCCGCCGTTCCCATTGGGGTAGCCCAGGCTCGGCGGAACCGTCAGCTTGCGCTTCCCTCCCACCTTCATTCCCACGATTCCCTGGTCGAAGCCGGCGATCACCTGGCCTGCGCCGAGAACGAACGGGAACTGACCACTGTCGAACGTGGTGCCGTCGGTGAAGGTGCCGACGTACTTGACGGTCACTGTGTTCCCCACGGCGGCGGTGGCGCCGGTTCCCACGACGAGGTCCTGGACCACGAGCTGCTCGCTCGGGCTCGTCGGGTTGCTCTTGCTGCCGCAGGCCGCCATGAGAAGGAGCGACGCGGCGGCCACGAGGAATGCGAGGGGTCTCTTCACGAAGATCATCCTTTCCCGGCCCACGGGGCCGGAGGGCAAACCTCGACTGTGCCAGCCGCCGCGGCGGGAGTCAAGGGAGCGGGCTCGAGCCCCCCGCTGACCCAAGCCTCCGGAACAGAAGGTAACTGACGGGCCCCGACGCGAAGATCGCGAGGTCCAGGAGTGCCTGCTCCCCGTCGAAGATCCCGTCGTGGAAGAGCCCTGTTCCCACCACGACGACGACGATCGCCACGCTGGGGGCGATCATCAGGCCGAGCCCCCGCAGGCCGACGGGGATACGGAAGCCGCCGTCCCCCGGCCCCGGGTCTTTCCGCCGCAGCCGGAAGAGCGCCGCATAGATGAGGAGGTACGAGAGCACTTGGACAATCGAGTAGATGCCGGCAAGCTGCGAGAAGCGGAAACGGCAGAGCAGCGATAGGACGACGCCCCCCAGCACCAGTGATGCCACGGGCGAGCCGAACCGCGGGTGCTTCCGTCCGAAGGAGCGGAAGAAGAGCCCGTCGTCGGCCAGCACCATGGGGAGGCGCGACTGGGCCAGGATCGTCACCAGCAGGATGCAGGCCTGGCTCACAAGCCCACCCGCCGCCATCGCGGTCCCCAGGAGAGGTCCGCCCACCTTGGTAGCAGCCACGGTGTAGTACGACTCCCCCCACTCGCGCCAGTCGGCGTTGGCCACGAGGGACGCGAAGGTGGGCAGAAAGTAGCTGAGGGCGCACATCGGCACCGCGAAGGCCAGGGCAATGGGGAAGGCGCGGGCCGGGTTCTCGACCTCCTCGGCGCTGACCGTGAGCTTCTCGAAACCGCCGTAGAGCCATATGGCGATCAGGAACCCGCTCCCCATGGCTCCGATGAGGCTCTTGTCGGGGTGCGCGAAAGGAACGAAGGGGTTGACGTGCCACTGGGCGAGGCCCAGCACCGTCAGGGCCAGGAAGGGGAGGAAGATCAGGAACGTCAGGATCACCGACGCGTTGCCGACGAGCTGGATCCCACGATAGTTGAGGGCCGTCGTCACCCATACGAGCGCCACCGCTACCCAGAAGTGGGCGCCCGCCGGCAGCCCTGGAACGAAGTAGCGCAGGTAGTTGCCGAAGAGGACGGCGAAGGCGGCGTTGGTGGCGAACATCGTTCCCCACACGAGCCACCCGGCCATGTATCCGGCGAAGTCGCCGAACGCCATCCGCACCCAGCGGTAGTAGCCCCCTTCCACCGGGTGGCGCGCCGACAGCTCCGCGCAGGCCAGGGAGATGGGGGCCGCGTAGACCACCGGGAGAACGAGGAGCGCCACGAGGGCCAGCCCCGGCCCCGAGGCCGAGACCATCTCTTCAAGGCCGTAGGCGCCGCTACAGATCACGGCGTACGTCATGAAGACGAGCTGGAAGACGGAGGCTTTTTTCACTGGAGCCAGTCGAGGAGCTTGTACCACGCTCCCGCCAGGGGTAGGAACCACGGCCGGCCGGTATAGAGCGGAATCGCGGGAAAGGGCAGAGCGCGAAACGGATTGCGATCGGGGCGGCCCAGGATCAGATCGGCGATCACGTCGCCCAGATAGGTCGACATCCCGACCCCGTGGCCGCAGCACCCCATCGAAAAGCGGAGGTCGCCGAGCTGTCCGGCATGGAGCAGAAAGTCTCGCGTGAAGCCGACATTTCCGCTCCAGGCGTAGTCGAGCGCCACGTCCCGCAGGGCTGGGAAGACCTCGACCATCGCTCTCCGCAGGATCTCGGCGCTGGTCCTGGTGCTGCTCGCCGTAGACGGCGTGAACTGCGCGCGGCCGCCGAAGAGGAGCCTGTTGTCGTCCGAGAGACGGAAGTAGTAGAGGAAGTTCTTGGAGTCGAAGACCATGCGGCGGCGTGGCAAGAGCGTCTCCGCCACACCCTGGGGAATAGGCGCGGTGGCCACTATGTACGAGCCCACGGGGACGATGCGCCGTCGGAGCGCTGGCGTGGCGGCGCCGGTGTATCCGTTGGTCGCGACCAACACCTCCTGGGCTCGGAGGCGTCCGCGAGACGTCCCCACGATGAAGCCGTTCCCGTCGCGTCGCAGCGCTTCCACCGCCGTGCGCTCGCGGACGTCGGCCCCCGCGCGCGCCGCCGCTGCCGCGAGGCCACGCACGTAGCGTCCCGGGTGAAGCCCGGCGCTCTTCGGGTCGAGGAGCAGGCCGTGATAGAAGCTCGACCCCAGCTCGCTCTCCTGTTCGGCCCGCGGAATGACATCCACTTCATGGCCGAAGGCCCGCGCCAGCAGCTCCTGCGTCTTTCGGAAGCCGTCGAAATGGGCCGGCTTGCACGCGGCTTCGAGATGCCCCGCTCGGGAGAAGCCGCAGTCGATTCCTTCCCCTGCGACGACGCGCTCCACGAAATCGATGGCGGCCAGCGACGCGCCAAAGATGGCCCGCGCCCGCTCCGCGCCGAAGCGGTGCAGCAGGTCGTCGATGCCGACCTTCTGCCCGGTGAGGACCTGCCCGCCGTTCCGCGAGCTGGCTCCCCAGCCGACGGTCTCTCGCTCCAGGACCACGACCGAGGTGCCGCCGCGAGCGAGCGTCCGTGCGGCGGAGAGGCCGGTATAGCCGCCGCCGATGACCGCGACGTCGGTGCGCCCCGGCCACGGGCGCTCGTCGGCGGCGGCGGACGGGGGGAGTCCCTCCCACCAGTACGGCGTCTCGCGAAGCGGCACGCTACTTCTTCGGCTTGAGAGACGCCATCATCGCCTTGGCTGCCGCGCGATCGAGGTGGGCGAAGCCGGCGAACTGCTGTCCAGAGAAGAGGCCCTCTGCGCCGTCGATGGTCACGAGGTCCCCCGTTTGGTACGGGCTCGCGTCGCTCATGAGGTAGGCCACGAGGTTCGTGAGCTCGGCGTGGTCGCCAAAGCGGCGGGACGGGATGCGGCGGAGCGCCTGCTTCTCCATCTCCGATCCCGGCATCAGGCGGCTGAAGGCGCCCTCGGTCGGGAAAGGCCCCGGGGCCACGGAGTTGAGGCGGATCCCGTATGTGGCCCACTCGACGGCGAGGGAGCGCATCATCGCGAGGACACCCGCCTTCGCCGCCGCGGACGGCAGGACGAAAGCGGAGCCGGTCTCCGCGTAGCTCGTGACGATCGAAAGGATCTCCCCAGGCTGTTTGCGTTCGATGAGCCGGCGTCCGATTTCCCGCGTGCAGTGAAACGTGCCGTACAGGACGATCCGCACGACCGCGTCGAAACCGTTGGGGGTCAGGTCCTCGGAGGGTGCCAGGAAGTTGCCGGCGGCGTTGTTGACGAGCTGGTTGACAGGCCCCAGCTCTTTCTCGACCGCGTCCACGGCGGCGTGGACGGCCTCCGGGTCACGGATGTCGCACGGGACGGCGGCAGCGGTGCCGCCGGCGTCGCGGATCGCCTGTGCCGTTTGCGTAAGAGGCTCCGGGCGTCGGCCGAGGATCGCTACCTTCGCGCCGAGCCCCGCCATGCGCAACGCCATGGATCGGCCGAGGCCCGTCCCACCGCCCGTGATGAGGGTCGTCTTTCCGCGAAGGAGATCGAGGCGAAACGGGTCAAAGGTCATCGTTGTCTCCCCTGTTTTCAGCCACCGGCTCGTTTCGATTTAAGGCTTCTTTCCGCGAGGAAGGCCTCTACCCTGTCGCGATGATCCCCTTGCAGTTCGACGGCCTTGTCCTTGACGGTGCCGCCCGCGCCGCACGCCGCTCGGAGGTCCCTGGCCAGGGTTGCGAGCTGGGCCGGCGTGCCGGGGAGCCCGGTGACGACCGTGACGACCCGCCCCGAAGCGCGTCGATCGAGGCGCAGCCGGATGCCGCCCGTGCTCGCCGAAGGGCCTTGTGCCGCCGCCGGTGTCTTCTTGCGCGGGACTTGGCCCTCCGTGGAGTAGGCCAGGCGCGTGTTGGAACCGTTCGGCTTTGACATGCTAGAATTCTAGTTTCCGGGAGCGAATCATGGCCAACAAAGGACGCGCGACATTCGCCAAGAGGCAGAAAGAAATCGCTCGACAGGAGCGGGCTCGTGACAAGGCCGCCAAGCGGGTCGAGCGCGACGAGACCAAGATCAAGCTGGATCGCAAAGCCGCGCCTGAGGATCCCGACATCGCCGGCATCGTTCCGGGACCCCAGCCCCTTCCCTACGACCTCCTCGACGAGGAAGAGAAGGTCTAGGCCTCCTCACCGGGTCAGCACCTCGACCCCCTCGTCGCCAACGAAGATCGTGTGCTCCGCCTGGGCCACGGCGTTCCCCCCCGCTTCCACGAGCGGGGCGTAAGCCATCAGCGCCCGCCTCTTTCGGAGGCCCGCGAGGGCTTCCTCGACGCGGGGGCGGGGAAAGTCCCGCAACTGACGCCGGGCGAAGGGAAGACCTCGGAAGGCGCGGATCGCGGCCATGACCTCCGGATCCACGTCGGGTTCGTCGGGCCGCTGCGGATCGAAGCGGAAGATCTCAGCCTCCCCGCGCTCGACCACGAGTCCCTGGCCCGTCGTCGCGAACGGCTCGATCGCGACAACGGCTCCTGCCGCGAGACGAGCCCCTGAGCCGTCGGGAGAGTTGGGGATGGGCGGGGGGCAGTGAACGATCCAACGCCCCACGCCGTGGCCGCAGAGGTTGCGCATCGGACGGAGCCCCTGGGAGCGGATCGTGGACTCGATGACCGTGGACAGCCGTCCCACCTCGACACCGACCCGCACCTCAGCGATGGCGGCGTCGAGTGCGGAGCGCGCCGCGTCGACCGCGCGACGGTTCTCGGGCCGGTCGCCGACGTTCACGGTGAGGGCGGTGTCGACGACGTAACCATCGACGTGGACGCCGACGTCCAGCTTCGCGAGATCCCCGTCTTCGTAGGCGGTCTCGTCGTCGGGGGACGGGCAGTAATGGGCTGCCGTTTCGTTGCGCGACGACTGCGCCGGGAAGGCGGGGTGCGCACCGCGCCGGCGGATCTCGTCCTCCACCTCCTGGCAGACCTCCCGCACGAGGGCCCCGGCTACGATCCGTCGCGCGCCCATCTCGCGGGCGGCGGAGGCCACACGGCCCGCCTCGCGGAGGGCCTCGAGAGCGGGGCTCATCCGTCCCGCTTCATCACCGCGATCAGCTCCGCAATCCGACCGTCGGCCTCGGCGGCAGGGAACAGGCACGTTCCTGCACCGCGATGCCCACCGCCGCCGTACGTGGACATCAGGACCCCCACGTTGGTGCGGCTCGTCCGGTTGAAGATCGAGTGCCCGACAGCGGCGGCGATCTTCTCCCGCCCCGGCCCCCAATGGACGCGGAGGGAGATGTTGGCCTGGGGAAAGAGGGTGTAGACGAGGAAACGGTTGCCCACGGGAACGGGATTCGTCTCGCGAAAGTCGGTGAAGACGACGTTGCCGTCGAGGCGCGACCGCGCCAGTGTAGCTTCGCGAAAGCCGGCGTCCTGTTCCTTCATGCGGCGCACTCGTTCCTGGACCTCGGGCGTGGCGAGGACCTCGCCGATAGGCCGCGCTGGCAGCCAGGCCGCGAGCTTCAGGAAGTAGTCCTTGAACGCCCCGAGACCCGTTCGCGGGTCGAGGGTGAGGCCGAGGAGGATGTAGTCCTTCGGGTCGATGACGTCCTCGACGTTGAGATGAGCCGAGTCGAGGCGGTCGGTCTCGGCCAGCAGGCGTTCGTGGCGTTGTAGCTCGGGGTGTTGGCCGATGTAGTACTCGTACACGACCCTCGCCGCGCTGGGAGCCAGGCCGTAGCGTCCCTCGAAGACCTCGGGGGGCCTCTCGTTGCTGGCCGTCAGGAGATGGTGATCGAACCACTTTCCGCACCCCGACTGGTACGGAAGGTTGGCGAGAATGTCGCCCGGGCCCGCGACGACGAGATGATCGGTGATGTCCTGGGGATGGACGAGGAGGACCTCGTCGATCGTCTCGCAGGCACCGATCAGGATGGCGCAGGTCAGTCCGTCGAGGTCTCCGCGTGTGATCAGTCGCATGACGCCAATCCTACACGTCCGAAAACAAAAACGCCCGGAGCCTTTCGGCCCCGGGCGCTCGAATGGCGGAGTGGTGCGAGTCTCCTAGATCTTGCTGACGTTCGCGGCGCGGGGCCCCTTCGGGCTGTCGACGACCTCAAACCGCACCTTGTCGCCCTCGTTGAGCGTGCGGAATCCCTCGGCGCGGATCTCGGAGTGGTGGACGAAAACGTCGGGACCACCCTCACGCGAGAGGAAACCAAAACCCTTGGACTCGTTGAACCACTTGACGGTACCTTCGATCATGAACCGCAGGCCTCCTTGGCCTCAGACTAGAAGCTTCGTCGACT
>JBGPYB010000202.1:0-7098 GCA_041493035.1 Vicinamibacteria bacterium | reverse complement strand
CGCGGCGTCTTCCTGATGCGCCGCCTCGTCGACCATGTGGAGTTCCGCGATGCGGGAAGCCGAGTGCGGATGGTGATGGAGCGGCGCTAAGGGAAGCGATTCGGGTCTGGTGACCCGCCCGGCCTTCAAAGCCGTCCGGTCCCTGGCTAACCCCAGGGACGGTGGGTTCGATTCCCACCCGCTTCCGCCATCCCCAGCCTGGAGGTGCCGCCCAACGAGCGACGCTGACGAAGGCCGCGACGTTACGCGGCCTCGCGGGGATTGACGTCCCGAGCGATCCGATCAGCCGAGGCGCGCTCCACGGAGCCCAGGTCGTAGGCTGCCTGAAGTTTCATCCAGAACTCCGGAGTGGTGCCGAAGTAGCGGGCCGGCCTGAGAGCGGTGTCGGCAGTGACGCCTCGCCGTCCGTTGACGATCTCGCTCATTCGAGTGACCGGCACACGCACCCGCCCCAGGCGGTTGATGCTGATTCCGAGAGGCTTCAGCAGATCCTCCCGCCGCATCTCGCCTGGATGGACTGGTAGCCGACGCCCCGTCTTCTTCATGCCTTCCTCCGTCAATGGTACTTCAAGCGAGATATCGGTCGTTGCAGGGGAGCATCAACTCGCCACTGGACACCGGTCGACGACGACGACAGACTTGGGCGGGTGTTCAGGGGAGGGATGCGATGAGCGCAGGCAACCGAACCACACCGGAGGGAGTCCCGACCGCGTTCCCGCGGCTGATGCCGAGTCTCTGGTGGTCTCTGATCCTTTGCGCCTCGGCCGTCGCTGCGGCCGCTCAGCAGACTGCAGATGACGCGCGAAAGGCCATGCTCGCCCGGGCGAAATCGGTGGAGCTTCCCACGGCTTACGTCCCCCCGCCGGGTGACGCGCTGTCGCACCACACCTCGGGCTTCGCGAAGGTGATGTGTTCAGCCGTCTTCGTCAGCGGACTCGATCCCGATTTCGCGGCCGAGAACGTCGGCTACTTCGCGGCCCCGTATGCCGAGCGGAAGAATGTCGGGAAGCCGGTCGTCGATCGCACGGCGAAGACCGTGTCCATCACCCTTCCGAGCGGCGTCGTTCGCACGGCGGTCTTCACCGGCGGACAGGGCTGCGTGACGTACCCCGAGGGGAAGAACGAGCTGTTCTTCAAACCCATCGAAGTGCAGTCCTCGCTCCCCGACGCTTCGAAGCAGCCCTGGCCGATGGGGGATGTCCTCGACGCTCCACCGCTTCCGAAGGAGATCGACGCAGCGCGGCTCAAGGCGGCCGTGGATGCAGCCTTCGATCCGGCCGGAATGACAGCGGCCTTCGTGGTCACGTACAAGGGACGCCTCATCGCCGAGCGCTACGGCGCGGGCATCACCCGCACGACGCCGCTCGAGAGCTGGTCGATGGGCAAGAGCCTGACGGGCACGCTCATCGCCAGGTTGATTCATCAAGGCGCCTACGAGCTCTGGGAGCCAGCACCCATTCCCGAATGGCAGAAGAAGGCGGGCGATCCGCGCGCGAAGATCCGTATCGGCGACCTCATGCGGATGTCGAGCGGGCTCCGGATAAGGGCGCCCCAGGACCCCGACTACGACCCAGCGTTGGGCTATCCCGATCACCTGTACCTCTACACGGGCGGCGGCAACTCGTACGAATACGCGTCCACCCGGCCGCTTCAATGGCCTCCCAACACCATCGGCCGCTATCGCAACACCGATCCCGTGCTGGCGGGTTACCTCGTGCGTCTGGCCGTCGAGAAACGCGGCGAGGACTATCTCTCGTTCCCGCGGCGCGCTCTCTTCGACAAACTCGGCATCCGAACGATGGTGATGGAGACGGATCCCTACGGGAACTTCCTGACCCAAGGGTACGAATTGGCCTCGGCCCGCGATTGGGCCCGCCTTGGAAACCTCTATCTCCAGGACGGAGTCTGGAACGGCGAGCGCCTGCTGCCGGAGGGCTACGTCGAGTACGCGAGGACCGTGGCGCCGGCGTGGCAGGCGGATGGGCGGCCCGTCTATGGCGGCGGATTCTTCTGGGTGAACGGCGACGGCGCCGACCCTGTGCCTCGATCCGCATTCTCGATGCGAGGCGCCGGCGGGCAGACCACGATGATTGTCCCGACCCACGACCTCGTGGTCGTGCGGCTCGGCCACTTCAAGGGCGAAGAGCCGGGCGATCGCGCGCTGAACCGGGCACTGGCACTTCTGGTGGATACCGTGCCGAGCCATTCCCTGAAGGAGTGAGGGCGACGAGACGGGCCGCTTGAAGGAGAGCCCGAGCCCGGGTCTAATGGGAATCCCATGCGCTATGCCATTGCCGCCCTGCTTCTGACCCTCGTGGCCTCCGTGGCCTCGGCTGAGACGTCGTCTCTCGAGCTGCGGTGGGAGCTGAAGGAGGACGTGTTCGCCGGACCGGCCGACGAGGGTGCGTCCCGCGCCGTCTTCACCCTGACCAACCGCGGCACGAAGCCGCTGGCCGGCCAGGGATGGGCGATCTACTTCAGCGGCATGGAAGGCGCGCGGCCGGGCTCGGTGAAGGGCGGCGCCTCCATCGAGAACCTGACCGGTGATCTGCACCGGTTGGTGCCAACTCCGGATTTCGCGGGGCTCGCTCCCGGTGCCACCGTGCAGTTCGAGTACCTGTCGCCCTTGGTCGTCAACGTCAGCTTCGTGCCCACGGGACCGTACATCGTCTTCGACGACGCCCCGGACAAAGGCGTGCCGCTGGCTTATAAGGCACTGCCCTTCGAGCGCCCGTCGCAATCAGGCCGGGATCCTCGCGTCGTGACGCCGGAAGCCCAGTACGCGCTCAACGAGGCCGTACGCGACGTCGCCGCCGAGGCGCTGCCACCGATCTTCCCGACACCGTTGAGCCTGGAGAAGCGCGAGGGTCATCTGGTGATCCAGGCGCCACCCGCGGTGACCGCCGCCCCGGAGCTGAAGGCGGAGGCGGACAGCGTCAAGGAGTTCCTTCGTCCGTACTTCGCCGCTCCCGCCAAGCCCGCCGCGGCGACAGTCCGTCTCGAGATCGGCCGAGTCGAAGGGCAGGATTCTCCTGAGGCCTACTCCCTGGACATCGATCCCAAGGACGGGATTGTTATCGTGGGCAACTCCGCCGCCGGAGTCTTCTACGGCGTTCAATCGTTGCGCAGCCTGCTTCCGCCGCAGAGCTTGGGGAAGGGACTCAGCCTGCCCGCGTTGAAGATCGTCGACGCCCCGCGCTTCGGCTATCGCGGGCTGCACTTGGACGTGGCGCGCAACTTCCAGCCGAAGGCCACCGTTCTGCGCACGCTGGATCTGATGGCACGCTACAAGCTGAACGCCTTCCACTTCCATCTCACCGAGGACGAGGGATGGCGCATCGAGATGCCGAGCCTGCCGGAGCTGACCGCTGTCGGCGCCCGGCGAGGGCACACTCTCGGCTCCAGCGGCTTCCTGCCGCCAGCCTACGGCTCCGGCCCCGACGTCGACAATCCCTTCGGCAGCGGCTTCTACACGAAGGCCGACTACACTGAGATCCTGAAGTACGCCGCCGCTCGGTACATCGAGGTCATCCCCGAGATCGAGATGCCCGGCCACGCCCGGGCGGCCGTCAAGGCCATGGAGGCTCGTTTTCGCAGGCTCAGCGGAGCCGGCGACGCCGACGGCGCGAGGCGCTTCCTCCTGAGCGACCCGGGCGATCGCTCCGTCTACACGTCGGCACAGAACTACCACGACAACGTGATGAACCCGGCGCTCCCTTCGACCTACGCGTTCATCGAGCAGGTGGTGAAGGACCTGGTGGCGCTCCACCGCGATGCCGGCGTCCCCCTACGCAACCTCCACATGGGGGGCGACGAGGTCCCCGCCGGAGTCTGGGAGAAATCGCCCGCCGTTCAGGCCTACCTCAAGGAGCACCACCTTGCCAGCGTCGACGATCTCTGGTTCACGTTCTACGGCCGCGTCGACCAGATCCTGAAGCCCCACGGCATTCCCCTCTCGGGATGGGAGGAGATCGGCGTCCGGAAGACGCGGATCGACGACAGGCCCTTGAACATTCCCAACCCCGATTTCGCGGGGCGCGGCTGGCGCGCCTATGTCTGGAACAACGTGCCGGGCGGCGGCGCCGAGGACCTGGCCTACCGCCTCGCCAACGGCGGCTACAAGGTGGTCCTCGCCCCTGTCAGCAACCTGTACTTCGACCTCGCCTCCAACAAGAACCCGGAGGAGCCGGGGCTCGACTGGGGAGGCTACGTCGACGTCGACAAGCCTTTCGAGTTCATCCCCTTCGACTACTACCGGAACGTGCGCCAGGACCGGAGCGGCAACCCCATCGACCGCGCCGTCTTCGTGGGCAAGGACCGGCTGACCGACTACGGCCGGTCGAACGTCGTGGGGATCGAGGGATGCCTCTGGTCCGAGACTCTCGGCGGCGAGAGGCGCATCGACTACATGCTGGTGCCGAAGATTTTCGGCCTCGCCGAGCGTGCCTGGGCGCCGGACCCGGCTTGGGCGCGGGAGGCGGACGAAACCAGGGCCTCGAGTCTCTCTCAGGACGCGTGGTCCGAATTCGTCGGCGTACTGGGGAGGCGGGAGCTACCGCGCCTCGACCGCGCCTATCCCGGAATCAACTACCGGATTCCCACGCCGGGGCTGAAGGTCGTGGAGGGACAGATCCTCTGTAACCTCCAGATCCCGGGCTTCGTCCTGCGCTATACCACCGATGGCAAGGAGCCTACGTCCAAGAGCCTCGAAGTCCGCGGCCCCATCCCGGCCAAGGGCCGCGTGCGCGTGGCCGCCTTCGATTCGACCGGCCGCAAGGGTCACGTCGCGGAGGTTCGCGTCCCCTGAGGCGGACTATTTCTTTGGGGCCGGCCCCAGCATTGCCTGAACCCTCGTAAGTTCCTGGGGAGCGTCTTGACCCTGCCGTCCCCGAGGGGTAGCGTGCCCACGCTCTTCGCCAGGAGAAACACATGAGATCGATCGTCCCCCTCCCTGCGCTCCTCGCGGCCGTCGCCTTCGCCGGCCCCGCGTCGGCCCAACCGGTGTCCTCTCTACCGAGCGAGACGCCGGCCCAGTTCCAGCCGGTCACCGACAGCTTCGACCACGCTCGGCGCGACGTCATGATCCCGATGCGGGACGGAGTGAAGCTCCACACCGTGATCCTGATTCCCAAAGGGGCCAAGGGCGCGCCCATTCTCCTGACGCGTACTCCGTACGAAGCCAACAAGCTGACGGGTCGCACCGAAAGCTCGCATCTTGGACCCGTACTCGACGGCTACGACAACGCCGTGGAGGTCATCGTCGAAGGGGGCTACATTCGCGTCGTCCAGGACGTGCGGGGCAAGTACGAGTCCGAGGGGGACTACGTGATGACTCGCCCTCTCCGCGGACCACAGAACCCCACGGCGGTCGACCACGCGACCGACACCTACGACACCATCGACTGGCTCGTGAAGAACGTCCCGGAGACCAACGGCAAGGTGGGCATCCTCGGCATCTCGTACGACGGCTTCCTGCCGCTCATGGCCCTCGTCAATCCCCACCCGGCCCTCAAGGTGTCGGTGCCCATGAATCCGATGGTGGACGGCTGGATGGGGGACGATTGGTTCCACTACGGCGCCTTCCGGCAGCAGAACATGCCCTACATCTACGACCAGGAGGCGACCCGCAAGTCGGACGTCAAGTGGTGGTCGGGCCACTTCGACGACTACGACTTGTACCTGGAGGCGGGCTCGGCGGGGGAGCTGGGGCGCCGCCACGGTCTCGAGCAGGTTGGCTTCTGGAAGAAGCTCCTGGAGCATCCGAGCTACGACGCCTTCTGGCGCGATCAGGCGATGGACAAGGTGCTCGCGGCGCTCCCCCTGAAGGTGCCGATGATGCTCGTCGACAGCCTCTGGGATCAGGAGGACATCTACGGCGCCATAGCACTCTACAAGGCCCTCAAGCCGAAGGACGCAGGGAACGACAAGGTGTTCCTGGTCCTCGGTCCCTGGCACCACGGCCAGGAGATCCACGACGGCAGCTCGTTGGGCGCCCTGCGATTTGGCAGCGACACTGGGCTCTACTTCCGTCGCGAGGTCCTGCGCCCCTTCCTCGATCAATATCTGAAAGACGGCGCCCCAAAGGCCGACGTGTCCGCCGTCACCGCTTTCGAAACAGGGACGAACGCCTGGCGCCGGCTCCCCGCCTGGCCGGCCGGCTGTCCGAGCGGGTGCTCGGTCCAGCCGACGCCCCTCTATTTCGACGCCGACCTGAAGCTCGGCTTCTCCGCTCCGAAGGCGGGCGGCGTGCCGTTCGACGAGTACGTCTCCGACCCGGCCAAGCCGGTCCCTTTCCGCGCACGTCCCATTCACCCGACGGGCTATGAGGACGGGAGCTGGTCACGGTGGCTCGTCGACGACCAGCGCGAGGCCTCGGGGCGTCCCGACGTCGTGGCGCTCTCCTCCGACGTCCTGACGGCCCCCGTCAAGATCAGTGGACAGCCCATCGCGAACCTGATCGCCTCCACGAGCGGCACCGACGCCGACTGGGTCGTGAAGCTCATCGACCTCTATCCCGACGAGGTCGCGGGCCAGAAGGGGCTCGGGGGCTATCAGCTGATGGTTTCGGCGGACATCTTCCGTGGACGCTACCGCGAGAGCTTCGAGGTGGCCAAGCCCATTGCGGCCGACCAGCCGCTCCTCTATCGCTTCGCCCTCCCGACCGCCAACCACGTCTTCCTGCCGGGACATCGCATCATGGCGCAGGTCCAGTCGAGCTGGTTCCCGCTCTACGACCGGAACCCGCAGACCTTCGTCCCGAACATCTTCTGGGCCAAGCCGGCGGACTACAAGAAGACGGTGCAGCGCGTCCACCACGGACCCGGTCAGGCGACCTTCATCGAGCTGCCTGTTGTCAAGACTCCATGAGGCATGACCGCACGAGGATGGGCCGCTTTCGCCGCCGTGTCCGTGTTGTGGGGGATCCCCTACCTGCTCATCAAGATCGCCGTCGAGGAGAGCCTTGACGACACGGGACCGGAGCGCTAGCCTCGACCAACCTCCGGAGGGTGGGACATTTGGGCGCGAAGGAAGAAGACGGCATCACGCGGCGGCAGTTCCTCGACCGCTCGCTTGCGGGGACGGCGACGCTCGTCGCGG